>CAZIIK010000082.1:0-12397 GCA_964539235.1 uncultured Gammaproteobacteria bacterium | reverse complement strand
AAAGTCTTTCGCAATCGCTAGATCCTGCAAACTCGCCTTGGCAAATAAATCATGGGGTGTTTTCACCGGATCTTGCATGGAATTAAAAAATAGATCGAAAAATGAACAGGCATGATACCATAAAATAGATTAAAAAATAGTCAATTTTTAAATTTAAACCCTTAATTTCGGCGAAACATCTGCCACACACCGACTAACAAGATCAACAGAAACAACAGCAATGACCATTCCGGAATGGTTAATCCCAAGCCCGTCCAATGCACAACAGCACAGTCGCCCGTACCTTTAAACAGTAAAACTAATAGATCTTTGGGCGGCAAAGACTGCAGTAAAAAATCAAATCCAGGGACACAAGCCGGCACTTGATCTGGCGGCAGATGTTGCAACCAGACCTGACGACCGGCAAACCAACACCCCAATAGGCTGCATAAAAACGACAACGCACCATACACACGAGTGCCTTTAGCACCGGGCCCATGCACACAAGCGACTAACGCGACCACGCCTAAGACAATAATCACCACACGCTGTGACACGCACAACATGCATGGCATCAGGTAGCGCACAAATTGAAAATACAGCGCAATGCCCATGGCAACTGAGCACAACACAAAAACCCATAAAAACAACAAACGTGTCGTCAATAATCGTCGCATCAAAACACCCTTCCTTTTTCTAGGACCATATCTGACAATGCCCGACATTATAGCGACAAAGCATCAGTTCAACATCATGAACCAACCCATCATTCTCGTCGACGGATCCTCGTACTTATTCCGGGCCTATTATGCGCTACCCGCATTAACCAATGGCCAAGGCCACCCAACCGGTGCGATGCTAGGCGTATTGAATATGCTCAAACGTTTATTGGAACAGTACGAAACGGACTATGTGGTGATGGTGTTTGATGCCAAAGGCAAAAACTTTCGTCATGAACTATATCCTGACTACAAAGCCAATCGTGCCAAAATGCCAGACGACCTGCGGGTACAAATCGAGCCACTACACCAACTCATCGAATATTTGGGCATTCCACTGATTGCAGTCGAAGGGGTTGAAGCAGACGATGTGATCGGAACACTGACGCAACAAGCGCGCGCACATGATCGCGAAGTGATTATTTCGACGGGTGACAAAGACATGACCCAGTTGATACAACCTGGCGTGCAGATAATCGATACGATGCAAGACCGTGTCATGGACGAAGAATATGTCCTGACAAAGTTCGGCGTTACACCGGATAAAATCATCGATCTATTGGCCATTATGGGCGACACTTCAGACAATATTCCAGGCGTCCCCAAAGTGGGCCCCAAAACCGCCGCAAAATGGTTGAACGAATATGACTCACTGGAAAATTTGGTGGCAAATGCCGAACACATTGGTGGTAAAGTCGGCGATAATTTACGCGCACATGTGCCACAACTGAAACTCAATCAGACCTTAACCACTATTCGGTGTGACTTAGACCTCACGTTTAGTTTGGCAGATTACCAACGGCAGCCTATTCAACAAGAGGCATTAGTCGACGCCCTGACTCATTGGGAATTTTCTTCTTGGCTGAAAAATTTACCACACGCCAAGTCCAACACACCAGCAACACAGTACCACTGCATCACCGATCCTAAAGATTGGCAACAGTGGTTGGCAAAGCTTCGCCAAGCAGATGTCCTCTGCTTCGACACAGAAACCACCAGCTTAGATCCATTACAGGCTGAACTGGTCGGCATTTCATTCTGCATTGAGGCACATGAAGCCATCTATGTACCATTGCAGCATCGCTATGTCGGTGTGCCGGATCAACTGCCATTGGCAGCAATGTTGGCTGATATCAAAGACCTCCTGGAAGCGCCAGATGCTGGCTTGATTGGGCAGAACCTGAAATATGACCTCGAAATCTTGGCGCAATATGACATTTACCCAACTTCGCTTGCCTTCGACACCATGTTGGCATCTTACGTGCTCAACAGCGGTATCAGCCGCCATAATATGGATACGTTGGCACAGAAATTTCTGCAGATTGAAACCACATCGTATGAAACTGTTGTCGGCAAAGGGGCGAAACAAATCAGTTTTGCTGATGTGGACATTGCCACTGCGACACAGTATGCCGCTGAAGATGCAGATGTAACCTTCCAACTCTATCAATATTTCAAATCAGCACTGGCGTCAGAACCAACATTACAAGCCGTTTTTGACGACGAAGAAATGCCGCTGATTCCGGTACTCACGACCATGGAACTGGGTGGTGTGTTAATCGATGCACCTTTGCTGCAAAGCCAAAGCCAGCAACACAGCATTGCCTTACAAAAACTGGAACAAACCGCTCATGAACTGGCAGAAACGCCGTTTAATTTAGGGTCTCCAAAACAATTGCGTGATATTTTTTATGACAAAATGGCCTTACCCGTCATCAAAAAAACCCCAACCGGTCAGCCCTCAACTAACGAAGAAGTCCTGCAAGAACTGGCTGAATCGTTTGAATTACCCAAAATCATTCTGCAACATCGTCACCTGAGCAAACTCAAATCGACTTATACCGACAAACTGCCACAGCAGGTGAATCCCAAAACCGGACGCGTGCATACGCAATATCATCAAGCCACGGCCAACACCGGTCGTTTATCATCTACTGACCCGAACTTGCAAAACATTCCGATCCGCACAGCTGCTGGCCGGCATATCCGCCAAGCATTTATTGCACCAGAAAACAGCTGCATCATCGCTGCGGATTATTCACAAATCGAACTGCGCATCATGGCACATTTGTCAAAAGATCCCGGCCTATTGCAAGCTTTCAACGATAACCTTGATGTACACCGAGCCACGGCTGCGGAAGTCTTTACTGTCGAATTAAACGCCGTCACAGCTGAACAGCGCCGTCGCGCCAAAGCGATCAACTTCGGTCTGATTTACGGCATGTCGGCTTTCGGCCTCGCGAAACAGCTCGACATTGGCCGTCAGGAAGCACAACAGTACATTGATACCTATTTTGCCCGCTACCCCGGCGTGTTGACCTATATGGAAACCACACGCGAGTTTGCCCATGAACATGGCTACGTCGAAACTTTATTTAGTCGCCGCCTACATTTGCCGGAAATTAATGCCAGTAACATGGCCAGACGCAAAGCAGCTGAACGCGCGGCCATTAACGCACCGATGCAAGGCACCGCAGCGGATATCATTAAACGCGCGATGATCGACATTGATCGTTGGTTACGCACCACTGCGCCGGCTATCCGAATGACCATGCAAGTGCACGATGAACTGGTGTTCGAATGTCCGCATGACCAACTCGAGGCAACGATTGCGACCATCCAAGACAAAATGTCTACAGCGGCTGAACTATCAGTGCCGCTGGTGGTTGACATCGGTACCGGCAAGAACTGGGATGAAGCGCATTAAACCGTGTATTTACAGAGTAAATTTACCCACATTCAAGTTCTGCGTTTCATTGCAATATTCATCGGTTAGGTTCAGATACATATCGTCAGATTGTATTGAATATGCCGGAAAAATAGGATTTCCTACGTTGACACAACTCTACGTCAACACATAAATCGTATTGGGCAGATGGGTGTCGGTCGCTTTATCGTAATAACTACTGTATGCACATGTCCCCCAACCCACTGTAATCGAGGATGTTCTGGGACTATCATCCCGTTTGACCTGAAAAATCTCAAGAATCCCTGCGCGAGAACTTTGCATCCAATCATCTAAGAAAAAATCTGGCCCATGGGCATTCCCCTTATTGGCAACACCGACTTTATAAAGCCTAGGCGCGTTATTATTCACCACTCCGCCACGATAAACCCGTGCCCGGTCATTCCACAACGTATCACCGCCTGGTGCCCAAAATTTCGTGACCGGCCAGCCTAAATCGCTGGTTTTATAGTAAATCGGATGGACCAAGTTAAAAGTTGTCGCACTACTCGATCTGTAGGTATCGATGGTTTTGGGCAAATGATGAGCATCCGTATAACTGAGTGAGGCATACACACTTTTACTCGTATCAGGCGAGTTGGACTGCAAATACACCATCAGTACTTTGGTTAAATTTGGATCTGAACAAGACCCGGAAGCCTGCAAGGATACGTTCTGTGCACGTGACATGGCACTGACGCTGCCCGGGCTGAACAATCCATGCTTATAGTCATTAGCCGTGTAAGTATACAAAGCACCGTTCTGTTCAGTATTAAAGCCGATAGCTTGATTATTATTTGCATCCTTAATCAGCAAGTATTGCTTAATCAGATCCAATTGGGCATCACTGATGGGCGTTTGATCACTGCCCCGAGGACAAACAGCTACATACAATGGCAGTTGTTGATTGCCATTGCTGTACAAGGCATGGGGCTGGCCACTGGGATTACTGGCAAAATACGCATCCATGGCGATATCTCGACCCAACGGTGCTGCACCCGTATTAGACAAAAATCCATAACTATACGGCGTGAGCGAATATGCAGCTGACAGGGATTTTTCGGATTGCGCATTCAATCCATGCCAACCACCTGAATCCATTGGCTGCGGATAACCTGGATCAAGGTGATTACCGGCCATGTCGTAACACAGGTAAGTACCATTCTTCAGGAAGAATTAAATCTTGCCATTACCATAATTGACAGCAGCAATGATTTGCTTGGCCTGTTCATCACTGATACCACGCCATTCGGTTGAGACAGATACAGGACCACTTGCATCAACACGGTCACTTTTCATGTCGTAGCTCAAATAGGTGCCATTATCGAGAAACAAATAGGCTTTGCCATTGTCATACGTCACAGCTGCGTAAATCTGCTTGGCCTGGGCGGGCGTAACACCATGCCAAGCACTAGCTGTTGACGCCGGATAGCCTGACGAAATCTGCTGATGCTGAATGTCATAACGCAAGTATTGGCCATTCTGCAAAAACACATACAGATATCCATTACCATAATTCAGCGTCGCCGTAATGCCTGGGCAATGGGCCAACTCTGGCGGCAATTGGTTTTTTAGACCACTGGACAACATATTATGACTGCGTGTCTGTTGTAACTGGTAAGGTGATGAAATCTGCCGATTCTCAAGCGCAGGCTTTGATAAAGTTTTCCACTGACCATCAATCTTGCAACTGGCCGCATGCGCCGTAAATGCACACAACGCACCTTGAGACTGCTGCGGCAAAGTTAACCAACTCAGTTGCGTAAAATGTGCATCGACAAAATTATTCTGATACTGCCACGCACCCCATGTTGCTCTGAAAGGTACTGTCGTTTCCAAGTCGGCCCAATACAAACCATTACTGGTGGCCAAATAGTATTGCCCCGTTGGTGTTGCAAAAGCGTCGTGCAGTGTATAGCTACCATGGCTGTGATCCGGCACGGGCAATGTTCGCCACACAACAGGCTGCGTGAGCGTGAGTTGATAAGCATGATTATGCTGCGTCACCAAAAATAACTCAGGCTTACCCTGCACCATGGCACTATTGATCGCGACAACGGTGCCACTCAAAACATTATGCGGATAGGCAATAAACTGCCGATCTTGCCACGCTGGGCTGACATAAACCCCTTTGTCAGTGGCATAAAAATGATAGGCTTGCTCCTGCATACGCAGTGTTGTCTTCAGCTGTTTGATCGGCTGAGCGCCTTGCGACATTTTGACAGCAGAGGCTTGTAAAGCCATTGGATGCTCAACCAGTTTATATCCCGCGAAACCGCTGATAAAACTGCATGCACAGCACAGTAGAAATACCTTCTTCAACATCACACGTCCTTGTGTTTGTATCCTCAAAAACCAGAATACATACATGCCTAAAAATAATAATCGGTATTTTTACGCCACCACAAATACCCAGTGGATTACACAACCGACGTGTCCTTGATTCAAAAAACGAATTAGGCTAGATTGTTTCGCCCTCAATTAGGAAAAGACACTATATGGTTGGCATTTTGCTTATTACCCACGGGCGCATTGGCAATGCACTGCTCGACACCGCCAAAAGCATTATGGGTAAATTGACAGCGCCAGTTGCAACGCTCAGCACCACGCGAGCTCAATCAACTGAGCAACTGATCGTCAAAGCACAAGGACTGGCTAACGACTTAGACGAAGGTGATGGTGTGTTGGTGCTCACGGATTTATACGGCTCAACGCCCCATAACATCACCCGACATTTACACAATCAAACCTCCACCGTCAGTGGCTTAAATATCTCCATGCTGCTGCGCGCGCTCAACTATGCGAATAACCCATTGTCAGACCTCGCAGAAAAAGCGCAACAAGGCGGGCACAAAGGCATTTGCCAAGAGACAGACGACTAAAAACATCATGCCAAACCGTAACACCACTATTCAAAATAAACTTGGCCTACACGCCCGCGCTTCTGCCCGTTTGGTGGAAACAGCTAACCAATATGAGTCTGAAGTCGTCTTAATCACTGACGCACAACAACATGCAAATGCCAAAAGCATTATGGGTTTAATGCTACTGGCCGCTAAACAAGGCACACCGATTGAATTACAAGCTGAAGGTGAAGATGCAGAATCTGCATTAGATGCCGTTGAACAACTGATTAACGCGCGCTTCGGCGAAAAAGAATAGCGTTAGGCATGGCACTCGATACTGCTGCGTTTATCCAATATCTCACCACCGAAAAACATGTCTCGACCCATACCGTCGACCACTATCAACGTGATCTGAAATTTTTCATTGACTATCTCGACACCCATGCGTCATTAAACAGCTGGACACAGGTACAGAACCAACATATCCGCCAATGGGTGATGCATCAGCATGCGGCTGGCATTGGTGCCAAATCACTGCAACGCAGGTTGTCGACCTTGCGCAGCTTATTTCGTTTTTTGCTGCGTGAACAACAGGTGCAACATAATCCGGCCTTGGGTGTTCGCGCACCCAAAACTGGGCGAAAATTACCCAAGACAGCTGATGTTGATCAAATGCAGCGCCTGCTAAATGTAACGCCAGAAGACCCTCTGGAAATGCGTGATCACGCAATGTTTGAATTATTTTACAGCTCTGGATTACGTCTTGCGGAACTGGCCACACTGAACGTCGATAGCACTGGCCCACAACAAACCCAATTAGAAATCATCGGCAAAGGCGCCAAAACCCGCATTGTCCCGTTGGGGCAAGCGGCATTAACCGCGATTTCACGCTGGAAGACTGTGCGTGCAGACATCGCAACCGCAGAAGAACCTGCCTTATTTGTCAGCAAAAATGGCGGCCGACTGGGCCATCGCAGTATTCAAAAACGGTTGGAACGTTGGGCCACTCAACATGCTTCACAAGCCCTGCACCCACATATGCTACGACACGCATTCGCCAGTCATTTATTAGAATCCAGTCAAGATTTACGCGCCGTGCAAGAATTATTAGGCCACAGCGACATCAGCACAACTCAAGTCTATACACATTTGGATTTCCAACATTTAGCAGAGGTTTATGACCAAGCTCACCCTAGAGCCAAGAAAAAGTGAAGTTCGCGGCTAATGAAGTTATACGACAGTCTTCATAACCAATCTGCAATCTGCCGCACCAACAACCCAACACCCTGCTCAACCTGTTCGATACGCGCATCATCGTACATATAAGCTGGCGTACAGACGATGCGATGGTCGGTGTCGACTACCACTTTGTCAGGTTCTACATTTTGTACACGACAGCCTTTTGACGCAGCAATCGCACCGACTTCTGCCAAAGGCCCTGTGGTTAATAATGCACCTGCTGGGAATAAATGCGGTATCAGCATCGGCATAATGCAAATAAAGCCCATAGGTTTGCGCGCTGCGACAAATGACTGCGCAAACGCGGCCACATCAGGCTCAATCTGATAGTCATCTCCAACCAACGCCAAGTTGAATAGATTCTTGGCAGCACCGGTGCCACCGGGAAAAATCACCGCGTCATAATCTGCCGGATCCGCTTGATCTAAGGCCATCACATCACCCCGTGCAATACGCGCGGCTTCTAGCAAAATATTGCGTGTCTCACCCGGTACTTCTTCATTATTTAGATGATTCACTACATGATATTGTGGGCGATTTGGTGCGATAACTTGGCAATCCAAACCACATTTCGACACGTGCAATAATGTGAAGATACCCTCTCGAATCTCAGCACCATCAATATGACCACACCCGGATAAAACGACCGCGACTTTTTTCATTGTGTTACTCCGTTATGCGCTTGGAATAAGCGCTGCAGAAAATTAATCCATCGCCCTTGAAATATCAATCGCACACCCCACATTGATTGCAGACTTATCCAGCAGGGAGCATATTGCATGACCAAACCCACCGAAACCCAACCTCAAAATTCCACAGAAGAGGCCGAACAATCCACACAAACCAGTAAGCCGCTGCGTTTTTCTGAGCAAGTGGAAAAACTAGAAGCTGAACTCGAGGCCGCGCGTGCCAAGCAAACAGAAGCCGAGAATAAAGCCGAAGAAAACTGGCAGAAAGCTTTACGCACCTTGGCAGAATTAGACAACATTCGTAAACGCGCGGAAAAAGACGTCAGCAATGCGCATAAATATGCTGTGGAGAAATTTGCCAACGGTTTATTACCGATTATCGACAGCTTGGAAAAAGCTTTGGAAACACAATCTGACTTACCTGAGGTGCAAGCGATTCGCACCGGTGTTGAACTCACGCTCAAAATGTTTATCGACACCGTCAGCAAATTCGGTTTAGAAGCCATCAACCCAATGGGTGAGGCATTTGATCCTGAACTGCACGAAGCCATGTCGATGATTGAAGACCCTAATCATGACAGCAACACCGTCATTCAGGTGTATCAAACCGGCTACCAATTGCATGGCCGCCTGGTGAGACCAGCACGGGTGGTAGTCAGCAAATAAGGTGCAACGGCGCCACTTGAAAAAAACCATAGGATCCCCACATATGGGATCCGCAACGATTTAACATTTAAAGACCAAATGATTCAGGAGAGAACTCATGGGAAAAATTATTGGGATTGATTTAGGGACCACCAACTCGTGTGTAGCAGTAATGGATGGTAAAGATTCACGTGTCATCGAAAACTCAGAAGGCCGTCGCACCACACCATCGATTGTCGCTGAAGACAAAGACGGCAAAATCATCGTCGGTGACGCGGCAAAACGCCAAGCTGTGACCAATCCACAAAACACGATTTTCGGTGCCAAGCGTTTAATTGGCCGTAAATTTGACGGCGACGTTGTACAAAAAGAAATTAACGGCAAATTGCCTTACACCATTGCCAAAGCAGACAATGGCGATGCCTGGATTGAACTCGGTGGCGATAAAAAAGCTCCACCGCAGATTTCCGCTGAAGTCTTAAAGAAAATGAAAAAGACCGCTGAAGATTTTCTCGGTGAAGATGTCACTGAAGCGGTGATTACAGTTCCTGCTTATTTTAACGATGCACAGCGTCAAGCAACGAAAGATGCCGGTCGCATTGCAGGTTTGGAAGTGAAACGGATCATCAACGAACCCACTGCTGCAGCACTGGCTTATGGCATGGACAAAGGCAAAGGCGACGCGACAGTTGCAGTCTACGACCTCGGTGGTGGTACCTTCGACGTATCGATTATTGAAATTGCAAAAGTCGATGGAGATAGCCAAATTGAAGTATTGGCCACCAATGGCGATACCTTCCTCGGCGGGGAAGATTTTGACCATCGCTTAATGGATTACCTGGTCGAAGAATTCCAAAAGTCAGACGGTTTTGATCTACGCAAAGATCCATTGGCCTTACAACGTTTAAAAGAAGCGGCTGAAGTGGCAAAAATTGAGCTGTCTTCTAGCGAACAAACCGAAATCAATCTGCCTTACATCACAGCTGATGCATCCGGCCCAAAGCATTTACACATCAAAGTCACACGCGCGAAGTTAGAATCTTTGGTTGAAGACTTAATTAAGCGTTCCATCGAACCCTGTAAAAAAGCACTGAAAGATGCCGAATTAAAAATCAGCGACATCACTGATGTCATTTTGGTCGGTGGTCAAACACGGATGCCGAAAGTACAAGAAGCCGTGAAAGACTTTTTCGGCAAAGAACCTCGCCGTGATGTTAACCCAGACGAAGCTGTCGCATTAGGCGCGGCGATTCAAGGTGGCGTTTTGGCAGGTGATGTCAAAGACGTTCTGTTACTCGATGTCACACCTTTGTCATTGGGCATTGAAACCTTGGGTGGCGTCATGACTAAATTGATTGAACGTAACACCACCATCCCAACGAAAAAATCACAGGTTTTCTCCACAGCAGAAGACAACCAAAGTGCGGTGACCATTCACGTACTGCAAGGTGAGCGTGAAATGTCCAGTGCCAACAAATCGTTGGGTCGTTTTGACCTCACAGGTATTCCAGCTGCGGCACGCGGCATGCCACAAATCGAAGTCACCTTTGATATCGATGCCAATGGTATCCTCAACGTATCGGCCAAAGATAAAAACAGCGGCCAAGAGCAATCGATTGTGATTCGAGCTGGCAGTGGCTTGTCGGATGAAGAAGTCGATAAAATGGTCAAAGATGCTGAAGCCAATGCTGAAGAAGATAAAAAATTCCAAGAACTGGTTGGCGCACGCAACCAAGCAGATGCCTTAATCCATTCCACGCAAAAAACTTTGCAAGAGAATGCCGATAAGATTCCAGCAGAAGACAAAGATAAAATCGAAGCCGCGCTCAAAGATCTGGAAGCCGTTGCCAAAGGCGATGATAAAGCTGAGATTGAAGCCAAGGCACAAGCCTTGACTACCGCGTCACAAAAACTGTCTGAAATCATGATGCAACAGCAACAAGCAGAGGCTGCAGCGCAATCAGGTGGTGCTGATCAAGCCGATAAGGCACAGGACGAAAAAGTCGTCGATGCTGAGTTTGAGGAAGTCAAAGACGACGATAAAAAATAAGGTAAGCAGAAGATGTCTAAACGAGATTATTACGATGTGTTAGGCGTGGCGAAAAATGCGTCAGAAGGCGAGCTGAAAAAGGCCTATCGCCGCCTGGCCATGAAACACCACCCAGATCGTAATCCTGACGACAAAGCGGCTGAGGCAAAATTCAAAGAGGCGAATGAAGCCTATGAAATCCTCAGCGATTCGCAAAAGCGTGCCGCTTACGACCAATTCGGCCATGCCGGCGTCGATCCTAGCATGGGTGGACCCGGCGGCGCCGGCGGTTTTGGTGCGGGTGTAGGCGGCTTTAGCGATGTCTTTGGTGACATCTTCGGCGATATTTTTGGTGGCGGTGGCCGCCGCCAACAGCAAGCCCAACGTGGTGCTGATTTGCGCTATACCTTGGAAATCACCCTGGAACAAGCGGTGCATGGCACAACAGCAAAAATCACCATTCCAACCTTGGCAAACTGCAAAACCTGTGATGGCTCTGGAGCAAAACCAGGTTCGGGTAAAAAAACCTGTACCACCTGTGGTGGCCGCGGTGCTGTACGCATGCAGCAAGGTTTTTTCTCAGTTGAACAGCCCTGCCCTGACTGTCATGGCCAAGGCCAAGTCATTGAAGATCCTTGTACTGATTGCCATGGCCAAGGCCGCTTACAAGAGAGCAAAAAATTATCCGTTAAAATTCCAGCTGGCGTTGATAACGGCGACCAAGTTCGCCTATCTGGCGAAGGCGAAGCCGGCGGCCCAGGCGCTCCTGCAGGCGATTTATACGTCGAAATGCGCATTAAACGCCATGCTATTTTCGACCGCCAAGGTAACGACTTGATCTGCGATGTACCCATCCACTTCAGCACCGCCTGCCTGGGGGGTGAGCTAGAGGTGCCAACCTTAGATGGCAAAGTCAAACTTAAAATCCCGGCAGAAACCCAAACTGGCAAAATGTTTCGCCTGCGCGGCAAAGGTGTTAAAAGCGTGCGTGGCGGTGCCATGGGCGACCTACTCTGCCGTGTCACCATCGAAACACCGGTGAAGTTAAACAGTAAACAGAAAGCTTTATTGGAAGATTTCGCTGCTTCACTAGATGATGGCAAACAACACACACCGCGTTCTAAAGGCTGGTTTGATGGCGTGAAAAGTTTTTTCCAAAAATAACGTGGACTGCACCGTCTTGAGCAATGCCGATTAAAGATAAAATATGAAACTCTTTTTATAAATAAATTCCTTGTGTTACGCCACCAAAACAAATTCAATACCCCATTCAAATGGAAAATTATTGATAACAAGGAATACCGATGCCTCTAAATCGCACGGAAATACTGCCCATTGACCGGGCAACGTTGGTTGCTAAGAGGCTGTCCGAAAAGGGGTATTTTTCTGGTTCTGTCGCATTAATTTTTTGAATTTGGGTTATACTTATTTTTTTGAAGGGATGGATGATGCAATGATCAGTTTTAAGTTTCGCCGATATCCAGAAGATATTATTTTGATGGCAGTGCGCTGGAAATTGGCTTATC
>CAZIIK010000081.1:0-21697 GCA_964539235.1 uncultured Gammaproteobacteria bacterium | reverse complement strand
AAAGTCTTTCGCAATCGCTAGATCCTGCAAACTCGCCTTGGCAAATAAATCATGGGGTGTTTTCACCGGATCTTGCATGGAATTAAAAAATAGATCGAAAAATGAACAGGCATGATACCATAAAATAGATTAAAAAATAGTTAGTTCTTAAATTTTAAAGTCCGTATCCATATTATCAATCGCTCAAAATTTTCCTATGCAGGGCTGTTGCATTATTTCAGTAGCAGATGAAATTCGCGGCTAATGAGGTTATGCCGATCAAGTTCGTGCAAAGCCTCCTATACCCGTTATATACTAATCCCCAAATTCTGATGGCCTATTACACGCGCATGTCCAAATCAAACGATTCCTCCCAGAACTCTAACAACCATGCCAAATCAGACAGGCCACGCGCCACGCATTTTGGCTTTCAAGAAGTTCCATGGCATGAAAAGCAGGGCAAGGTGGGCGAGGTATTCCGTTCAGTTGCAGGACAATACGACGTTATGAATGACCTCATGTCTTTTGGTCTGCACCGTTTATGGAAACGTCATGCCATTGGTCTATGTCGTCTCAAACCAGGTGATCAAGTATTAGACCTGGCCGGCGGCACCGGTGATTTGGCACTTAAAATGCACCTACTGGTGGGTCAATCCGGACATGTCATCTTAAGTGATATCAACGAAGCCATGTTAGCGAAAGGACGTGAGCGCATCGAAAATCAAGGCGTGCTGGATATTGAATATGTACAAGCCAATGCCGAATGCTTACCGTTTGTCGATGACCGTTTTGATTGCGTCACCATTGGCTTTGGCTTGCGCAACGTCACCGATAAATCGAAGGCTTTGGCCAGTATGTACCGTTGTTTAAAGCCTGGCGGACGCTTGTTAGTGTTGGAATTTTCTCAAGTTGCCATGCCAGGACTTAAACAAGCCTACGATTTTTACTCATTCAACATACTGCCTAAAATCGGCAAAGTAGTTGCCAAAGACGAAGATTCTTACCGGTATTTAGCCGAATCGATTCGCAAACATCCAGACCAAGAAACCCTACGTTCTATGATGGAAGACGTTGGTTTCCAGGATTGTGAATACTTCAATCTATCTGGTGGTATTGTCGCCCTTCACCGTGGCAATAAGTATTAGGACTTACGCTAATGTCATACGCTTTATTGTCACAAGCTATAACGGTCGGATTGAATCAGCTGCTGAAACTTGAAGCAGATCTACCGGTATTTTTACAACCTTTGCAGGGTCACAGCTTATGCGCCCAGATTACAGACTGGTCGTTGAATATTCTGGTGGTTGCACACGCTCAAGGTTTTGATGTGCATGTTAATACCGATAACCAAGCCGAGGTGACACTGGCAGCACCTTTACTCGATTGGCTGGCGCTCCTACGCTCTGATCACGCAACGGAAATTTTGTCACGACAAACTTTCGATATTTCAGGCGATACTGCCGTATTACAGGCCTTTGATTTATTTGCCAAACAACTCAATCTCGATTGGGAACAAACACTGGCGATGTTAATTGGCAATGTCCCTGCACATTTAATGACACAGCCATTCCGTCAAATCCAGCAATGCCTTAAACAGCAAGACCACTTGTTACGCGAAGACATACGCGACTATTTGCAACAGGAATCTCGGCTTTTGCCTTGTCGAGAAGAACTCGAGGATTTCTTTACTGATATTCAAACACTACGACAGGATATCGATCGACTGGAAAGGCAGATACAACTGAAATAAAGAGACATTACCTAACCTTCATTTTGCATGGCCATCGACAAAATCTTGGACGTCATATCCACCAAGGGTACAACACGGTCATAGGCCATGCGTGTTGGGCCAATCACCCCAATAATGCCAATAGCCGTGTCGTCTGCTTGATAAGGCGCCGTAACCAAACTGTAGTTTTGCATGCCAAAGACGCCTGACTCCTCGCCAATAAAAATTTGCACGCCATCCGCCTTAATGCATTGATCCAACAACTGCAAAATATCCTGTTTTTCTGTGAAGGCATCGAACAGCCGTTTCAATGAATCAACTTGAGTATCATCAATCGCTTGCACCAGATTATTTTGACCTGAAACTGCGTAATCTGGTGTTGAATCAATCTCCTCCAATGTTTGTTCTGCCACCGACATCACCGCTTGCATTTGTGTATCAATTTGATTCTTTTCTTGCTGCAGAATGGCAACCAACGCTTGGCGCACATCCGTCAATGCCAAACCACCAAACTGCTGGGTGAGATAATTGGCACTCTGCGTCAGCTCACTACTGGAAAATTCACGCGGTGTAATGATGATGCGATTTTCAACCTCGGCATTATTCAGAACTAACACAACCAATACGCGCTGTGGCGACAATTTCAGAAATTCGATTTGACTAAAAATAACCTGATTGCGCTTGGGCGTTGTCACAACCCCCGCCAATTGGGTCATCTGTGACAGCAAAGTCGATGTTGATTGAATGAGTCTTCTCGGATCATGCTGCTGCGCAACTTGCTGTTGAAATGATAACACTGCTTGTTCATCTAATGGTTTTACAGTCAATAAACTATCAATAAATAATCGAAAGCCTTCTGCAGTTGGGATTCGCCCAGCCGATGTATGTGTTGATACCAGTAGACCCAATGCTTCTAGGTCTGACATCACATTACGAATGGTTGCAGGGCTACAGACCAAATCAGGTAATTGTGCAATTGTTTTTGAACCTACCGGCTGACCGTCAACGATATAAAGGTCGATTAATACTTTGAGAACTTGTTTGGCACGATCAGATAAAGGTGCAGCAGACATAACACTGTGTCAGTTGGTATCGATGGACCAACAGCATAAGAACAACACGGTATTTCGTCAATTAGAGCCTATCGTTAAATCAAAATGACTTGATATTAAAATGGCAAAAAAATTTCATTTAGGATGAAAAATTTGTCATTTTAAGAGTCTTTTACATAAAAAATACTTAATTTATGCTATTTTAATAACAAAGGCTGTTGCATCACTTCAGTAGCAGATGAAATTCAAGTCAAAATCTGATGAAAGAGCCGATCATAGATGAACTATTTGAGGGTTTTGAAGAAGATTTTAACGATGAAGTTCGCTGCTAATGAGGTTATGCAGCGGTCTTTAACATCTATAAATAGGGGCAACTTATGCTGGAATCCGTACATTTACAACTTTATTGGGGCTACCAATGGCATACAGTGGCTGAGTTTACGCCTTTCGCCGATACGCTTGATATTGGTTATCGTGCACCAGGCCGATTAACGTATGCAACTGACTATGTGACTCAACATATAAATGCCACCAATAATCACGCGGTTTCTGCGGCATTCCCAGTTGACTTCACCTACTATAAAACCGACCACTGGCCAGCTTTTCTGCTGGATATTTTACCGGCTGGTGCAGGTAGACGTGCTTTTTTAAATCTAAACAACCTCCCTGACCAGGGACCAAAGTCTGACTGGTTTTTGTTAAATACAGGTACATCATCACCGCCTGGAAATATACGTATACAGGAAGCCATCAGGCCTGAAAACATATCAACACATCCGGGCTTTGAACGAACTGAGATTATCACGCGCCATACCGAATTCTTGGAATATGCTCGCTCACACGGCGCACCTGTTGCAGGTTCAACCGGCGCTCAAGGTGACGCCCCAAAATTTTTGTTAACCCAAGATTCCCAGGGCAAATGGCATGCGGATGGTGCTCTGGCAGATGCCTGTGCATATCAACATTTTCTCGTGAAATTTCCACGTGGTAATCATCCGGATGACCGACTCATCCTGCGACATGAAGCGATTTATTACCACATTGCTGCTCATTTGGGCTTAAGGGTTGGCGAACCTTTGGAATGGCAGATTGATACGTTATTTGTACCGTGCTTTGATCGTCAAATCTCACCTGCAGGACTCATCCGGCACGGATTGGAAAGCTTATGTTCCCTGGCTGGAGTTGCTGGGTTTGGTCAAACCATTTATTTATTCCAGCAATGTAATGCCTTTGTGACCCGTGTGAATAATCCAACTGCAGATTTGGTAGAATTTTTAAAGCGTGACATCGCCAACATTGCTCTGGGTAACACAGATAATCATGCGCGCAACCAAGCGGTTCTAAAACATGAAAATGGCGAGGTATTGCTATCACCATTCTATGATTTAGCGCCGATGATGTTTGACCCGGAAGGTATTGTGCGTTTGTGCCGTTGGGAAGAATGCGAACAACATACCCCAAACTGGTGGCAGGTCATTCAACGCTTACAAAAAACAACATGGGCCTCTGCCATCGACTGGGAAAAGCTAACCTGTGAGCTACGGCGCTTTAAAACTTTAGTTGCACAAATCCCAACCTGGCTGGTAGATGCACAAGCCGACCAGCGCGTGATTGATCGCGTGAAACCACGTATTGCCAACTGCCTAGACATACTGATGCAGGAGAAATCATGAGCCATCAAACAGAAACAGACATTCGCGAGGCTTTTTACACAGGGGTCTCCACGGGCGAATGGACCTTGGCTGAAACGGTTCGACAAATGCGTAAAGTGGCCAGAATGACGCAAGTCGAATATGCACGCTTTGTCGGTATCGCGCCGAGAATTGTGATCGATCTAGAGCGTGGCGTTGGCAACCCGACCTTAAAATCACTTGAGAAACTGGCTCAACCTTTTGGTTTAACAGTCAACTTTAGTCATAAAGATCGAACCTGAGTCTGCCATCAAATGACTTGCCTGAGGCGGAAAAGACAGTGGTCTGGGCAAAGCTAACGCTTTTGTAGCAAGCTTAATTTTTTGTTACCTTCCGCGCTCTGTGTTTCTGCGTATTCATATGCCATGACCCCAACCACGTCGATTTGGCAAAACGGCCAACTCACCCCATGGCAGTCTGCCACCACACATGTATTAAGCCATGGCCTGCATTATGGCTCAGGCGTATTTGAAGGCATTCGATTTTATGCTTCAGCGCTTGGCCCAGCTATTTTTAAGCTACAAGAACATATCGACCGTTTTTTTATTCCGCCGATGCGCTCGGCATCACCATTCCATTTAGCACTGCGGAAATCATGACAGCCATAACAGAAACCGTGGCCGCCAACCAGTTAACGGCGGGCTACATTCGGCCATTGGCCTACTTGGGTTACGGTTAAATGCAAGTCACACCGCCGGAAAATTTACCCGTCGAAGTCGTCATTGCCTGTTGGCCATGGGGAGATTACCTGCCTGCAAAAGCTGTCGATGTAAAAGTCAGTGATTGGATCCGCATTCATCCGCAATCCAGTGTCACTGACGCCAAAATTTGTGGCCATTATGTCAATAGCTTGCTGGCTGGGCGTGCATTGGCAGGTACGGGCTATCACGAAGCACTGTTGCTTGATGCAGAGGGTTACGTCGCCGAAGGCAGCGCAGAAAATATTTTCATGATTCAAAACGGCATCATGTATACCACACCGTTGGGCACCATCTTGCCTGGTATTACACGACAAACCGTCTTAGAAATTGCTCAATACTACGGATATGATGTCGTCGAAAAACGTTTTAAGGTTGAAGATATCCATGCCGCTGATGAGGCTTTTTTCTGCGGTACTGCGGTGGAAATTACGCCGATTCGATCTGTAGACGACCAATTGATTGCCAATGGTCACATAGGGCCGATCACCCATAGAATTCAGCAAATTTATCAAGATATTATCCACGCACGACTGCCAGAATGGGCATCAGCCTTAACCTTTTCCGAAGTTAACCAATCTGTCGAGTAATGCGGCATTGGCCTTTGGGAACTGACGCTGTGCCAGTGCTTTCATGGGCACCCATTCGGCAGCCTGGCCTTCACGACCAAAGGGCTGTCCTGCATAATTGTCTACCCACCAAAAGGCTAAGTTCACTTGCATGTCTTCCGTTTGGTCGACTGTTTCTGCAAATAAACGTGCTTGGGTAATCGTAATATCTAACTCTTCCTGACATTCACGGACTAATGCTTGAAATGCCGTTTCATTCGGTTCGATTTTACCACCGGGAAATTCCCATAAACCCGCTAGCGGATTACCTTGTGGCCGTTGTGTAACGAATACTTCTTGTTGATTATTTGGTATGATTGCTGCTACGACATTTATGCAACGCACAGGGTGGTTCCCGGTTGAATTGGCTGGCCGGTATGGTACTGAAATGAATTTAACAAATCAATTTATGATCGCGATGCCCCAACTATCTGAACGCCCATTTCGCGGCAGTGTTGTCTATATCTGCCAACATGACCGTGAAGGTGCAATGGGTTTAATCATCAATAAAACAGCAGAAACACCACTCACAGAAATTTTGCAACATTTGGAGATATCGGTCGGCGAACGCACATCAGATAAACCACTGTTTCTCGGCGGCCCGGTGCAGCCAGAACATGGTTTTGTGATCCACGCACCTTTAGGCGACTGGCGCACTTCTATGCCAGTCACAGACCAAATTGCCGTTACAACTTCCAAAGATATTCTGGTGGCAATGGGAGAAGGTGAAGGGCCAGAAGACGCACTGGTGACATTAGGTTATTCCGGTTGGGATCCTGGCCAACTAGAAGCAGAAATTCAGCAAAATTGTTGGATCACCTGCGAAGCCAATCCAGAAATCTTATTCCATACACCTGCTCGTGAGCGTTGGCGCACAGCTGCAGCACTGGTCGGCATTAAGGACCCATCACTGTTAACACAGTATGGCGGTAGTGCTTAATCTAACTTTCATGAAAACATGCCAGTCATTGGCAATGGACGTGGCTACTTGCCATTAACCGGTGTACGCCAATCCTCGTGCGCATCTGCGCCTGGGTATTTAGGGTCATGCCCTTTTCGCAGCACAAAAGTATTAGACGAATAGGCACCTGGCTGCATTGCTGCTGACAATTTTCTAGTCAAAATGTGTAATTCTCTTTGCATGGTTTGAATACCCTCTCTCAACTCTGTAGACGACAAATCTTCTAAGTCTGCAAACAGATCAATATCTGCCGTAGTGCACCAATCACCTATTAAGTGCACGCCTGCTGCTTCTAAGGCTTTCACCAACTGATTGCATGCCGTAGCCAAGCGCTTATAAATTTCCATATTGCTGCCTCCTTGCATATTTAGTGTCTCCTGGTCATTTTAATACTGTCTAACAAGGCGGCTTGCTCCAAATGCTGCACCTTCTGTTTCAAAGAGGTCACAGTATCGGCAGGCCCAACCGCACACGCCCTTTGTAGCACGATTTCGCCGCCGTCCACAATTGGTTCAACGAAATGCACGGTGCACCCGGTTTCTGTATCACCTGCATCAAGCACCGCCTGATGCACAGCTAAATCCATCAACCCAGCATGTTTGGGCAACAAAGAAGGGTGGATGTTCAAAATCTTGCGTGGCCACTGTGCCACGAACCAGGCAGAGGCAATGCGCATATAACCAATCATCAGGATCAAATCGATGGTGTAGTGCGATAAAATCTGCTGAACTTGGCGGTCATATGCCTCGCGACTTTGACCATTCACAGGCACGTGATGGTGTGGAATGCCATGTTGACGCGCACGTTCCAAAATATAGGCATCAGCACGATTACTCACCACCACTTCTACACGGGCGTCCAAGATCTGACCCGCAATAGCTTCTAGAATGAATTGCAAATTTGAACCCCGTGTGGAACCGAGTATGGCCAATTTTTGTGTCATGACAAAAATGTCTCGACCAGTTGAATGCGTTGGGCAATCAACGGCGCGGTGCCAATATCGGTCCGATAAAACACCGGACCTTTAATCCGGCTGGCAAGACTTTCAGCCATTTGCTCTGCCTCGGCAATCGTATCGCCAACACCTAAGACTGCGATGGCGCGCGAACCGGTCATAATGACTTGACTGTCTTGCTGATCCACAGCAGCGAAGTAAAGATCATGCGCGCGTTCAACAGCAGATAAATCAACCGCCTGGCCTTTGACTGGGTTTTCAGGATACCCATTCGGCACAAGGTATTTAACCACGGTTGCTTGCGATGCAAACTCAATCGGGCATTGATCCAGATTACCCGACAACATCGCTTCACAAATCGCCAAAAAGTCGGTGCGTAGCAAAGCTAATAAATTAATGGCCTCAGGATCACCAAAGCGTGCATTGTACTCAATCAATTTGACACCGCTTTGCGTACGCATAAACCCACCATACAAAATACCTTGATAGGGCACGCCTAATTCTGTCCGCAGCGCATCAATCGTTGCTTGATTAATCGCCATTGCCTCAGCAATGTCTTCATCGCGCAAAAACGGTAATTTATGATCGACATCACTGTAACTGCCCATGCCACCGGTATTAGGACCTGTGTCACCGACAAATGCCAGTTTGTGGTCTTGCACAGCAGGCATATGGACTAAATGTTCGCCGTCAGAGAAAGCAATCAAAGAGAATTCTGGGCCCACTAATTTTTCTTCCACCACAAACGGCCCATCAATCGACTGGCAAAATTCAATTGCAGCTGCTTCGTCGTGCAGATGCACACCGGCGACTTTTACACCTTTCCCGCCCATCAGGCCATCGGCTTTAATGACGTACTGGTCCTCGAGCTGACGTAAAAAATCTACCACTTCTGGTGCAAAGGCTTCAAAGCGGCGATATTCAGGCATGCCTGGCACTTGGTATTTTGACAGTAGATCACGCGTAAACCCTTTGCTGGTTTCAATCTGTGCCAATACTTGAGTCGGACCGATGCTTTTAATGCCTGACGCAGCTAATTGATCTACCACACCTAATGCTAATGGTGCTTCTGGGCCGACAATGGCAAAATCAATGTCGTGGTTTTGTGCATAATGCGTAATAGCTGCAACATCATCTAATTTACCCGGGAGATAACCTGCGCATAACGGCACAATACCTGGATTAATGCTGCTGGCGAAACAGAACAGTGCATGCGGTTTTGCAGAGGCGTTAATCGCACGCGCAATCGCATGTTCACGTGCGCCTGATCCAATCAATAGAATTTTTAACACGTCGGCGACCTGTATATTTTGAAGATCCGAGGAGTGTAACAATTGGCTCATCGTTTGTCGCTAGGATACGACCTACAGCGCCGCTGCTCCAGATTCTTCCGTACGAATACGTACGACCTGTTCCAGGGGTGTTACAAAGATTTTGCCGTCACCAATGCGGCCTGCCTGTGCCGCCTTAACAATGGCATTAATGGTTTCATCAACCGAGTCATCTTCAACCGCCAGTTCAATTTTCACCTTAGGTAGAAAATCAACCATATATTCAGCACCGCGATACAACTCTGTATGGCCTTTTTGACGCCCAAAACCTTTGACCTCAGTAACGGTCATGCCTTGAATGCCCATTTCGGTTAATGCTTCGCGGACTTCATCTAACTTAAAGGGTTTGATAATGGCGGTGACCCATTTCATGGCATTGTCTTTCATGGTGCTAAAACCCTGGTAGAATACCGAACAAACCGCATGATGCAAAGGCGCAGCCCCATATGATTAATGTCGAAAATTTTGAAAAACTGGCGCAAAAATTACAAGCAAGCTTACCCCCCGCTCTGCAAACACCAAAAGCAGAAATAGAGAAACATTTCCGAGCTATTCTGCAGGCAGAATTTCATAAGCTGGATTTAGTTACACGCGAAGAATTCGATATTCAGGTCAAACTGCTGGAAAAATGCCGTCAAAGATTGGCTGAATTAGAGCAGCAGTTAAAGCGACAACAATAACTCCACTTTAGCGAGATGTTTTGGCGTGAGCGCTTGGAGTTCTCCGGCCAACTCTGCTGCTGTACACCCTAAGCGTTCGAGTGTTGTTAACTTAACAATCGCATGAGCTTCTAATCCTGAGTCTAGGTAATGCAATATCACTCGATCTAATTCGCCTGGCAAAAGCACCTGCTGCCACTTCGGCAATAGCACAGACAGTACATGTGCACGATCAGGCGGGACTTTGAACGTCGTTTCATCCAAGTGCTGATCATCATCGACATCAATATGCACGATAGCGTCTTGCACTCGTGGTTGTTCTTGCTTCAAACGGTGGCGGACCAATTCCGCAATATAATGACCTTCTGACACACTGATATACGGCAGGGTTTCCACATGAACATCGAGTAGGATCTGGTCGGCCATACGACGCGTACGTAACTGATGCAAATGCTCAACACCAGGTGTTTCAGCAATAATTTTCTGCAAAGTCTCCCGCATCTGCTCGTCAACTGCTTCATCACTTAATTCATTGAGCGCACGCCAGCCCCATTCCAAACCAATTTTGACAATGAACAGCCCCACAATCATGGCGGCAATCGCATCCAAAAAATACCAACCAGAAATGGCCCCTAACAAACCGACCAGCACAACTAAGGAAGAAAGCGCATCACCTCGACTGTGCCAAGCATTGGCTCGCAACAAATCTGAAAATAGACGCTTTGCATGCATAAACTGATAGCGAAATAGACCTTCATTCAACAGAACCGATAACAAAGCCACCCAAACCGTGTAGGTATCTGGACGCTGATGGGTATGGTCCATCACATGACGAATTGCGTCTAACGCAATACCAATGCCCACCACAATTAAAACGAAGCTCAAGACAAAAGTCGCTGCGGTTTCAAAACGCCGATGCCCATAGGGGTGGTTATCATCCGCATGCTGATGTGAGAAATAGGTTGCCACCCAGGCTAAGGCGTCACACAACAAATCGGCGAGTGAATGAATACCATCGGCCACCAGTGCAGTTGAATGCCCTACAATGCCCACCAAAATTTTGATCACACCCAAAAATATATTGGTTATCGCACCCACAACCGTCACTTGTTGAATAATGCGCTGTCGTTTCATATCCAATTCATTTGGTGTCATTTTCATGCGGCTATACCCGTTCACACCAGGCATCTGGTATTAGGTAATGCAAACCTGCCATCGCCGCGTGCCCGCCAACGTAAATCCACACAAATGTGGCCAAAAAGCTATGTGTCTCGATGATGACATGTGCGATTTCAGGCATCGGCAATGCAAACCCCCAGACGATTGCCCACACGGTACCAAGTAAGCCCATGGTTAGAATTAACAAAATACCCAGTCCTTGCACACAACCGGCTAACCCACCGGATTCTCGCACCGGCAAACGCAAGCGCCTTAGGATCTGAATATCATGCCCAATCGCACGCAGACCAGTTGATTGCGCCCAGGGGAATAAAGGAAGCAGTGTTTGGCCCGACATCAATAAACGGTACAACACGTACGCACTGGCGCAACAAAAAGTGGCAATACCACTGACCAAATGCATTACAAAAAACAAATTGGCATGCGGAATCTGCATATGCATCAGCTGACTCGAAGACAATTGTAAAATCACACCAATGACCAACCCTGTGTGCAAACAAAAACGGACAGGCTCCCACATATGTCGATACGTACTCATTAAATTTTATCCTTTTCAGTCGGGGGAATATGCAACCAACGCATGATTTTGGGCATCACCTCTGCAAACACCGGCGCAGCCACACTTCCGCCATAATAGGCATCACCGCGCGTATCGTCGACCATGATAGCCATCACCAACCGCGGTTTATTCGCTGGGATAATGCCCACGAACACAGCCGTGTAACTATCGGGCAAATAACCACCGGGTCCGACTTTGCGCGAAGTCCCTGTTTTGCCGGCAACAGCATAGCCCGGTACGCGTGCACGGGTTGCGGTACCGCCGGGTCGCGTCACAGATTTCAGCATGGATAAAACGGATTGTGTCACCTGCGGATCGAATGCCTGTTCATAAGCAACTGCACCTTGGCGCTTTAAAAGCGTCGGTTTAACGCGTTTGCAGCCATTGGCAATCACTGCATATGCCTGAGCTAATTGCAGTGTTGTCGCCGACAAGCCATAGCCAAACGATAAAGTCGCTAAAGCAAACGGTCGCCAAATTCGTGGAGTTGGTAACACACCGGTTCGTTCACCTGGAAACCCAGCCCCTGTTTGTTGGCCAAAACCAAATTTGTGCAGTGCTTTGGGTAAAGTATCTGCCGGCAGCTGTGTGACCAGTTGGCTAATTCCCACATTACTCTATTTCTGAATAATGCCTTCCAAATTCAACATGCCGTAATTCCGCGTATCACGGACAATATGCCGACCAATACGCCACCGACCCGGTGCCGTATCAATTTGCGTATTTTCAGGGATTAGTCCTGAGTCCAACACCGCTACCATGGCTAAAGGTTTGATCACTGATCCGGGTTCAAACACATCAGTCACAGCTCGATTTTTGGCGCTGGCAGCATCGATATCCGCACGCTGATTGGCATTAAATGCTGGGAAGCTGGCCATGGCGAGCACTTCACCGGTCTTAACGTTCAGCAACACTGCCGATGCGGAAATCGCCTGGTGCTTCACCACGGCTGTTTTGAGGGCACGATACACCAAATACTGCATGCGATAATCAATACTCAGAGCAATAGATTGACCTGGCTCCGGTGCCTGTAGTTGATGCGCAAAGAAAATATGCCCCTTTAAATCACGCGTGATTGCTTGTTTGCCGGCTTCGCCTGCTAACCAGTTTTGATAATGCTTCTCGATACCTTCCTGACCAATGCCATCAACGCTGGTAAACCCCGTCAACGGTGTTGTCGATTCACCCTGAGGATAAAAACGTCGATAAGCAGGCTGTGCATGCACGCCTGGGAGTTTTAAAGCGAGTACCTTTTGCGCCACAGCCGGTTGAATTTGTCGTTTTAAATAGAGAAACCGTTGTGTGGCATGTTTAACCATCCGTTGATCCCAATACTGTGGATTCAGATTTAAAAGCTTTAACACTCGATGCCAACGTGGATCGTGGATGTTTAACTGTTTAGGATCAACCCATAAGGTTTTAACTGGCATGCTCATCGCCAACGGATGGCCATGACGATCAACGATAACTCAGCGGTCAGCCGCGATGGTGAGATAGCGATTGCTTCGGGAACTTCCCTGCTTCACCAGAAAGTCCTGCTGATGAACATGCACATGGTATAAGCGCACCAAAATAGCAGTGATCACGGCAATCAACAAAAGGACGATAAACACCCAACGCAAACGCACCGGCCGCTTATTTTTGGGCTGTGGTGGCGTTGATCTGCGAGTTTTGCGGTAATTCACTGACGTTATCTCCAACGGCGCTGGTCGCCCCCACAACTTGTGCTGGCAACGTTAATATTCGAGTGGCACTTGCCGGTGGCGTGAGCATGCCCATATCTTCTTGAGCCATGCGTTCAATCCGGCTATAGCTACCCCAAGCAGTATCCTCGAGCAAGAGTTGGTTCCACTGCTGATGCAGCTGGCGTGCTCGCACTTTTTGCGCTTGATATCGAATAAAATTTTGCCGATACGCGTTTTTGACACACACAACTGCCAAACCAGACACAAACACCAACAGCATCAACACCCATAAAATCCAGGAGCGCAGCCGATAACAATTGGCCTTCAGTGCACTATTGACGATTTGTCTCGTTAAACGGGCTTCCATACGATTACACCACTCGCTCAATCACCCGCAGTGTGGCACTGCGAGACCGTGGGTTGTCTGCGGCTTCTGTTTCGGTTGCACGCTGCTGTTTCACCACCCAACGAAAATCGGTTTTTTGAGACGGATCAGTATGACGAATCGGCAGTTTGCGCGGGGTATCCTGCGGTGTAACCTGATCACGCATAAACTGTTTAACCATACGGTCCTCCAGGGAATGAAAACTAATCACCGCCAAACGACCACCTGGTGCTAATAGCTCAATGGCCGCCGCCAAGCCCTGGCGGACTTCAGCCAATTCTTGATTAATATGCATACGTAAGGCTTGAAAGGTTCGGGTTGCCGGATGCTTGCCGCGTTGATAAGGAATCACTTCCAACACAATCTTAACCAAATCTGTTGTTGTGGTAATGGGACGCTGTGCCCGCGCCAACACGATGCGCTTTGCGATGGCCCGTGAACGCTTTTCTTCACCATATTGCCACAGAATATCAGCAATGGCTTTTTCACTGGCTGTCGCTAGAAACTGTGCTACAGACTCACCGCTGGTTGGGTCCATCCGCATGTCTAATGGACCGGTTTGTTGGAAGCTAAAACCACGCTCTGCTTCATCTAGTTGTGGTGAAGAGACACCTAGGTCCATCAAAATGCCGGCAACACGGCCAGCAATGCCGGCAGCCTGCGGCCAAGTCTGTAAATCCACTAACGTATGCCGGCAGATGTGAATACGCGTATCATCACTCCGCCAATTGTGCGCATAGGCAATGGCTGCGGGATCACGATCACACACCCATAATTCACCGTGCGCACCAAGTTGCATCAAAATTGCCTGGCTATGGCCACCGCGACCAAATGTGGCATCGATATAGAGACCACCCGGTTGGATCGCCAACGCAGCCAACGTTGGGTCGCATAAAACAGGTTGATGTAATGGGTTTGTGTGAGTCATAGAAAGGTGCATATAGGCCCATTAAAGCGCCGCCGATTCTAAACTGCTTTTACAGTGGTGTAAAAACGCACAAGGTGAGACTTTTGTATGAGCAAATGATGTAGACCTGTAGTTACAGGCATCACTTCCGCACCAACAACTTCTGTAACTGCCGCTTTTCCGTTGGGGTTAGCACACGGTTTTTGGATGCTGCAATTAAGTCTGCCAACGCTTGACGTTGATCGTGAACCTGTAATTTAGCGGCAATGCCTTGCAATTCGGGCAATAAATTCTCAACGTCTAAAGATAATTGAACTTGTGCCAATTCTCCTAAGCGGGTTCTGTCTGTCTCATCTGACCATTCAGCCAGCACTTGGCCAGTATGCAAACCGGGATTGTCTGCCAAAAACGTCCAAACACGCATTAATAAGCCCTCGGATGCACCTTGCGGCGTTGGATTCTGCGGCGGTGCGACTTTTTGCGCCAAACCGGGGTGTTGAATTAAATATGCCAATGCGCGTTCACTAAACGACAGTTGTTTAACAGGCAGCTGTGGCATCGGTGTTGTCTGCTGATTGATGTCACGCAGCAAACTTTCCGGTGAGGTCTGTAATTGCTGCGCCAAATGATCCACCAATAAAGACAAAAATACGCCATGTGGAATTTTACGCAATGCCGGCAGCATATCCGTTAAACACGTGGCACGGCTGTCTAAGGTTTGTGGATGATGTTTGTCCTTATAGTGCTGCCAAAAATAATCGGAAAAACTAATAGCCTGTGTCAGGCGTTGTTCAAAGGCTTCAAGGCCTTCTTGTTTGACTAAAGAGTCAGGATCTTCACCCGGCGGCAATAATAGAAAATCAATGCGGTACTGCCCCGTCATGATCGGCAATGCCATATTGAGTGCACGCCAAGCGGCTTGTTGGCCGGCAGCGTCACCATCAAAGCAAAAAATAATATGTTGGCTGTGCTTGGTGAGCAAACGCAACTGCTGCTGTGTAAACGCTGTGCCCAATGCCGCAACCACTTCTGACAGACCATGTTGTACCAATGCAATCACATCCATGTAGCCTTCAACCACAATCATGCGCGCTTGAGTGGCCTTGTCTTGAATAGCTTCGTATAGGCCGTATAAGTGATGACCTTTTTGATAAACCGGTGTTTCTGGCGAATTTAAATATTTTGGCACACCATCCGGATCTAACGTCCGTCCACCAAACCCAAGGGTACGGCCACGTGCATCACGAATCGGAAAAATCACCCGCTCACGAAAACGATCATAAACACGTTTGTGTTCATTTTCGATCAATAGGCCTGCTTGCAGTAATGCCGTCACATCGGCGGATGTTTGACCTAAATGTTGTTGCAAGGCATCCCAGCCTTCACCGGCAAACCCTAATGCAAAGCGCTGGGCGGTTTTGCCCAAAATACCGCGCGACTTGAGATATTCCACCGCCACTGCACCAGACGGTTGGCGCAGTTGCCACTGAAAAAAGCGTTGGGCTTGTTGTAAATAGGCATACAAATCTTTTTGTACTTTAGCCTTGGCGGCCTTTGCCGGCGTCATCTGCTCACGCGGCACTTCCACGCCCAGCAAACGGGCCAGCTCTTCGATGGCATCGACAAACGACAGCTGGTCGAACTGCATGACAAAATCCAATGCATTGCCATGCGCGCCACAACCGAAACAATGAAAAAATTGCTTAGGCTGGCTAACGGTAAAAGAGGGGGTTTTTTCCTGATGGAATGGACAACAAGCTTGGTGATTGGCGCCTTTCTTCTTCAGCGGCACATGCGCATCAATCACATCAATAATGTCGACGCGGTCTAATAACTCTCGAATAAAATCACGTGGCACTAAGCCTGACATGGTATTAAGCAGACAAAGCGTGTTTGATTTTTTGGCTGACGGCACCCATGTCCGCACGGCCTTGTAATTGCGGCTTTAATACACCCATCACTTTGCCCGTATCCTGCATGCTGGTCGCACCCGTTTGAGCCATTGCTTCAGCAATCATGGTATCGACTTCTGCTGCTGACAGTTGAGCCGGTAAAAAAGTTTGAATCACTTCGATTTCAGTTGCTTCTTGATCGGCCAACTCTTGGCGATCGGCTGCCGTGTACTGTTTAATCGATTCTTTACGTTGCTTAACCATTTTATCAAGAATGGTTAGAACATCTTGGTCAGTCAATTCGACGCGTTCGTCTACTTCTTTTTGTTTCAATGCAGCTTGAATCAAACGAATCGTGCCTAGGCGTGCTTTTTCTTGATTGCGCATGGCAGATTTCATAGCGTCGATAATGGTTTGCTTGAGTGGGCAGTCAGACATGAAGGAGGCTCCTGAAAAAATTTAGACCGAAGGACCCAAGACATCAAACTAGACGTCTATCGTAGGTCTCAACGGCCCACTCGGCTACTACTGCAGCCGGATAAGGTTGTCGACGCGAATGTCGACTAGTACAAGCGCTTGCGAGAACGATTTTCTCGTGACAGCTTTTTCAAATGACGTTTAACGGCCGCTGCTTTCTTGCGCTTACGTTCAGTCGTAGGCTTTTCGTAGCACTCACGACGACGCACTTCGGACAGCACGCCTGCTTTTTCGCAGGAACGCTTAAAGCGACGTAACGCAATGTCAAACGGCTCGTGTTCTTTCACACGTACGCTGGGCATATTTTCTCACCAC
Source organism: uncultured Gammaproteobacteria bacterium (assembly GCA_964539235.1). Taxonomy (GTDB): domain Bacteria; phylum Pseudomonadota; class Gammaproteobacteria; order Francisellales; family CACEW01; genus CAZIIK01. Next base: position 4,635 of record CAZIIK010000081.1, on the reverse strand, counting down.
CTTATAAAATCTAAATTGTCTGGATTTTGAACGTCGCGGGATTTTACGGTAAAGTGCGCGCAAATTCAACACTGGGTGGAAACACGTGCGCGTCCTAGGCATAGAGACATCTTGCGACGAAACTGGCTTGGCCATTTACGACACTGAACGGGGCATATTATCTGAAGCGTTATACAGCCAAATCGATTTGCATGCCGAATATGGTGGCGTCGTACCCGAATTGGCTTCGCGTGACCATTTACAAAAAGCCATGCCGCTTATCCGAGCAGTTTGCCGCGATGCACAATGCCCACTCGCCGAGTTAGATGGCATTGCTTACACCGCCGGACCCGGTTTATTGGGGGCATTAATGGTTGGCGCAGCTTTAGGCCAGTCAATCGCCATGACACTCAACAAACCAGTCATTGGCGTGCATCATATGGAAGGACATCTGCTGGCAGCGTTATTGGATACAGAAAAGCCACAGTTGCCTTTTATCGGATTATTAGTCTCGGGCGGCCATACCCTGTTGATACTGGTTGAGCAATTGGGCCGCTATCAAATTCTCGGCCAAACCTTAGACGATGCTGTTGGCGAAGCCTTCGATAAAACAGCTAAATTAATGGGCTTACCATACCCTGGCGGTCCCGCACTCGCTGCGTTGGCTGAACAAGGTGATGCCAAACGTTTCCCATTTCCACGGCCTATGACCAACCGCCCCGGTTTGGATTTCAGCTTTAGTGGTCTTAAAACCTTTGTACGCAATACCTGGCAAAACTGTGATCAATTTGCCGCCACACGCGCAGACATCGCGGCAGGCTTTCAACAAGCCGTGGTCGATACGCTGACCATTAAATGTCGTCGCGCGTTAAAGACGACTGGATGCAATCAATTGGTTGTGGCGGGTGGTGTCGGCGCCAACCAACAACTGCGTCAAGGCCTACGCGAATTGTTACGCACCTTAAATGGACAGGTGTTTTATCCCAGCCCTGCGTTGTGCACAGACAATGGCGCCATGATTGCACACGTCGGCGCACTGCGTTTACAAGCTGGGCAAACCATTCCACAAACGATTGAAGTCTTCCCGCGCTGGCCGTTATCTGAACTTGTAGCGATTTAAAAAATCGTGCAATCAAGACATATTTATTGCGCTATAGCAGATATTTTTTTATTTTTATCGTTATTAAGTGGTGAAATTATAAAAGACAAGGATGACTTCTGGTATTAGCCGAATAGCATTAGCGGAACAGGACTGGAGCGCAACAGGCGAACTGCCAAAGACTACTGGCGACACAACTTCTATAAATGTTCAGTTTACCATGGAGGCAGAACCTGTTACGTGTAAAGTCACCTGTTTATATCACATGTATAATAGAGCCCACGCTGGCACCGAAAAAGTGTCAGTCTTTCATATTCAGCCTACAACAGATGGCATCAAACCGTTTATTCTGAAAACTCAGTCGGGAAGGGATAGAGACATACTTCGACTCAAAACGGAAATGCAATGGACTCAAGCATTACATCCTGAATGGGTCATTGCCTGGATCAGAATTAAATTCAACACAGATTCAAAACGCGTTCGTTTTTTAAAATTACCTGACATGCGACCTAATTGGCATGACCTAGGCGTGACTTTATCCACAACACTAACACGGCTGGATTTTTGGTCCATGATGATCACTGTCATATTAGATGTGATGCGCGTGCATCATGTGTTAAAGGCCGTGCACCTAGATGTAAAAGGTGGAAACTTTTTCACCGGACCACTCGGATTTCCAAGGCTGATGGACCTAGGTTGTTGCCAGCTACTCTCCAGCGAGATCACGCCGGGTGGCACGCTGTGCTATGCAGCACCAGAGACGTTTAAAGAAGACGCCATGATCGACAACACCTGTGATTTTTACAGCTTAGGTATTACCTTACTTCAGTGGCTCTTGATAGCAGATGTGACAAGCTCACGCTTAGAAACTCTGCTCTATCCAAGAGCAGATGAAGACACGCAAACAAAATTAGATACGTTGGTATCTCAAGTAACAATCTCTAACTTACGTGAGCCATTTGAATTTCTAGAGCACCATCCCACAGACCTCATATGCCTGCGTCAGATAATTCATGGGTTCTTGCGTGTGCATGCTGCAGAACGCTTAAATGGTGAAGGCGCACTATGGCATATATTTTCCATGCTTCCAGGTCTCAAAGGAAACCTAGGATTTTTAACCCGGGCACAGAAAGCTTTCCGGCCACTAGGAACAGAAACCACATCAACAGACATTCGAGGAACGCTATCGACTTTAGCCCATAATGATGACAACCGCCTTAGTCTACACACAGAGCGCAAATATCAAGTCCAAATTAAACAGCAAAACTGTTTTTATCGCCTGCTGTGTTTGGATAGACCGCACCATGCTCTACGCACAGGCCCAGCGCATTGGTATCCGAAAAAGCGATATTTTTGGTTAGCATTTGTGTTCAGCACAATCATATCCACCCTAGCCATGTTGGTAATGATACTGGAGCAGCATCGTTGGAACGCTGCAGATGCATGGACAAAAAGCGTCAAAAGTACATTCCACTGCTCTGATTTAGGTGCACAGGCGATAAGCTGGGCCTTGTTTGAATCACTGCTTCTCATGCCTTTGCTGATGCTATGTTGCACTGACCGCAAACGCATACCTTGCCGTCGCCGGCCAATGTCATGGCTGGGCTTTCCCGACAGTGACGTTGTAATTGACCTACAAGGTGCAATTGCACGGCCTGAGGGGTTTGTTAAAGCTGTGGTCAAACCTGAAGATTACGAACGTGAGGATGAGGACGATGATGAACGTAAAGATATACCACGCGCATTAAACGCAGGAGGCAGCGCCGGACCTGCTGGAACGACAGCATCCGGTGCATGTGCCATATGTGTTGGACCAAGAGGAGCCGCAGACGGACTACTACCTTTCGAACCTTCAACAGCGCGTGGGTCAGACTCTCGTGGAGATTCAGCGGCAGTACCACTATTAGGCTGGCATAAATAGGGTCGTCATGATGGTGGCATATTGAGGCCAAGCGGACGGCTTTTTCAGACATAAACAAAGCTTTCTTTTCTCAAAAACGGCCTATAGCATAACCCGATCGCTTGATAAATCGATCAATAGCAATGTCCGCCACTTATTTATTTTATGACGTCGAAACTTCTGGGCTGCACAAATGCTTTGACCAGATTTTACAATTTGCCGCTATCCGTACGGATTTACAGTTAAACGAAATTGAACGGCATGAAATTTTCGTGCGTCTCAATCCAGATACTATCCCTTCACCTTTTGCCACGATTACGCACCATATTGGCATTGAGCAGTGTCAAACCCAGGGTGTTTCTGAACTGGAGGCGATTGAAAAAATTCACAACCTCATCAACACACCCGGCACAATCAGTCTCGGTTACAACACGCTAACCTTTGACGATGAGCTGCTGCGCTTTGCGTTTTATCGCCATTTATTAACGCCTTACACCCATCAATATGCCAATCAATGTGGCCGCATGGACTTGTATCCAATGACCACATTTTTTGCTTTATTTAAGCCAGATGCTTTACCGCATTGGCCTAAAATAGACGGTCGCACCTCACTTAAATTGGAGAATCTCAACGCAGCTAATCATTTAGCCACGGGTCCAGCACATAATGCTTTGGTTGATGTAGAAGCGACCATTGCGCTGGCTAAACAGCTGAAGCAAGACGAGAAGATGTGGCAATACCTGACGGGATATTTCCACAAACAGACCGACCAAATTCGCTGCAATCAACTCGCATTGCACCCGGAATTGCAAAAAGCTATAGGTTTGATGGTATGGGGAAAAATCGGCGCCCGACATCAATATCAAGCCCCTGTACTCAGCTTAGGACAACATCAACACTACAAAAACCAACACCTATGGTTACGACTGGATCTACCAGAGCTGCAACAGGTCGGTCTGGATAATGTCGATGAACACACTTGGGTGCTGCGTAAGAAAATCGGTGAACCCGGCTTTCTGTTGCCGTATCAAGACCGCTACCAACAACACATCAAACCCGAACGTCTGGCACAGGTCGAATCAAACTTGAACTGGCTAACTGCGCATCCGGACATATTGGCAGCGATTATCGAATATCACCAACAGTTTAAGTATCCCATGTATCCCAATGTCGACGTCGATGCGGCGTTGTACCAGAGCGACTTTTTATCCTCCGCTGAACGCAAAGCCTGTGCTGATTACCATCACTGCAGTACACAACAAAAGGCCAAATGGATTACGCATTGTCCTTATCCTGCACCACAAGAGATGGCGACACGCGTACTGGGTCGACATGATGCAACCGCATTAACACCTGAACAGCAACAGAAGTTTCAGGCTTATCTACAACGCATTTACAGCCAGAACACCGATGAAATACTCATCGATTTCACCAACCAACCACGTTACACGCTGGCGCAGTTTTCTGAGGATCTAACAGACGCTAAAACCCGTGATTTGTCTGCCGAGCAACAGGCATTGCTACAAGAATTAGAGGCTTATGTTGCGGCTCAAACACAAGGATATTGATTAATAAAAAGCGCAACTTAGAGTCTGTCCGAAAATGGGTATTTTTCTTGTTATGCATTCAAACAGATGCGGATTTTTGGGATGTGCAG
>CAZIIK010000080.1:0-17096 GCA_964539235.1 uncultured Gammaproteobacteria bacterium | reverse complement strand
CACTCGGGTATACCTTTTCCATGGCTTGTGTGCTGCATATCACGTGACAAATCGGTATTATGACCCTGCACATCCCAAAAATCCGCATCTGTTTGAATGCATAACAAGAAAAATACCCATTTTCGGACAGACTCTAAGATTGAGACAAAAATAAGCCACGCTTTTAGGCAGTTCAGGGTCGGTGAAAGAGGCAAAATCGGGGAAGGCATCAGAGCTTAGCGCTAATACGGGTAGGGTTGGACCTTCTGTGGTGCTTGGTGTTTCTGCTGCCAATATTGGATAGCGAAAGGCATTAATAACGGAGTATAAAAAATCGGGTTTCGCTGTGTCGTTATTGTCGATTAGGCGTGAAAAGTCAAAAGGTGCCGTTAGATCTTTTGTTTCTGCATATTCTTTCAGTGCGTCAAGGGCTTTTTGTGTGGCATAGTTCAGCAGGTAAGTTTGTGTGTGCTGGATTAGAAATTTTTCATGTGTGGAAAATGACATTTTTATGTAAATTTAACCTTAGATAAAATGAAGATTTACATATTTTTATCTGCTGATTTCAAGTGAATTATTTTAGGTCAATTCACGAGATATTGAGACCTCACAACACCTCTGGCTTATTTGGAAACTTGAGACTATAATCGGCGCACTTTTGATCTGGCAGGATGCAATAGTGCTGCAGAATTACTTGCATGTACTGGTTTTTTTAGTTTTGGTGATGTTGCTGGGAAGCGGCATTGTGATCGGCAGTAAAGTATTGTCTTGGGTGATCGGTGTCAATCATCCGCATGCCGAAAAGAACTCCGCATTTGAATGTGGTTTTGAACCTTTCGAACAAGCGCGTATGAAGTTCGACGTGCGTTTTTATCTGGTCGCAATCCTATTTATTGTTTTTGATCTTGAAGTGGCATTTTTATTCCCTTGGGCGGTGGTGTTGCGCACCATTGGCTGGATGGGCTTCGTTGCCATGGGCATCTTTTTGTTGCTGCTGTTGATCGGCTTTATTTACGAATGGAAGAAAGGAGCGCTGGAATGGGAATAAAATCTAGCTTGTTGGGTAAGCAAGGTTTTGTGGTGACCAGTGCCGATCAATTGATCAACTGGGCACGTACTGGTTCGTTGTGGCCAATGACCTTTGGCCTGGCCTGTTGCGCGGTTGAGATGATGCATGCGGGTGCTTCGCGTTACGATTTAGACCGTTTTGGTGTCGTGTTTCGTCCGACGCCACGGCAATCAGATGTAATGATTGTGGCTGGTACGCTGTGCAATAAGATGGCGCCAGCTTTGCGTAAGGTGTATGACCAAATGCCAGATCCTAAATGGGTGATTTCTATGGGCTCTTGTGCCAATGGTGGTGGTTATTACCATTATTCTTATTCTGTAGTGCGCGGTTGTGATCGCATTGTGCCGGTTGATATTTATGTGCCGGGTTGCCCACCAACTGCCGAAGCTTTGCTGTATGGCATTATGCAGTTGCAGAACAAAATTCGTCGTACTAATACGATTGCGCGTTAGGAGTGGGAGATGGATCAAAAAACACTTGCCCAACGCTGCCAAACGACATTGGGCGATACCATTGAACAATTGACTTTAGAGCATGAGCAACTGTGGTTAACGGTTGCTGCTAAAGATTTACAGCCAACTTTATTGCAACTGCGAGATACGCTGCAATTTGAAATGTTGGTAGATATTGTCGGTGTTGATTACGGTCAATATGGCCAAGCCGAATGGAAAACTGATCAAGCAACGGGTAATGGCTTTTCACGTGCAGCAAATCGCCACGCCACACAATTGACGTTGCGCGAAGGTGAACGCTTTGGTGTGATGTATCATCTTTTATCGTTGACGCATAACCAACGACTCACCGTGACAGTGATGTTGCCAGAGGCTGATCCTCGGGTAGATTCTGCGGTTAGCGTATGGTCTGCTGCCGATTGGCATGAGCGTGAAGTATTCGATATGTTCGGTATCTTATTTGTTGGTCATCCTGATTTGCGCCGTATTCTGACGGATTACGGCTTTGTTGGGCATCCGTTTCGCAAGGATTTCCCCCTCAGTGGTCATGTGGAAATGCGCTATGACGAAACCACCCAACGTGTCGTGTATGAACCTGTTGAAATTGAGCCGAGAATTTTAGTGCCGCGTGTGATTCGTCATGATAACCGTTATTTGGATACCGCGGAGGTTCAGTCATGAGTGCAGAATTTAAAAACTACACCATGAACTTTGGTCCGCAACATCCAGCGGCCCATGGTGTTTTGCGTTTGGTGTTAGAGTTGGACGGTGAAACGGTGATGCGCGCCGATCCGCATATTGGCTTATTGCATCGCGGGACGGAGAAGTTAGCCGAAAGCAAACCCTTCAACCAAAGCATCGGTTACATGGATCGTTTGGATTATGTCTCAATGATGTGTAACGAGCATGCTTATGTGTTGGCGATTGAAGCGTTGTTAGGCGTTAAGGTGCCGATTCGAGCGCAGTATATCCGTGTTATGTTTGCGGAAATTACCCGTATCTTGAACCATCTGGTGTGGATCGGTTCCAATGGGTTGGACTTGGGTGCGATGAGTGTTTTCTTGTACGCATTCCGTGAGCGTGAAGATTTGATGGATTGCTATGAGGCGGTGTCTGGTGCGCGCATGCATGCGACCTATTTTCGACCTGGTGGCATATATCGTGATTTACCCGATCATATGCCGCAGTACGAGCCGTCTCGGTTACGCAGCAAGAAAGATTGTAAACGTTTGAACAAAGCGCGTCAGGGGTCGTTGTTAGATTTTATTGCCGACTTTACCGAACGTTTTCCAAAATGTGTGGATGAATATGAAACCCTGTTAACCGACAACCGTATTTGGAAGCAACGTACGGTTGGTATTGGGGCGGTGTCGCGTGAACGTGCATTGCAAATGGGCTTTTCTGGACCGATGCTGCGTGCCTCCGGTGTCGAATGGGATTTACGCAAAAAGCAACCGTATGAAGTCTATGACCAGCTGGATTTTGATATTCCGGTCGGTCTTGAAGGCGATTGCTATGACCGTTACGTGGTACGCGTGGAAGAGATGCGACAATCTAATCGTATCATTCAACAATGCGTGGCTTGGTTACGCGATAACCCGGGACCCGTGATGTTGGATGATCATAAAGTGGCACCGCCACGCCGTGAACAGATGAAAGGCGATATGGAAGCTTTAATTCATCATTTTAAATTGTTTACAGAAGGCTATTGCGTACCAGAAGGGCAAGTCTATGTTGGGACTGAACATCCCAAAGGTGAATTTGGCATTACCCTGGTATCTGATGGCGCTAACAAGCCGTATCGTTTGAAAGTTCGGGCGCCAGGTTTTACCCATTTGAGTGCAATGAATGAAATGATTGAAGGCCATATGTTGTCGGATGTGCCGGCCATTATCGCGACGCAAGATATTGTGTTTGGTGATGTGGATCGTTAGGGCGCTTGGGATTAAATGAGAATTAGACTGAACTAAATCAGGAATAGAAAAACATGGATAAATTGGTGTTATCCGATCAAGTCAAAGCTGAAATTGATCAATGGGTCGCGAAATACCCTGAAAATCAGAAGCAATCCGCTGTCATGGCTGCGCTGCATATTGTGCAAGACCATGCGGAAGATCATTGCTTGAATGGCGAACGTATTGCGGCTGTGGCTGATTATCTTGGTATGCCGGTGATTTCAGTGCAAGAAGTCGCGACCTTCTATTCAATGTATGAGCATACACCAACCGGTCAGCACAAGATTTGCGTATGTACTAATGTCTCTTGCAAATTACGTGGTAGTGATCAAATCGTTGAGCACTTAAAAAAGCTTTTGGGGATCGGTTTTGGTCAAACGACCACTGATGGCAAGTTTACACTGAAAGAAGTGGAGTGTTTGGGTGCCTGTACGGCAGCACCAATGTTTCAGCTGGATAAGGATTACCATGAGCACTTAACAGTGGAAAAAGTAGATCAGATTTTGGATGGGTTGGAGTAGTCATGACAATCGCAATGAACCAAGTATGTTTTCGGACGCGTGATTTACCAGATCCATGGTCGATGGCCACATACGAAAGTGTCGGCGGCTATTCTGTTTGGCGTAAGATTTTACAAGAAAAAACACCGCCAGAAGACATCATTGAAGCCTTGAAACAGTCAGGACTGCGTGGCCGTGGCGGTGCTGGATTTCCAACTGGCTTGAAGTGGAGTTTTATGCCACGCAATGCGCCCGGTGACAAATATGTCGTGTGCAATTCAGATGAGGGCGAGCCAGGTACGTGTAAAGATCGCGACATCATGAACTACAACCCACACCAATTGGTTGAAGGCTTGGCGATTGCCTGTTACGTGATGAATGCACGTGCGGCGTATAACTACATCCGCGGTGAATTTGACCTGCCGTTTCAACGCGTGGAGCAGGCGATTGCTGAAGCAACAGCTGCTGGACTGCTCGGTGAAAATATCCAAGGTACCGGGATTAATGCGCTCATTTATAATCATTTGGGTGCAGGTGCTTATATTTGTGGTGAAGAAACCGCATTATTGAATTCCTTAGAAGGTAAAAAAGGCCAACCACGTTTCAAACCGCCATTTCCAGCCAATCATGGTCTATATGGTAAACCGACCAATGTGAATAACACCGAAACTTATGCATCAGTGCCAGCGATTTTGCAGCATGGTGCGCAGTGGTTTGCCGATATGGGAATCGAAAACAATGGCGGCACAAAGATTTTCTGTGTGAGTGGTGATGTTGAGAATCCTGGTAACTTTGAATTGCCGTTGGGGACCCCATTTACCCAATTGCTCGAGCTAGCCGGTGGTGTGCGCGGTGGCCGCAAGATTAAAGCCGTTGTTCCCGGCGGGAGCTCTTGTAAAATTTTGACTGGCGAAGAAATGTTAGCCTGCACAATGGATTACGATTGTTTGGGTAAAGCAGGTTCAATGCTGGGTTCTGGCGCAGTGATTGTATTAGATGAAACCCGCAGTATGGTCGATGTGTTAGCGCGTTTCTTGGAATTTTATGATGAAGAATCCTGTGGCCAATGTACGCCATGTCGCGAAGGCTCAGGTTGGGTATCGCGCATGGTGAACAAAGTGCTACAAGGCCATGGAGAGCCAGGTGATTTGGATAAAATTGTCGACATTGCCAACAAAGTGGAAGGCCATACGATTTGTGTGTTTGGTGAAGCCTTTGCTTGGCCAACCCAGAGCTACATTGCAAAATTTCGCCATGAGTTTGAAGCGCTGATAACCGAGGCGCAGTAGGGTGATGATGAAGCAGGCAGTTGTATGCGTGATCGACGCAAGAATAGGACATTTGGAGATTGATGGTGAGTGAGACAGACGTACCTTTAGTCAAGGTGATTATCGATGGGCAAGAATTGGAAGTGCCCCAAGGTGTCATGATCATCGAAGCTGCGGATAAAGCTGGCATTACCATTCCGCGTTTTTGTTATCACAAGAAATTGTCAGTAGCGGCTAATTGCCGTATGTGCTTGGTCGAAGTTGAAAATGGTCGTAAACCGATGCCTGCTTGCGCCAGTCCAGTCTCGGATGGCATGAAGGTATTTACCAAGTCGAAGCAAGCCATTGCCTATCAAAAAGCAGTGATGGAATTCTTGTTGATTAACCACCCATTGGATTGTCCAATTTGTGACCAGGGTGGTGAGTGTGAATTACAAGACATGGCCATGGGCTATGGCAAAGATGTGTCGCGTTATAACCAAGGTAAGCGTGTTATCGAAGACCATGATATCGGGCCATTGATTGCGACCGATTTAACCCGTTGTATTCACTGTACGCGTTGTGTGCGTTTCGGTATTGAGATTGCGGGTTTGCGTGAAATGGGCATGTGTGGCCGCGGTGAGCATTCCCACATCGGTACATTTTTACAACAAAGCGTCGATTCCGAAATGTCAGGTAATGTCATCGATCTATGCCCAGTGGGTGCTTTAACATCCAAACCGTTTCGTTATCGCGCACGTTCTTGGGAAATGCGTCAGTTTGACACGGTAGCGCCACATGATTGCGTCGGTTCCAATGTGTATGCACATGTTCGTCGTGACCAGGTGATGAGAGTTGTGCCACGTGAAAATGAGCAACTGAATGAAGTATGGATCTCAGATCGTGACCGTTTTTCTTACGAAGCCTTGCAAAGTGCAGAGCGTTTGCAGCAGCCAATGATCAAACGTGACGGTGAGTGGGAAGTTGTCAGTTGGTCTGATGCCTTTGAACATATCATCAAACGTTTTGATCGGATTAAAAACGAACATGGCGTTGCCGCTTTTGGTGGTTTAGCGTCGCAGAATAGCACCACGGAAGAGTTATATGTGTTTCAAAAATTACTGCGCTATTTTGACTGCCATAACGTTGATCATCGTTTGCGTCAGCAGGACTTCTCGCAGCAGAATTGGCAGGCATTAATGCCGACGATGGATTGCACGTTGCAAGACATTGAAGATGCCGAAATGATTTGGGGTATTGGCGGTGATTTCCGTCGTGACCATCCTTTGGTGCATCACCGCATTCGTCAGGCAACGCACCATGCTGCTGAAATCTGCATGACTAACCCGATAGATTTTAATTTGCGTTTTAAAGAAACCGTCAAACAGTTGGTCGCTTTTGATGATTTGGTATTAGCTGTTGCCAGTGTGTTAAAAGCCGTATTGCGTTACGTGCCAGAGCAAACCATTGTGGCTGATGGCCTATGTGCCATGCTGGCCGATGTTGCGGATGATCCGCGCTCTGAACAAATTGCTGAAAAACTTTGGCAGGCTGAGGCGCCGATTATTTTGACCGGTCTTTTAACGGCACAGCACCCACAAGCAGCCATTATCGATACCTTAGTGCATATGATTAAGCAGCTGGTTGGCGCGAAAGGTGGCCAGTTAACCGATGGTGCCAATGCAGCTGGTGCTTGGTTAGCCGGTGCAGTACCGCATCGTGGTGCAGCGGGTGAAAAAGTACAAAAAGGTTTGAACGCGGCTGAGATGTTACGCGACGGTGGGCTTAAAGCTTTCCTCTTGTTAAATACTGAACCTGAACTTGATAGTGCGCATGGTGTTGCTGCGATGGAAGCCCTAAGCGCAGCAGAATGTGTTGTGGCATTAACGCCATTCGTTGGCGAAGGTTTAAAAGCCTGTGCCGATGTGTTGTTGCCGATTGCAACTTTTGCGGAAACGTCCGGTACATATATCAATGCGTTGGGCGATTGGCAGTCTTTTCAAGGAATTGTGTCGCCTTGTGGCGAAGCGCGTCCAGCGTGGAAAGTGCTGCGTGTCTTGGCTAACTTTATGGAGTTCTCTGGCTTTGATTATACCTCGACTGCCGATATTTTAACGGAACTCAAAAAACTGCAAGCTGAAACGGCATTTAAACCAGAAATCGTTAAATTGCCCAAAGCTTTACCGAAACCCCAACGCGTTTCGAAACGTGTCAGCATTGTGCCGATGTATGCTGCTGATAATGTGGTACGTCGTGCCCAGGCCCTGCAGCAGACACAGCAGGCACAAACTCAAGCTGTCGTGAAAATTTCGCCTGCAACGGCTATCAAACATAAGCTGAAAGAGGGTGACCGAGTCAGTGTGCAGCAAAAAGACAGTGATGCTGTCACGTTGACCATCTCGATTGATGCTTTGCTGCCGGACAAAAATATTGTGGTGCCCATGGCATTGCCAGAGACTTTAGCATTAAGCAAAGCCTTTGATCGTGTCACGATGGAGAGTGTGTAACATGTCGAATGTGATTCATATCATTTGGATTATTCTAGAAGCCATCCTTTTATTGGTGCCATTGTTGGTCTGTGTTGCCTATTTGACATATGCCGAGCGTAAAGTTATCGGCTATATGCAGGATCGTTTAGGTCCTAACCGGGTGGGTTTGTTTGGGATTTTGCAGCCCATTGCCGATGCGATGAAGCTGTTTTTTAAGGAAATGCTACGACCTTCTCAGTCGAGTTTTTATTTGTATGCCGTGGCACCGGTTCTCGCTTTTGTGCCAGCACTCGCGGCCTGGGTGGTAATTCCTTTTGGGCATGGTTTGGTGATGGCCAATGTGAATGCTGGCGTCTTATATTTGTTGGCGATGACTTCGTTAGGCGTTTACGGCATTATCATTGCCGGTTGGGCGAGTAACTCAAAATATGCCATGTATGGCGCTTTACGTGCAGCGGCGCAGGTTGTGTCTTATGAGTTGGCGATGGGGTTTGCCTTGGCCGGCGTTGTGATGGCCGCAGGTAGTTTAAACCTGAGCCATGTCGTCAATGCGCAAGCGGGTGGTATTTGGCATTGGTATTGGATTCCACTGCTGCCCTTATTTTTGGTGTATTGGATTTCGGGTGTGGCCGAAACCAACCGGGCACCTTTTGATGTGGTTGAGGGTGAGTCCGAAATCGTCGGGGGTTGCCATGTAGAATACTCTGGCATGCGTTTTGCCTTATTCTTTTTGGCTGAATACGCCAATATGATCTTGATTGCTGCTTTGATCAGTTTGTTCTTTTGGGGCGGATGGTTATCACCTTTTCAAGGCATTCCTTATCTGCAATCTTGGTTCGCTTGGGTGCCTGGTATGGTCTGGTTGTTCCTGAAAATGGCTGTTTTCCTGTTCTTTTATTTATGGATTCGAGCGTCATTTCCACGTTATCGCTATGACCAGATTATGCGCTTAGGGTGGAAAATTTTTATTCCATTGACCTTGGTGTGGGTCGTGGTGGTTGCCGTAATGGTTAAATTGCATGTTTCGCCTTGGTTTTAAGTTGAGATAAACGGATGAACAAGATCAAATATTTTTTAAAGAGCTTCCTGTTGTGGGAATTACTCAAGGGACTGAAATTGACCGGTCGTCATTTATTTGCCCATAAAGTTACAGTGCAGTATCCAGAAGAGAAAACCCCGCAATCGAATCGGTTTCGCGGTTTGCATGCACTGCGCCGTTATTCAAATGGCGAAGAGCGCTGTATCGCCTGTAAATTGTGCGAGGCGGTTTGCCCAGCCTTAGCGATTACGATTGATGCAGAGCCACGTGAAGATGGCTCACGACGTACGACGCGCTACGAAATTGATTTATTCAAGTGTATTTATTGTGGTTTCTGTGAAGAATCATGTCCGGTGGATTCAATTGTGGAAACACGTTTGTTTGATTATCACTTTGAAAATCGCGGTGAGAACATAATGACCAAAGACAAACTGTTAGCGATTGGCGATTGGCAAGAACAACAGTTGGCCAAAGACCGCGAAGCGGATCGGGCGTATCGCTAGTTCGTTGAGCTGGCATGATGAGGGAGATTAAGTCGAATGACAGTGCTGGTATTGTTTTATCTGTTTGCTGCTTTAAGTGTAGTGGGCGCCTTGTGTGTGATTACCGCCAAGCATCCGGTGCGTGCGGTGTTGAGTTTGGTCGCTACATTTGTCCTGGTTGCTTGTACGTGGTTGTTGCTTGAAGTCGAATATCTTGCATTGGTACTGGTGGTGGTTTACGTCGGTGCCGTTATGGTGCTGTTCATGTTTGTTGTCATGATGCTGGATACCGAAGTTGAGGCTAAAAGTGCACGGATGGTGCGTCATTGGCCTGTAGCACTCTTAATCGGTGCTGCTGTCATTGGCCTATTAGTTTGGGTATTGGGCCCTACACATTTTGGTCTGCAGGCCGTACCTGTACCTGCTGCTTATCCGCAAGATTACAGCAGTATTGCGGTGCTGGGGCAATTGTTGTTTACCCATTATTTATACCCATTTGAATTGGCCGCTGTGATCTTATTAGCAGCGATGGTCGCTGCTATTACCTTAACGTTTCGCGGGCGTCGATCCGGTGTGCGGGGTACAGCGCCGCATGATCAGATTCGTGTGCGTGCTGAAGACCGTTTGCGGGTAGTCAAAATGAAATCAGAGTCGCGTTCCGGCTCAGACAAGGAGTAAGCGCATGGTATCGTTATCTGATTATCTTATTTTAGCCGCCGTGCTGTTTGGGCTGAGCATCATTGGCATCATTATGAATCGTAAAAACCTGATTGTGTTATTGATGTCAATCGAGTTAATGCTATTAGCCGTGAACACTAATTTTGTTGCCTTTTCACGCTATTTTCATCACACCGCTGGCGAAGTATTTGTTTTCTTTATTCTGACGGCTGCCGCCGCTGAGGCTGCCATCGGTTTGGCTATTTTAGTGGTGTTATTTAGGAATCGGCAGTCGATTAATATCGAAGACATGGGCCGATTGAAGGGGTAAGAACATGAGTCTAGATGGAATACTGTTAACCATTTTATGCGCACCTTTATTGGGTAGCCTGGTTGCTGGTTTGTGTGGCAAATCAATTGGTCGTCGCGGTGCGCATTGGATCACAATTTTGTTGATGTTACTCTCATTTGGTTTGTCAGTTTATGTGTTTTACGTGTTCATTTGCCTGCACCATCCAACGTATAACGTGACTTTGTATACGTGGGCCTCGATTGATCATCTACCATTTTCCATTGGCTTTTTAGTCGACCAGTTAACGGTCTTTATGATGGTGATTGTGGCCTTTGTTTCGCTCTTGGTGCACATTTACTCGATTGGCTATATGCAGGACGACCCGGGTTATCAACGGTTTTTCAGTTATATTTCAGGTTTTACGTTTGCCATGTTGTCCTTGGTATTGGCGAACAATTTCCTATTGCTATTTTTCGGTTGGGAAGGCGTAGGTTTAGTCTCTTACCTATTAATTGGCTTTTGGTTTAAAAAAGAAAGCGCCAATTACGCCAGCTTAAAAGCCTTTATTGCCAACCGAGTCGGCGATTTGGGTTTTCTACTGGGTATCGCCGTCGTTTTGATGTATTTCAGTTCAATTGATTACGCAACTGTTTTTCAGCAAGTCGGCACTCATGCCATACAACAAGCCACTTTGCCGATTTGGGGTGACCATCATTGGCATGTGATTACCGTCGCGTGCATTTTGCTATTCATCGGTGCAATTGGTAAATCCGCGCAAATCCCACTGCATATTTGGTTGGAAGGTTCCATGGAAGGCCCAACGCCGATTTCAGCGCTGATTCATGCAGCAACGATGGTGACTGCTGGGGTTTTTATGGTGGCACGCTTGTCGCCTATGTTTGAATATTCGCCGGTGGCATTGAGCACAGTGTTGATTATCGGTGCAGCGACTTGTTTCTTCATGGGCTTATTAGGCATTGTACAGATGGATATTAAACGCGTGATTGCGTATTCCACCTTGTCGCAATTAGGTTACATGATGGCCGCTCAAGGTGCTTCTGCCTTTCCGATCGGCATGTTTCACTTGATGACACATGCTTCTTTTAAAGCCTTGTTATTCTTATCCGCAGGCTCGGTGATTGTGGCGATGCATCACGAACAAGATATGCGCTATATGGGTGGCTTACGCAAATACATGCCGGTGACGTATGTATGCATGTTGATCGGTGCTTTGGCTTTGGCGGCTATTCCACCGTTTGCTGGTTTTTACTCGAAAGACTTAATCATTGAAGCCGTGCAGCATTCAACCATCCCCGGTCACAGTATTGCTTACTTCTTTGTAGCCGCTGGTGCATTGGTGACGGCATTGTACACGTTCCGCATGTTTTTTATGGTGTTCCACGGTAAGGAGCGCATGACAGATG
Source organism: uncultured Gammaproteobacteria bacterium (assembly GCA_964539235.1). Taxonomy (GTDB): domain Bacteria; phylum Pseudomonadota; class Gammaproteobacteria; order Francisellales; family CACEW01; genus CAZIIK01. The sequence goes on along the minus strand of CAZIIK010000080.1, from coordinate 5,511 downwards.
CGCAGCTTCAACACATGAAAGAATCACCTATATCAATTTTAGTGCCGTTGGTGTTGTTGGCGATTCCGAGTGTGGTCGCTGGTTTCTTATTCTTTTTACCGGCATTGAATGGTTTCTTTGGTCATTCGATTTTTATTCTGCCGCAGCATGATGTCGTCGCGCAATTGCAGAAATTGTATCACTCGCCCTGGCAGTTCTTGCATCATGGTTTGATGACCTTGCCATTCTGGTTGGCAATTGCTGGCGTTGTGATCACTTGGTTGCTCTATGTGGCATTTCCCAGCGTTCCGGAACAACTGAAAGCTAAATGTGCTTGGTTGCATCGTTTCTTAGTGAAGAAATATTGGGTAGATGATACCTATGATGTTGTCGCATGTTGGACAGCCCAGAAAGTCGGGAAAATCTGTTGGCGTTTAGGCGATGTGTGGATTATCGATAGAGGCTTGGTGAATGGTTCAGGGCGTTTGACACGTTTGATGGGTGTGGTATTGCGTCGCCTGCAAACTGGGTATTTGTACCATTATGCATTTGCCATGGTATTAGGCTTGGTCATTCTGCTGGGATGGGTGTTTTGGACATTGTCTTAACTGCAAGTTTGCGAGAGACGATAAGATTGTGAAAGAAGGATAGACAGTAAATGTTAGCGCACTGGATATTAAGCTTATTAATTTGGTTACCTATTGTGGGTGGCGTTGTGGTTTTGGCAACCGGCACCGGGGATCGTAACCCGGAAGCGGCACGCTGGGTGGCATTGGTTTTTGCCTTACTCACTTTGGCATTATGCGTACCATTGTTGTTGGGTTTTGATAGCAACAGCTATCACATGCAGTTTGTCGAAAATTACAGTTGGATTCCTTGGGTGCATGCAAGATATGCATTGGGTGTTGATGGTATTTCGATTTTATTTATTGTGCTAACCTGTTTCACCAATGTGGTGATCGTCTTAGCGGCTTGGAAATCTGTTACCCGTAAAGTGGGGCAGTACATGGCCATCTTTCTGATCTCCACAGGTATTATGAATGGTGCATTTGCTGCTTTAGATTCTTTGTTGTTCTACGTGTTTTGGGAAGCGTCACTAGTACCGATGTACCTGGGTATTGGTATTTGGGGTGGTGAGCGTAAGGCGTATGCATCCATTAAGTTTTTCTTGTATACCTTCCTGGGATCGATTTTTATGCTGATTGCCTTCCTATATATGGCAGGAAAAAGTGGTAATTTTTCCATCATGGGTTTTCAAAGTTTACACCTGACTGCGACTGAGCAAGATTGGATCTTTTTAGCATTTTTGGCGGCTTTCGCAGTGAAAATCCCCATGTGGCCTGTGCATACTTGGCTGCCCGATGCACATACAGAAGCACCGGCCGGTGGTTCCGTGGTGTTGGCAGCGCTGATGCTCAAGATGGGGGCTTATGGTTTTCTCCGTTTTAGTTTGCCAATTGTGCCGGGGGTGCATGCCAGTTTCGATTGGTTGTTGATTGTGTTGTCGCTGATTGCCATTGTTTATGTCGGGTTTGCGTCGATTGTGCAGACCGATATGAAACGTCTGATTGCCTATTCTTCCGTATCTCATATGGGACTGGTAACTCTGGGTATTTTCATGGTGTTCATGATTTTGGGTAAAACACATGACAAGGTCGATGCGATGATCAGTGTGCAAGGTGCAGTGTTTCAAATGATTGCACACGCGTTCTCATCCGGCGCATTATTCCTGGGCGTTGGCTATATTCAGCAGCGGTTTGGTTCGCGTATGATTCGTGACTACCAAGGGGTTGCCCATGTGATGCCGATATTCGCAGCCTTTTTTATGTTGTTTGCAATGGCCAATGTAGGTTTGCCAGGTACAACGGGATTCGTGGGTGAATTTTTGGTCGTCATTTCAGCCTTTAAGGCCAATATTTGGATTGCATTGCTTGCGGCGACTACCTTGGTGATTGCCCCAGCATATACATTATGGATGTACAAACGCGTGTTGTTTGGAGAATGGCAACATCCAACGTTGCAGCAGTCAGTTGATGTAACTCCACTAGAGATTTTGGTCATGTTGTTGCTTGCTGTTCCAGTTTTGGTATTCGGTATTTACCCCGAGCCCATTCTGCATATTGCTCATGCAACAACGCTGCATTTTATTGATCACGTGTTAATGCGTTTGCCAGTTGGCGCGTATTGATAGAAATATTACAAAGGTATTAACCGAGATGACAAATAGCTTGACAACATTATTCGCGCCCGCAGTGTCAGAAATTTTTCTGTTGGTCATGATCTGTGTGGTGATGTTGGTCGATTTATTTCTGTCCGACGCACGTCGTGGCGTGACCTATGTTTTGGCGCAGGCGACATTAGTCGTCTTGGCGGTGTTGACCATTTGCTATGTGGCGCCGTTGGGCAAGGTTTTTACCCTGAATGACCAATTTGTGACGGATTCATTGAGTGTATTACTCAAGTGTTTCATGTATTTGATGGTATTTCTGTTATTTGTGTATGGCCGGGGTTATGTTGCCCAACGTCAGATCATGCGCGGTGAGTTTCATGTTTTGGTTTTAGTGGCGTTATTGGGTGGTATGGTGCTGACATCAGCTGCCAGTTTGCTCACGCTGTATTTGGGCCTTGAGCTGATGTCTTTGCCGATTTATGCCTTGGTTGCTATTCGGCGCGACGCAACACATGGCAGTGAAGCCGCCATGAAATACTTCGTCATGGGTGCAATCGCTTCTGGTTTTCTGCTGTATGGGATGTCGTTGGTATACGGTGCAACCGGGACTTTGCAGTTAGCCAATATCAGTCATTTTGTTGGGCACAGTGCGCAGCATAATGCCTTGTTGCTATTTGGTTTGATGCTTTTCATCGTTGGCATTGGCTTTAAGTTTGGCTTAGCGCCTTTTCATATGTGGGTGCCGGATGTGTACGAAGGTGCGCCTACCGTGATTACCGCTTTAATCGGTACGATGCCAAAGTTGGCAGCATTTGCCTTATTGATCCGTTTGGTCGTGGTTGGTCTGCAGGGTGTGCACATTGATTGGCAGCTGTGGTTCACAGTTTTAGCGGTGTTGTCGGTTTTCCTGGGTAATGTTTTAGCTGTGGTGCAACGCAGTATTAAGCGCATGTTTGCCTATTCCACTGTATCGCATGTTGGGTTTATTTTTCTGAGTGTGGCCATTGGCAGTGCTCAGGGCTTGAACGCGGCGTTGTTCTATGTGGTGGTTTACGTAATTATGGCCATTGGTGGCTTTGGTGTGTTGTTACTGCTGAGTCAGCAAGGCATTGAAATTGATGATATTCAAGATTTAGCAGGCCTAAATACACGCCATGTGTGGTTAGCGTTCTTATTAATGTTATTGCTGTTATCAATGGCCGGTGTGCCACCTTTATTAGGCTTTGATGCCAAATTGTTGGTGATTAATGCATTAGTCCATCAACAGTCCTATGGGCTTGCCGGATTCGCTTTGGTGATGTCAGTTGTGGGTGCTTATTACTATATTCGAGTCGTTAAGGTGATGTACTTCGATGCGCCGGCAGACAATGTGGTTTCAGTTAAACCCGCTAAAGACGGACTCTGTGTTTTGTCGATTAATGGTTTGGCTGTATTGGTCTTGGGTTTTATGCCCAGCGTATTAATGGGTGTTTGCCATATCTTTTCCTGAGGCTATTGGATGATGCCGTGATGAGTTAGTTTCATGCATGCATTCCGATAATAGTTTTTCTGTTCAAGGTAGGTTATTGCTGATGAATATACTTGAAGCTGCTCAGGCTATTCAAACGGGTGAAATTGTTATTGTGCCGACAGAAGGTGTGTATGGGTTGAGTTGTGATCCACAGTCGAACCTGGCATTGCACTGTCTATTGCGTTTGAAGAATCGTCCGGCAGATAAAGGGTTGATCCTGGTCGCCTCAGATGTTGCGCAACTAGATGCTTATGTCGATTGGGACCAATTACCTCGTGAGCGCTGTAGTGCAGTGATGGAAAGTTGGCCTGGGCCATTTACTTGGGTGGTGCCGATTAAATCCCAGGTTTCACGCTTGATCTCTGGCCAGCATCGTAGTGTTGCCGTCCGCGTTACGGATCATCCTTTGATGGCGGAACTATGCAGCCTATGTCAAAGCCCTTTAGTGTCAACCAGTGCCAATCTCAGCGGCAAACCTTCGGTCTCAGAAGCGGCTGAGTTAGACCCAGAATTGCTGCATCAGGTTGCAGGTGTCGTCGCTGGAAAAACGGGTGGACGTATTAGGCCGAGTTTAATTCGTGATGCGTTAAGTGGGGCCGTGTTGCGCTAAATTTTATATAACGACTACCCAATATTAACGATCTGAATTATGCCTAACGCTGCAATGATAGCCTAAACGTTTAAAGCGCCATGCGGCGAAACGTTGATAAGTAAATTCTAGTAGGGGCAGCACAATAGGTAATCTTGCAAATTGCGCTAAATATTTCCAGCGTGGTAGCGTGCGCCAAATTGTGATGAAGCCACGCACACCTATCTGCATAACATTGTCATGATCTCTCACGTGTAATGCCTTGAGCCCCGCATCCAATGAATAGCCCAGTGCTTCAAAAGTTTCGGATTTCTCCATGATATTAACCCACTCAAATTGGTTTTCGGGTGCAATCTTCTGGTAGTAGGCAATTTCTTTAGCGCAAAGGCCACAATGGCCATCATAAAATACAGTGATCATGGTGTTAAACTCTTCCCGGAAGCTTAGGTTTGGTGATGCCGTTTTGGTATTAATTCGTATGCAGTGATGTATTTAGCAGACCATTCTCACGGTGAATCTGATTAAAATCAAACTGGCTCATGCCAGTCTGCCGCAGTCAGTGGTGAATAATTGGAGGTGATCTATGCAAACCATTTGGATTTTAGGCGCTGGTGGTATCGGCTCTGCTTTAGCCGAGTTGTTTGTGACAAAAGGTCATGATGTGATTGTGCTTTCGCGAGCTCAGCCAAAAGCTTGTCATGGTGTTTACTACAGCTTGGATTGCACCAACTCAGATGCGGTTGATCAATGGGTTGCCGCACAAAACCAGACGCCAGATATGATCATTAATACCATTGGCTATTTGCATGATGATCAGCATCGACCCGAAAAATCTTTGCGTGCATTATCTTCCGACCATTTGCATACCAGTATTGCTGTCAATACCTTGCCAACGGCCTATATGGCACAGGCGTTGGAAAAACACGTGATGACAGCTGCAACAAATTTGCTATTTGTGTGTCTGAGTGCTCGCGTCGGTAGCATCAGTGATAATCGTTATGGCGGGTGGTACAGCTATCGCATGAGCAAAGCTGCGCTCAATATGTTAATCAAGAACATTGGTATTGAATGGCAACGCCAGTATCCGTCTGTGGGTATTTTTGGTTATCAACCTGGGACGGTGAGTTAATGTCAAATCTGGTGTATGGGATGGTTAAGCGGCCTTCCTGTTTATCTGTTCACTAACCAATTCTCCATCTTTGAATTCTACATTGTCGGCGACCAATGTTAACAACTTAAATCCCCTGATTTTTCTCCAGCGTT
>CAZIIK010000079.1:0-5097 GCA_964539235.1 uncultured Gammaproteobacteria bacterium | reverse complement strand
AAATGAATAAGAGCAGGCCGAGAATGAATCCTTTCATGAATTACACGCCCTAAACCGTGGGCATTAGCCTCAGAATTATTTTAATTGTCCAGTTTAAATCCACTTCTGCACTATAACCTTGCTTCTAAATCTTTTTTTCTGTTCATTATATGAAAAAATACTCGTTATCTTCATCGGGTGCCCAAATATAGATACAAGTTTATGTCTTACCTGCAAAAAAAAGATTGAGCGCTATGATCTAATTCATTATTTCAGGTGTATGTATCTCAAGAGTAAGTTATTTATGTGACATAAACTAGCCCGATTTTCTAAAATTCTGCTATAGTGTGCGCCATTCTGCACGGCGAGTTTTTTTAACTATGCGACCATCCTCAAAGCCTCTTCTAGGTCGACGCAAGGGTATTTACTTATTACCTAATTTATTCACATCTGGCAGCTTGTTTGCTGGATTTTATGCCATTGTCGCGGCAATGAATCATCAGTTTGATCAGGCAGCGATTGCCATTTTTATTGCTTTAATTTGTGATGGGCTCGATGGCCGCGTAGCGCGCTTGATTAATGCACAAAGTGCGTTTGGCGCCCAATACGACAGTTTATCCGACATGCTGGCCTTTGGCGTTACGCCGGCATTGGTTTTGTATAACTGGTCGTTACTGACCTTGGCGCAGCATGGTTTGAGTAAAGTGGGTTGGTTAACCTCATTTCTCTATGTCGCCTGTGTGGCCTTGCGCTTGGCGAAATTTAACACCCAGGTCGAACAGGTATCGCCGTTGGCAAAACGTTATTTTTTCGGGTTGCCTTGCCCAGCCGGTGCAGCATTTGTTGCCAGTAGTGTTTGGTTAGGTAATGCTTGGCATCTGGGCGGCTTATGGTTGGCTTGGGCAACATTTGTGGTGTCTATTCTGGTGTCATTGCTGATGGTCAGCAATATTCGTTACCGCAGTTTCAAGGATATTGACCTCAAAGTGACTGTGCGTTTTACCATGATTATCGTAATGGTGGGTGTGCTGATCTGTATTGCCTGGTGGCCGAGTTTGGTGTTATTCATTATTTTTGCTGGGTACATACTGTCTGGTCCACTCTTTGGGTTGGGTCGTTTGCGTCGTAAACGTCTGCAGCAGGAAGAAATCACCGCATGAGTTGGTCGACTCAGCAAGAAACCTGTTTACGTCATATGGAGGTGCCACGCTGGTGGCTGCGCCAGGAGCAGCCCGTTATAACTGATGTAGTTGAGCAACGTTATATCTGTCAAAATTCGCAGTCTGCTCAGACAATATTTCTGATTCCAGTCACGGACCAAAGTCATATTTCCACGATGCAGAACTGCTTGGCAGAGTTGAGTCAGTATGTATCGGCTGGATCATCAGATTTTACAGTTATTTGGCCGGCTATGGAGGCTGAACAAGGTTTAACCGGAGCAGATGTGATCGCTCAGGTGCAACCAAAGTTACTCATCGCATTAGGTGTTGAAATAGCAGATGCCTGGCGGGCTATGGCAGATGTGCCGTGTATCAAAACAGTTTCTTTAGCCGAATTAATATCAGATCCTTTATCTAAACAAACCTTATTAAATGATGTCCAAACGCATCTCTTATCGACTGCTACAGCACACTGATCTGCCAAGCATGATGGTCATTGAGCATGCGGCTAATGCTTTACCGTGGTCACAGTCTGCAATGACCCTCACTATGGAAGCTGAGCATCATCAGACCTGGGGTATCTTTTTAAATTAGCAGTTGATTGGGTTTGCTGTGATTGCTCGGGTGTTAGACGAAGCTGAATTATTGAATATAGTCATTTCACCCCAGATGCAGCGTCAGGGTTATGGTGCTCAATTGCTGCAATATGTAATCATGCAACTGCATGCGTTGGGTGTAACGCAAGTATTTTTAGAAGTGCGTCAATCGAATGTCAGTGCGCTTGCCTTGTACCAACAATTAGGTTTTGAACAAACAGGCATTCGGCGCGCGTATTATCCATTACCACAGACAGCTCTGCGTGAGGATGCAATATTGATGGCGAAACGCCATTTCCTTGCTTAAACCTCGAAAATGGCGTACATTATCGAGTAACTACTTCGAGAATGTCGCCTATGTTAAATCGACTATTAGTGTTGCCAAGGAACCAAAGCCTATTTTTATTTGGCGCGCGTAATACAGGTAAAAGTACATAGATTGCGCATAGTTTTGCTCGAACAGAGAGTCTTTGGGTCGATCTGTTGAATCCGGTAGAAGAGGCTTTGTATATTAATCACCCAGAAGAGCTAGAACAAAATGTTTTGGCACTTTCTGCAGACATTAAATATGTTGTTATTGATGAAATTCAGAAAGCACCAAAGCTATTGGATGTTGTTCATCGACTGATCGAAGCAACGGATAAGCGTTTCATTTTAACAGGTTCGTCAGCTCGCAAATTAAAGCGAGGTGCTGCTAATATGTTGGCAGGGCGTGCGTTGACATATCATTTATATCCATTTTCAGTACTTGAGCTAAAGGCTTCATTCAGTTTAGAGGTGGCATTGCATTATGGGCTGTTACCGTATGTATACCAGCTCAATGATGCTACGCAGCGTAAACGATTTTTGAGCACTTATGCCAATACTTATCTCAAAGAAGAAGTCTGGTCAGAACAATTAGTCAAAAAACTAGATCCTTTTCGTAAATTTTTAGCAGTTGCAGCACAACAAAACGGTAAGGTGATTAATTTTGCTCGTATTGCGCGAGATGTATTGGTATCAGATCAAACAGTCATGCAGTACTACCAAATTCTAGAAGACACATTGGTCGGTTTTTATCTTGAGGCATTTCATAGTTCGGTGAGAAAACGCCTGAGTCATAAACCCAAATTTTATTTTTTTGATCCTGGAGTCGTGCGTGCATTAACATTATCTTTGAATGTGCCACTGAACCCGGGTACCAGTGCGTATGGTGAGGCATTTGAGCATTTGGTGATTTTAGAGTGTATTAAACTGGCAGATATTTACTTTTTGCAATATCGCTTTAGCTACTTAGCGACAAAAGATGGTGCTGAAATTGATCTAATTGTCGAGCGACCTGGCCAACCATTGCTTTTAATTGAAGTAAAAAGTTCTACCTACTTCCCAATGGAAAAACTCACTACATTGAAACAATTTGCTCAAGACCTGCAAGCAGAAGCAATATGTTTGTGTAATGAACCTCATGCGCGAGAAAGTGAGGGTATTAAAATCTATCCTTGGTTGGTCGGTATACAACAGTTTTTTGTGCCTGTCATCAACGATGCAATCGGTTTATAATCGCTGCCACTAAAAAAATGACCGCTAGGATGGCTGATGCAAGCTGAAATTGAAAAACGACGGACTTTTGCGATTATTTCGCATCCGGATGCTGGTAAAACCACCATGACCGAGAAATTGTTATTGTTCGGCGGTGCAATTCAATTGGCCGGTACTGTGAAAGGTCGTAAAGCCCAGCGTATGGCGACATCTGATTGGATGAAGCTAGAACAACAACGGGGTATTTCGGTCACAACCTCGGTGATGCAATTTCCTTATCAAGATAAAATCGTCAACTTGCTGGATACGCCGGGTCACGAAGATTTTTCAGAAGATACCTATCGCACGTTAACCGCTGTTGACTCAGTGCTTATGGTCATTGATGCGGCCAAAGGGGTGGAAGCCCGAACCATTAAATTGATGGAAGTGTGTCGCTTGCGCGATACACCAATTATGACGTTTATCAATAAAATGGATCGAGATACGTTAGATCCGATGGCGTTATTGGATGAAGTCGAATCTGTCTTAAAAATACAGTGCGCGCCGATGACATGGCCGATTGGCATGGGCAAGGGTTTTCTGGGGGTTTATCATTTGTATCGTGATCAAGTGATTTTGTATCAAACCGGACAGGGCCATCATATTCATGATTTTCAGGTGTTGGATGACTTGCATTCAGATGCATTGTCTCAGGCCTTAGGTGAGCAAGCGGAAATATTACGCGAAGAAATTGAGTTGGTACGTGGTGTGGCAGATGCATTTGATCCGGACTTATATTTAACCGGTCAACAAACGCCCGTGTGCTTCGGTACAGCCCTGGGTAATTTTGGTGTCAAAGAAATGTTAGATGGTTTCGTGGCGCATGCACCAGGTCCACAGGCACGCGCTGCAGAGGAACGTGAAGTTGCACCGACAGAGGATAAATTAACTGGCTTTGTCTTTAAGATTCAAGCGAATATGGATCCGCAACATCGTGATCGTGTGGCATTTTTGCGTATTTGCTCTGGGCAATACACGCGCAATATGAAAATGCAGCATGTGCGGGTGGGTAAACAAGTACAAGTGGCGAATGCTTTGACCTTTATGGCAGGTGATCGCCAGCAGGCTGAAGAAGCCTATGCGGGTGATATCTTAGGTTTGCACAACCACGGCGCCATTCAAATTGGCGATACGTTTACCGTGGGTGAGCAACTCCATTTCACAGGTATTCCCAATTTTGCACCAGAACTGTTTCGCCGGGTGGTGTTGAAAGACCCATTAAAAGCCAAAGCCTTACAAAAGGGTTTAATTCAGTTATCGGAAGAGGGCGCAACTCAGGTGTTTCGGCCATTAAATAACAACGATTTGATTTTGGGTGCCGTTGGTGTGCTGCAATTTGATGTCGTGGCGCAACGTTTAAAAGATGAATATAACGTGGAATGTGTCTATGAAAACATCCAAGTAATCACGGCGCGTTGGATTCATTGTGCTGATGAAAAACTATTAGCAACCTTCCGGCAGAAAGTTGCAGATCAATTGGCCCTGGACGGCGCTGGGCGGTTGACATATCTGGCAACCAGTCGTGTGAATTTGCAATTGGCCGAAGAGCGTTATCCGGATATAGAGTTTGATGCGACGCGTGAGCATTAATGTATTGTCCGTGTAGAAGTCCGGTCCCTGGGCCTGTCGAAGGGCGGAGGCGCTCTCGATTTCGACAAAAGGTTTATAGCGCCCCTAAATAATCGGACAGTATTTGAGAGTAGTGCTCCTTAAAGTGATATTATTTTTTAATTATTTAGGGAGATCGACATCATGAGTCAAAAGCGTCAAAAGTATCCGGCGGAGTTAAAAGCCCGAGTGGTATT
>CAZIIK010000078.1:0-12331 GCA_964539235.1 uncultured Gammaproteobacteria bacterium | reverse complement strand
CGATCTCCCTAAATAATTAAAAAATAATATCACTTTAAGGAGCACTACTCTCAAATACTGTCCGATTATTTAGGGGCGCTATAGGATAACACCATTTGGGCGGCATTCTGTTGTGATGGCGTTAATCCCTGATCTGAAAGCACACTTTTGGCTGTGGCAATCTCCATTATCTTCGTCACAGCGCCCCTGCCCGCATTAAGGGTGGCAAGTAAGGATTTCTCGGTTGTTAAGGCCTGTGCTGTGGTCACCAAACCATGATGGTTTTTCAGGAGTTCACCCGATTGCAATCGATCCGCTAAGTCGTGTTGTATGTCTGTAAAATTCGCCATGCCCATGGTCTGCTTGGCAACCTCGGCAAATAGCTCATGTGAGCCAAAGGCGGCCTCACGTTCAGATAATATGTGAATCCCCTGATCAATGGCCTGATCAAGCTCACTTTGATTGTGTGTGTTAACCAAATGGCCAACGCTCTCTTTAATTTTTGTTTTAAGTGCATCAAGATCACTGGCGCTTGGTGCAATACCATCGGGTGACCGGGTCAACACGAGGTCCATTGCACTCATTTTGTTGGTAGTGCGCACAAGGCTTTTCTCTGCCTGGTTAAGGTTATCGGTATAGATGCTTATTTTGCTGGCCACACCCGATAATTCATTGACAAGGCCGCTCGATAATCGCCAGGCTTTGCTATCAACAATGACCTCATCAAATCTGCCAGCCGCCTGATGTAAGGTGCGCACATAATCATGTGCCAAAGGCAGGTTCACTGCATCGCGCTTTGCAATCACAATAGGTTTGTTGCCATCATTTAAGGTGATTTTGCCCGCATCAATTTGACTGACTTCATATTGCTGAGATGCCGTTAAGCCCAGCTTTTGCATCGTAGCGGTGGCACGCACCTTATCGCCTTGTGCTAAAGATATTTCTTTACTTTCAAAGACGCGAAACTGCGAGGCTTTGAGCGTTGACATACGCAGCATACTCACCTTGCCGCTTTTTGTTGCCACACGTAGCTTGCCTTCGTTTTTAACGGCGCTTAACACAGTAAAGTCTTCAAAAGGGCGATTGCGATGATACATGCGAACCAAATTACCTCTTTCAAAATCACTACATCGTATCCCGCCATTCTTTACATACTTTGGCTCAAGGCTATTAACCCTGACCTCCTCACGATCAAGCATACCGCGCACTTTCAGTTCGTTGCGCACTTCATGGGTCAAGCGATCAATATTGCTTTTGGTGTCCGTGAGTACCAACGTATGCTTGTTGTGAATGGCAAGTGGCGCGCTTTGTGGCTGGATGCTCACACAAAGCTGCTGATTAAAATCGCCGGTTTGTACCGTATGCTTGGCAATACCTGCTCGACTGAGCAGATCAAGACTGGCCTGTGATCCTTTGACCACTTTGCTGTTATCAATAAAGACAATACGCGTACCTCGCTTTTCAGATAGGGTGAGCAAATTGCTTAAATCCCCATGAGATAGCTTGTGCGCTTGATCCACCACCACCAGATCCTTGTTTTTTATCAGCCCGGCAAAGGGGGATTTCAGCTTTTTATCTTCAGCAAAAAGGCAGCCTGTAACGCTCTCGCCAATCTGTGGTTTGCCCACATTGCGAAACCATTGAAACAACCCGCCCTTCTCACGGGTGATATTACTGGCTAAATCATTTGCCCCAAATTTATTGGGCGCTAGCATACGAACGGTATAGCCTTGTTGCTCAAAGTCTTTTAAGGCATCACTTAATACCTAGAACTGACGTGATGATTGCAGATTTACTATACTCAGGCGATCCATACCAATTTTACTTGCAATGCTAGATGATGCCCTTGTGACATTAGGGTGGTGTGCTGCTTTGGTATCTTTAAGCTTGGCCGCCTGATCAATAATGCCCTGCTCCTTATTAAGCAAGGCTTGTGTGTTCAGACGTGTGCCATTGCGATTAATACCAAGGAGTTCACCTGATCTTAGCTTTTCATCAATGACCGCCTTAATATCATTATGTGCCACTTCTCCCATGCCAAGAGCCACCGCACGATTAAAGACTTGATCAAAGCTGAAGCTCGTTTGAAAATCAGCCAGCAGCCCCATCGCCATATCCACATGCAATCTGGCGCGTTCAGATATCTGATTGTCAGACAGGCTACCTGTATTACCACGTGCATTTTCTTGAGTTTCACTGACAAACCCTTTGGCATCAAATCCGAGTGACTGTAAACGTTATTGCCAATACTCATGAAGCTCACCGCGATCAATGGCGCGCTTAGGTTCGCGGGTTAAAATGGCCAACATATCTTTATAGGCTGCTGAGGATTGATCCCCACCACCGGCCGCTTTCATATGCTCTGAGCGCTGAGAGAAGTGTTTCAATACCGCGTCAGGTACTTTGTCAATTTCCCACATGCCATGCGGGCCTGCGTTGCGGATTTGATAACCCATGTCTGTAACAGATTTGGCCAACTCTGATCGGTAGATCGAGCTAAAGTAAATCTGAAAAGCACGCAATCGCTCACCAAAGCCCCCAACCTGCTCGCCATCAATGCCCATGCTGGAGGCTAATGCCCGCCACGCGCCATCAGGGCGCAGGGTCTCGTTCATCACCACCGCATGCGTATGCATCTGCGGATCATAGAGACGCGAGGTATCATGATGAAACAAGCCAACAATTAGGTTTTGAGTATTTTCAATGCTGGTCACACCAGACTCGGTAATACGAGCACTGGCGGTTAGTCGCTCAAGTTGACTCATTGCCAAACGTACCGCATCTTTGTGGGCATCGATTAATCGACCATCTTTGCCAAGATAGCCTAAGATCGACACGGTTTTAGGGGCTGAAAAAGTCACACCGGTGCCAGGCCTGTGTTTGATAGAGCCATCGAACATTAAACCGACTTGAGTCCCGTCTGGCATTTTGCCTTCCAGCAAGGCTTTGAACATTTCAGCATCCATCGCACCAGATAAGTTGAGTAACTTGGCGCCCTGACCAAACCATTCTGAAAATGCCTTGCCTTCACCCTGAAGATAATAGTTGTCCTGATCCATATAGTAACTGGCCGCTTGATCAACACTTTTAATGGCAGAAAGGGATAGCATTAGAACCCAACCTCCCTATTAATCTCACTATCTTTGTTAACACGAGTCTCTGTTACACCATCAACAGGAACCTCAATAGGTTTTTTGTATTTTTGGGCTGTTCTTTTTGAGTGTATGGCTAATCTTTGCCATCTTGTCTGCACGGGATTTTCCTTCAATTCTTACATCATCCGATGTTTCAACCACCATGCGCGCTAACACATCATCATCAACCGTGCTTTTGTGCCAGAGAAAGCAGTTAATCAGGCTTTCAATCTCAGCATCTTGGCAGGACATAGCGCCTGAACGCGCCTCAAAAGATGCGTTGGCCATGGTATTGTTAGGCAATGCCAATTTCACTCTGGCTAAAGGGATCGCACCCTTTTGTTGCACAAAGCAGGTCAAATCTGGCAAGGTATGAATTTCCTCAGCCCCTACAAGACGGCGTTTCACTCGCACCTTGCCAAAGCTCACGCCATCACGAATCGTATTGGCGCCAATTGAATAATTCTCGCGCACCTCTTCAATTTCCTGCTCGCCTAATTGTTTAGAGACAAACTCACAGGTGTCATGGTGTTTGGCCCGAAAAAAGATTTGCGTATTCAGGTTATCCACGATCACAATGGACTCATAACGTCCATAAGTGGCTTCCAATTGGTAATAGGTTTGTAGACTTAACACATAATGCACCCCAAATTTACGCGCTTTGGCCAAACTTTCACTTAAGGTGGGTATCTTGCGGTAACTGGCAATTTCATCGGCCAACACCCAAATATGACTTGCACTACCCTGGTCAGGGGATAAGGACAAACACGCCTTGCTTAAAATCCCTAACCAACACGCTATTAAGGGCCTAAAGGCGGCGAGTTGTTGTTCTTGCGTCGCCAAAAAACCCAGCGTTTATCAGTATCACACTGCACCCAGTGTGTGATTGAAAATTCATCCCCTTCCATGAGGTCCAGATAGCGCAAGGATTTAAGGTAGGAAGCCAATACTGCACGAATCGACAAGGTAGTTTTTTCAATCCGCTCATCGGTTAGCGCCTGGGCATCGGTGCCCATAAAATACTGGGCATATTCTTTGATCGGAGTGGTGAGTAAAATTTTTAACAGTTTCTCATGTGACCGCTCTGGATCATCTTTGAGCTTCTTAGCCACTTCCATAAAAATCTGCCGCGGCGCATTAATCCAAATCGGCTCGGTGCGCGGATTATCGGGTATCAAAATCTCGGCTAAATTATCAAAATACTCTGGCTCAAAGCAGTCTGTCCAGATTGTCCATTTGCAAGAGCGTCTATCGGCAGGGTTTAAAATGACATCCGCTTGTTGGTAATACTGCGCAATATAAGCCCCATTTAAATCTACAGCCGCGAGCTTATGGCCGGCAAAGCCTCTGATCTGGTACATCAAATGTGAGATAGTCACACTTTTTCCTGTACCCGTGCTGCCATGAATGAATACATGCTGACGTTCAAAGTCCTTTTCCAAACCCAGATTCAATAATCGATGGTTTTCGATCACAGGTAAGCTAATAGCCGATAAGCCTTTTTCGCTTTGGCGTTTAATACATTTATTGATGGACGATACAGGCAATTTCCTGTTACCCGATAAAATCCGCTCTTTGGTGGAGGATTCGCCTGCTTTGGTAAAGAACCTGGCAATCACAAAGCCCGCAACAATGCTTAAGAAAAACGCACCCATGCCAACCTTGAGTAAAACCCAGTAAAAAGCATGCGGTGCCTCAAGCACATAAGGGTAACTCGCAATGGTATTGGCTGTAGCAGAGATGGCCTGATTGCCTACCGTACCATGAATGACAGCATGACCATTAAACACACGAAAGAACAGTGCGCGCAGGTCAATGAAAAACAACTGCCAGCCGGGTTTGTCGGTCAAGAAATAGAAGCCGCTACCGGAAAACACTAGAAACAATACACCGCAGATCATCATCAGCTTGTTAAACATCTGAATGGACATGCGAATATTGTTTAAAATAATCTGGCCACCCCGGGTAAAACCCTTGGTCACATACGCATTATTCTTTTGCATACGATACCTGCTGCGGTCGATGTTGAATTGTCTGATGGCCTGGCTTCAGACCATGAACGGCAATTCCAATTTGCAAAGCCACGACCAGCGTCGCCAATAAGAAGAGGTAGCGATACTTCATCGCGCACCTCCTTTTTCCTGGTGAATTGACTGAAATGGCAATAAATTGATGTCAGTAAGTGCAATCCAGCTATCTTTCAGGCAGTTCTTTGGCCTTGTTTCTGGCATACACCAAATGGAATAAGCGCCTATCCTTTTTGTATTTAAGCAATCGCGGCGAGCTATGGAGATTGAAGTAAAACTATAGGCTTGCACCAAAATACAGTTTTTAATTGTATTTATTATCAAATATGATAATATTTTTAAATGAAATGGCGCATTACTTACTACAGCGAAAAAGTGTTTAGGCAAATTGAGAAACTGCCGAAACCACTTAGAGCGCGTTATATAACACTGACCAAGCGTATGAAATCGGATGGCCCAAACCTTGGTATTCCGCACACTTCTGCCATGGGTAATGGGCTGTTTGAAATACGAATGAAAGCAAAAGTCGGGATTGCTAGAGAATTCTATTGTGTCCAAATTGGTAATGAAATTCTTGTGCTGCACAGTTTCATAAAAAAGACGCAAGAAACGCCTAAAAAAGAATTGGGTATTGCCCGTAAACGACTGCAAGAGGTAAAAGATAATGAGTAATCGATCCACAGAATGGCATGAGAAATTAGAGCAGTCTGTTATGAATGATCCTGAAATGCGCGCTGAGTATGAGGCATTCAGCGCCCAATTGGATTTGGCCGATAAAATGCGTAAGTTGCGCAAACAGGCAGATCTCACCCAAGATGATATTGCTGAAAAAATGCATACCAGCAAGTCCGCTGTGGCACGCTTAGAAGCTGCTGGTGGCAAAGGTCGCCATTCCCCTTCGATTGGCACGCTGGCTCGATATGCCAGTGCGCTCGGATACCGCCTTGAAATCAACTTAAAGCGAGCCACCTGACCTAACTTTAATACAATACTTTTCACACCATCACTCCTCTATGAAAAACCTTATGTTTTCTGATGCATTCATAAGCAAGATTTTTAATGTCTTGGCGTGCGCCATGAAAACATCGAAAAACCAAGCTCAAAGCAGTGGTTGCGGCCTTGCTGTTAATGCACCAGTTGATAAAAGAACTGATCACTCCGTATCGAAAAAAGAAATTACTGCCCGATGTGTAGTCATTTGTTTTTTTGCCATCATGGCTATAGGCGTTATGATTGCCATGTACAATGAACCACAATCTTTTCCAATAATTGCTTATATCGGCGTAGCTCTTTTCCCTATTCTGGCGGTAGTTCTTTTGGTACTTAGACTGGCATTCCCAAATGCAATACAGGCAGGGCTTGAAAAAGATTATTCTAAGGAAGACCTCTTTGATCCGGGAAATATGAATGGAGATGCGATATCTATAAGAGAATCGCTTGGATACATTACCCCATAAACAATGCTGATTATTAATTACGTCCATCCTGGCCACTCCTAATCGCTTTTCTTATTGGTCTTGTCTGAGTTTTTTTTGTTGCTCAGCTTCTTTGCGTAATTCAGATAAACTTTTGCTGTGCTTTTCATTTAATTCCTGCTGAACATCTGCTTTATTTTTATTGGCTGAACCAATGATATTTTGACCACCTACCGTGGCTTGATGCTGGTTCGTTTTTAAAGCCTTATCAGCTTGCTTTGAAATGGCTTGTGCCTTGGCAGCATCATAGTGAGCAGCCTGCCCACCTTCACGAACACCAGCGCTTTGCTTGGCATAATCTTGCTGCACCGAATTTGACTGCATATATTGCACTTGGCTGGCATGCTCAGCTTCAGGATTAACGTTTGATTTAAACGCTTCATAATCCTGGGCAATAGCAGGTTTAAGCTTCTGTGCAACAAACCGTTCTGCCGTATTCTTCAGCAATTCCATTCTGGTATCATTATTGGGATTAATTAACACGCATTGCGCGCGATGCCCCAGGTGTTCTTGTGCGAAGTTAACAAACGCTTGCGAGTAGTTCTCATCAATATTAGCGCTGTGACTCGCAGCATAATTGGCCATACTTTGCAGATTCTCTGCCTTACTGCAGTCACTCGATAGCGTGTGCACCTGCTGCTGCATTTGATTGTATTGGGCAGATAGCTGTGCACCCAAACTATTGGCATCACTATGGCCTGATTCTGTATGGCTGTTGTGAGCAGAACTGGCTGCAATTTGCATATCATGATTAAACCGCTGTTGTTCATCTGAGGAGATGCGTGCTGTATTACCATGTGTGGTACTCGAGTTTATGTCAGCATTCCCACCAGCATTTGCTTTTATCAGTCCACCATTACCTAAAAACTTAAATACTGCACTGCCGCCTACAGAAGCATTTATAAACGCCTTCCAAGCATGCCCATGCGAATAGCCATGCTCTTTGGCCCAGTTGCTGACAATCGAATCCGCCCTGTGGAATGCTTCGCTCTGCTGTGTGCTCATGCCGGTATTGGCGCCCCCCCATAGGAGTTGGTGGCACTTTGTGTGTGGGATAGATGCTCGGCCGCTGAGGCAAGTGATGAGAAGCTTTGCCCAAGGCTTACTTGATCGTGTTTAACATTGGCCAGACCTTCACTCGCAGAATGCGACAGTTGGCTTGATATCATCTGACCTAATCTTGCTGTCACAGCAAGGTTCGACATAGCGGGACTGACGTTATAGGCATCCTGCCCACCTGGTGTGTGTGCAACGGTTGCCCCGGTGGCCAATTGCTCAGTCATCATGCCATGCATATTGGTATAGTTACTGTCATGCTTATTCATCGACAGGTTGTTTGCCGTGGCATTGGCATAGGAGGTATTGCCAAGGGAGAAATTGCCTGACTCTAAGCTTTGTGCGGTACCTTGAGCAAAACTATGGGCCATGCCGCCAATATAGTTCGAGGCGACGTTAAATGCTCCGGCCATGCCTTTGACAATGCCAATCGAAATGTAGGGAATAGACAGTGCCAAATACCCCGCTATGCCTGCGATATCGCAGTGTTCTTGTGCCAGTGGGTTGCTGTTAGATAACGTAAGCCCGCCATCTGACAGGCCAGAGGTGCTGTTGTAGAGGTAAAAGTTCATCGCCAAGTTAAAAATAGCAAAGAGCATTGGCCAGACACTGACCCAAGCAATCGAGTAAACCCAGTTACTCAACACCTTTGGCCCCAAATTGGGCAAAAGAAATAACATCAAGACAATGGGGAAGAGACAAAGCATCACCGCCAGTAACACTACCTGCATCAAAGGTAAGGTATACAATGCCATGCTGCCTAATGCGCGCCATGATAAGCGCATCTTGAGCATGTTGCTGGTATCCTGATAGTTAATCAGAGCTGCGGTGTTGTTGGTGCTGGCAATGTAATTGGCCATCCCTTTTTGGGTGGCATTGATCCAAAGGTTTTGGCCTAGAATCTGTGTTGAGGTTTGCGATAGACCCGTGAAGTAATTCAAGCTGTTGGTAAACAATGGCTTAAGACTTGCCGTTGGCATATTCAGTTTTTTGCTAAAAAGCCTGAAGGCACCATCTTGTGCTGTTTTGAGCTTGCGCTTTAGGATGGGTACCGCATCCCGGCAGGTGTGGTAGGCACCGTCAATGTACAGTCCCCTAACAGGTGAGGCTTGAGAGGTGATCAGCCCAAAGATATCCGTGCTGTTTTTAAGACCAGCCACACTATATTTGTGGTTAATTAAAATATCGCCAAACACGCAGGATTTAATATAGTCATTGGCCAGTTTTTGGGTGGTGGCATCAAGCTCAATACCCGTGCCCAAAAGAAAGAGCTTGGAGCCAAAGAGCATACCGGTTTGACTGTAGGAGGCTTCTCTTGGCATGGCAAAGATGGCATCCAGGGTCTGCGTTAAGCCATAGCTGACGGCTGTGATCATATAAGCAGGGGGCACCAAGCCCACAGGCACATGATCAACCGTTAAATACGCTCTACCGGGATCAGAAATATCAATCACCTGCATATCCACACGTGGCACCAGTAGAACAGTGGTTACCGCCATATAGAGGGCAAAGAACTTGACGAGCGCCATGAGATCCTTGCTTTTAATGTACTGAAAGGTCGTCATCACCACCGCCAATATGCTGGCAATAAAAATTGCGCTGCCGTAGGTATCCGTACCCAATAGCGTCACCTTGGCATTGAGTGCTTCACGAAAGAAATCGCCGTTTGAGACAACATACAGTGGATACATCATGATTTCCCTTCAAAATCGAGGTTTGACCCAAAATTCCCGGATAGCGCGCTTGATACCTCGCGCTCTAAAAAACGCATGTTACGAACGAGTCCCAAGGCACTTTGGATTTTGCGATAGGCACCTGCCTGCATTTGGTTAACCGTTTGCTGGGCGGACTCAATACTGTGTTGCAGATTCTTTTGCACTTCATCAGGGAATTGGCTTGCCTCTTGTAGCGAGTTTTTAATGACTTGCAGGGATTCGCTTAGGTATTGCGCTAAAACATCCTCAGCAATCACATCAGCATATTGGTTGATGTCGATCAAGCCTTGAACCATCTTGAGCGATGATGCCACCGAGATGTATTTCATTATGGGAACGGTAGTACTTTCAACAAAACCCTTTTGTTGATCGGTAATAGGCGCATCACTTTGCACTGCGTTAATCAGGCCAATGATCATCTTTTGGACTTGCGTGTTAAGTGCCTTGTTTGGGTCAATCGTGATCGTGTCTATACGGATGTTAAGACACTGATCAGCACCGGTGTTTTGACAGGCCAGGATAGGCGCTTGGCCGCCATGTAACAGCGCTTTAATTAAACTGCGGTTATCAACGAGGGACTGGTAGTAGGTTGGCTTGCTGTCTTTATCAAAAATCACCGTACCAGAGAGCGACATAAAAAGCTCGGCTAACTGATTATCGCTGGACAGAAATGCATTTTGTTGCAAGATCGACCAAAGCAAATTCTTGTTGGTCACCACAGCGTTTTTGTATGTAGGGTCTTTGCTTGCACGCTCTAAATACTTATCCGTCTGACCACCAACCCCACAATCTTGTCTGGCAGAGGCCCAGTCAGCTAAGGCACCGTCATGACTGGCTAAATCTTTACATATTGCTTGCTGTGAGCCTTGTATTTTAGGTAACAGCCCACCGACCAATTCTTGGGTTGTTTCACAACTGTTGATGTTCAGGCTATTCAATTTTTGTAGCCAACTTTGTACCGTCTGCAAGGTATCAGCCATTTCAGGCACAGCAGAGGTCAATGCCAGGTGAAACACGTAACCAGGCGCCCCTGCCATGATCTTTTTACCTAGGGCCACAATGCGATCGATATTGATGTAACTAAAGCCACCTAGATACGCATAAATGCCTGAACAGCCTGAGCTAATGGAAGGGGCATCGACATGGATTAATTGCACATCCTGTACTTGCTGTCTTAAAAAAATGCCACCACCTGAATAATAGCCTGCGCTTTGATCTTGAAAGGCATGGCTTGAGGTGGCATTACCAGAGAAACCCAGACTACTAAAGAAGTGACCTAAATTGCCATTGACCGAGGCATAGAGATTGACTTTAACCCCTAGAAACAATACAACAAATACACTCAGAAGCATTTTCCACTTGAATTTTGTTAACGTATGCGTTAACCTTATTATATGAAATGGCATCTTACCTATTACAATCAAAGTGTGTTGAAGCAATTGAAGTCCATGCCAACCGGACTGAAAGCCTGTTATATCGCTTTGACTAAACAAATGAAAAAGCAGGTCCAAACTTGGGCATGCCGTATACACGCGCCATGGGGCAAGGCTTGTTTGAAGTTAGAATTAAAGCGACTGAAGGCATTGCCCGAGCGTTTTACTGTGTACGTATTCAAGATGAAATTGTGATTCTGCATAGCTTTATTAAGAAAACACGGGCGACACCCAAAAAAGAATTGGATATTGCCCGCAAACGACTGAAAGAGGTGAAGCAAAATGACTAAACGATCCCGACAATGGCATGAAGATTTTGAACAAGAAGTCTTAGCAGACCCAGAGGCAAGAGAACAATTTGAAGCCTTTTCTGCACAGCTTGAGTTAGCAGATAAAATGAAAAAGTTACGTAAAAAAGTTGATTTAACCCAAGATGAAGTGGCAGAAAAAATGCACACCACCAAATCGGCGATTGCTCGCCTAGAGGCTGCCGGTGGTCGCAGTAAGCATTCTCCTTCGCTCAATACCTTGGTCAAATATGCCTGTAGTCTTGGGTACCGTTTAGAAATTAATTTTAAACGAGCAACATAATCAAATTTCAACACTACCCTTCTCCTTGTTGATCATAGGCAAGCACCTTGGGGGCAAGCCTACGCAGGCGAATGAGTAGTTGTCTTGGGCTTTGCTCACCGATGGCAACCTCAAATAAATGGCCATTGTGGTTATTAATCAAAAAAAGCGCGGGTACGCTGGCGCCACCTGGAAACAACTTTTGAACAAGGGTATGTGAGGGTATTTGGGTGTGTGGAAATCCCTGTATCTTATTGCCATCTAAGGTATAGGCAATTAAGGGAATGTGACTTAAGCTGGCGAATTCCTTTAAAACTGGCAAGAAATGGTGGCAGTGCGGGCAGGTGGATAGGTAGAAAACTATCAGTGAATAGTTTTGGGCAAGTGCCATAATGTCATTATCCTCTGGATTGCTTGCTCTACTTGCCCTATTTTCTTGCTTGAATTGATCAACGCTGTTGCTTTGTACAGGTGTGCGTACGCGAGTCTTGTTCGCCTCAATTTGATTGAGTTCTGCCAAGGTATTGTTGGCAGCCGCACTGAGGGAGACTGCTCCCAACAATGTGACCAATAGTGTTCTTAACATGCCGCTCATTACACAGCCCCCTTAAAGTCTTGTGCTACCTGTAAAAATCGATGGGCCAACTCATCATCGGTGACATAGCCGTAATAAATGGGTGTAATGGATCTAGTTTGGGTGTTGACTAAAACCAGGGCAGGGATGGCTTTTAGATGTAGTGAGGCGGCTTTGCCAGAGTTAATGTCAAATCTGGTGTATGGGATGGTTAAGCGGCCTTCCTGTTTATCTGTTCACTAACCAATTCTCCATCTTTGAATTCTACATCGTCGGCGACCAATGTTAACAACTTAAATCCCCTGATTTTTCTCCAGCGTTTTTCATCCGACTGGAGCAATTTAAATACCATAGATAAAGTAGTATCC
>CAZIIK010000077.1:0-6256 GCA_964539235.1 uncultured Gammaproteobacteria bacterium | reverse complement strand
TACCACTCGGGCTTTTAACTCCGCCGGATACTTTTGACGCTTTTGACTCATGATGTCGATCTCCCTAAATAATTAAAAAATAATATCACTTTAAGGAGCACTACTCGCAAATACTGTCCGATTATTTAGGGGCACTATAATCTGACCTTCATCATGTATCAAATTATCTTGCATTGACATTTCCTTCATATTTCAGCTCACGTCCCACATAGGAAATTTGTCGTCGACATCGGCTTTTTAAAAGAATTTCATTATTAACAGGGGCTTGTTGAGCTATCCCCTGGTTATAGGCTTTTTCGGCGTCACTCGTATCCCAGTCAACCCCTAAGCGATCTAGCGCCTCGCGGGATAGATTTTCAAAGCCACCTTTAAGCAAAGGATAATCCACATACTCTGACTTATACGCTTTTGCATAAACACCTTGGGATATTTTTGCTAGTACGCTTGCCTCAATTAATTTGTTTAAAACTCGACTGATTTGGCGGTAACTACCAAGCCCCAATAAATCCTCACGCAATACAATGTTAGCATCCATTTTATTAATGATTTCTCGAGCCTGGTATTCAAGGCTTTCTTGATATTTCTTTTTCACTTCAGATCTCGACAATTTAGGACATAAAAAAATTATAACCTCGCGGGACCCATGAGTCAAAATCGTCAATTTAGGACATAAAACTATCATAATTCGATATTTAGTCTGGCAGCAACCTCACCCATACCTAACAGAACTCATTACCGAAAAATCTATCAAATACAGAATCCCCCTGACCTCCTTTTATTTTTTCTAGTTTTCATGATCATTCACTCATGAAACGACAACTCCTGACGCCACATGCGACCTTTTAAAGCTGATTGGGAAAAGACCGCTATCCCAAACGAAATCTCTGCCAGATACATTCATAAAATTGTCTCTACTGCCTTGCCGGATACGCCACTGCAATCATATGAAGTGCTTGAAGGCGGTTGCGCCAACGTCAACATTAAACTCACATTTGATACAGCAAAGAACCGTTTGTTACGCCTTTATCTCCGAGACCCGACAAGTGTTTATCGTGAGCAAGCAATTGCCGAACGCATACATCAGTACATCCCAGTGCCACGCATCGAAAAGATCAGTCATTTTGAAAATATTCAATATGCCATCTGTGAGCTTAAACCGGGCATTACTCTGCGAGATTTATGGCTCAACCATACACCTGCTGACACAACCGACATCATGTACCAAGTCGGCCAAACATTGGCTGATTTTGCCAACTTTCGCTTCCCAGCTGCTGGCTTTTTTGATGAGACTCTCTCGGTGAAAATGACATCTAGCGCTGATGATTGCCTGCATTTTGCACAAGATTGCTTAAAGCACCCTGTTGTCAGTACCACACTAACGAAACCATTAATCCGCACCATTCAACAATGCCTGACCGAGAACAATCAGCTATTGCAAATTGCAGACGACAACCAGCTGGTACATGGAGATTTTGGCCCGGAAAATATTTTAGTTCACCCAGTAAATCAGCGTTGGCAAATCAGTGCCATCTTAGATTGGGAATTTGCGTTCTCTGGTTCAATGCTCTGGGATATAGCTAACTTACAGCGCTATGCACACCACGTCCCCAAACACTTTGAAACACAATTTGTGCGCGGTTTATTAGGTAGCGGCATTACTCTACCGAATGATTGGAAAAAGACCACGCAACTGTTGAATATCATTTCACTACTCGATTGCTTAAAGTGTACTGATCCCGCCGCAAGCCCTCAGCAATGTTTAGATATCCAAGCATTACTGGAATATTGTGTGACAACACTGGCGAAAAATCCGTCATAAACAAACGTTTTACTGGCGCGTGTCGCTACGCCTGCCATAGCACGCGCCAAGCTGCATGCAAGTAAATCACCATCGACCATAGCGTGAGAATCACCGCCAAATACATCAAGACAAATCCACAGATTACCACCGTGCTATAACCCGGCGGTTGTGATAATAAAATTAACAGAGACACCATTTGGACGGTGGTTTTGATTTTACCCACCATGGACACCTTCACTGCAGCACGCTGACCTAATTCAGCCATCCATTCGCGTAAAGCTGAAATGAGAATTTCACGGGAAACAATCACAATACCGGCGACCGCCATCCAAGGTGATGGATATTGCGACACCAACAGCAATAAGGCTGCAGCCACCATCAACTTGTCCGCTACCGGATCTAAAAAGGCACCAAAAGCAGATGACTGTTTCATGACGCGTGCCAAGTAGCCATCCAACCAATCAGTCACAGCCGCGAAGAGAAACACACCGGCAACCAACCAATGCGCCCACGTAAAAGGCAGGTAAAAAACCAACACAAAGCAAGGAATCAAGATGATCCGCAAAAATGTGAAACAATTTGGCAGGGTCAACACACGCACAGGTTTGATCTCTTAGAGCACCATCGCGCACAGAGTAGCGAGTGTGGCGATATATAACAAGACTAAGACAATGATGACACGTAAGATTAAATGAAACCCTTCGACAAAATGTCCCTGAGCTTGTCGAAGGGCTGTCAACTTTTCCCGCTGGCTGATCCTGTCGAAGCCAAGCTTGCCAAAGGAAAGCGTTATCGACTTCTACAGGCTCAGCCAGCGGGGAAAGTTGACAGCCCTTTATTCATCCATCTGATTGCAAAACCTGCGCAATCCTAGTGGCCAAAGCGACGCTGATCCCTGGCACCTTAGAAATTTCATCTGCCGTTGCTACCTTTAACGCCTGCCAACCGCCAAAATACCGCAGCAATGCTTGCCGACGTTGCGGTCCCACGCCTGGAATGGTTTGCAAAGTCGAACGCATACTCTGCTGATGCCGCTGTTTACGATGCCCTGTAATCGCAAAACGATGAGCTTCATCGCGAATCTTTTGCAAACATAAGTGTGCGGGTGCATCTCCTGGGATCGATACGGGTAATTCGGCAGCCAAGCGCCAGATTTTTTCTTCGCCTGCCCGTCGTGCGGGGCCTTTGGCAATACTCAACACAACCACATCGTGAAAACCGACTTCTGCTAACGCTTCAGCAGCCCGCGCTAACTGACCTTGACCACCATCAATTAACACAATGTCTGGCAATGGTTTTTCTTCTGCTAATTGACGCTGATAGCGCCGCGTCACAACCTGCTGAATGGCAGCGTAGTCGTCACCGGCCTGTACATCTTGAATGCGATAACGTCGATATTCAGACTTTGCCAAACCGGATTCGGTCAACACCACACAAGAAGCCGTAGTAGCTTCACCCTGTGTGTGACTGATATCAAAACACTCAATGCGTGCCGGTACCGTCGATAATTGCAAAACCTCTGCCAAATCTTGCAAACCCAGCAATGTATCACGATCGACTTTCAATTGATTTAGGATGGTATGTTGCGCATTCATCTGCGCCATTTTCAGCCACTTCGATTCCACCCCTTGGCGTGCGACTCGCACATGTAAATCAGCGTGTAATTGGTTCAATAATGCTTTTAATGCATCAGAAACCACCTGCCCGCTATCAATTAACACGTGCTTGGGCAAGGAAAATGACGTGGTATCCGGCGCTTCTGATTCGTGGGTGTACCACTGCGCTAAAAAAGTTTCCAACAATTGATCATCGGTTAGCTGTACATCTTCAGGCAAAAAATGGCGTCCGCCTAACATTTGCCCATGCCGAATCATCAACAAATAAAGGCAAACCCGACCTTTCAACCGCGCAATGGCAATCACATCAACCTGCTCTTGACGCCCAGTTTCAATAACCTGCGTCTGCTGGGTATCACGTAATGCCGCAATTTGGTCACGATACTTCGCTGCTAATTCATACTGCATGGCCTCTGCTGCCGCTGCCATGCGCGCCATTAAGTCGGCCATAACTTTTTGATTTTTTCCCGCCAAAAACAACCGCACCGCCTCGATATCCGCCTGATAATCAGCTGCTGAAATTTTGCCAACACACGGCGCCGAGCAACGGTTAATCTGATATTGCAAACAGGGGCGCGAACGATGGGCAAACACTGAATCTTCACATTGGCGAATGCGAAAAATCTGCTGCAACAACTGCACCGTCTTTTGCAACATATACACACTGGGATAAGGCCCAAACAGACGACCTTTCTTCGGACGTGCCCCACGATAAGCCATCAAGCGTGGAAACGGATGTTGTGTATTTAAATAAGCATAGGGATAGCTTTTATCGTCACGGAATAAAATATTGTATTTTGGTCGATGGCGTTTAATCAGGCGTTGCTCCAATAATAACGCTTCGATCTCATTCTGCGTGACCGTCACTTCAATCTGCGCAATCTGGCGCACCAGTGCTGCAGTCTTAGGCGTCTGCTCACGACTGGAGAAATAACTGGATACACGTTTTTTTAACGACTTCGCTTTACCGACATAAATAATCACGCCGTCGGCGTCAAACATGCGATACACACCGGGCGCAGCGGTTAAATGATGCAAAAACCGCTGATGATCAAACGATACGCCTGACATTGGGCTAGTAACTGAAATCTCTAAGAATCAGTGTCGATGAGTTGATGCCGAATCGCCAAATGCGTCAATTCCACATCACTGTTCACATCCAGTTTTTCGAATAAACGATAACGATAACTGTTAACAGTTTTTGGGCTCAGGCATAATTGATCGGAAATTTCCTGCACTTTCTGACCACTGGTGATCATAATCATCACCTGCATTTCACGCTCAGATAAGCTATCGAACGGCGATTCACCTTCGTCTGATAAATGTTTCAACGCCAATTGTTGGGCAACTTCTGGGCTGATGTAACGCTTACCCAAACTGACCATTTTAATAGCTTGAACCATTTCCGTGACATCAGCACCCTTAGTGAGATAGCCGACAGCACCCGCTTGCAAAACTCGCGAAGGATAAGGCTCTTCACCATAGACTGTGACGGCTAAGACTTTGACATCTGGATTAGCACGCAAAATGCGTTTGGTGGCTTCTAACCCACCAATACCCGGCATTTTGACGTCCATCAACACAACATGCGGGTTGAGTTTTTTGGCAGCCTGAATGGCTTCTTCACCACTGGATGCCTCACCAATCACTTCGATTCCAGGCACATCTTCCAACAGGCTCTTGATCCCAATACGCACTAAATCATGATCATCGACCAATAAAACCTTAACCATTGTTTTTTCCCAACTTGCTGTTGCATCGCGACATGGTAGCTTGATTACCTGGAAAACTCTATGAATGGTAGTGTGATGTCAAAAAAGGCTACTGACAGAATCCAATTTCTTTCAGCCAGAAAAGCTGTTTGGAGGCAAACCCCTATTATGGGTTAATACAATAATGCATCCTGCAAATCATCATGCTCAAAAGCCGTTGAAACATAATCTATTTCTCTAGATTTAATTTTCAATTGTCTGGCCAGCTTCCGCCAATCCTTTACAATAACAGCCATATCTTTGGCCGCTTGCTTTGCCAGCATAAGCGCTATAGCCTCCCATAACAAAATATGCCGCTGCCCCATGCAATATAACGGAAACAAAAATACAAGAATCAGTCATCTGTAAACTTCCTCATTCGAACCCTTTGCGGCAACCTGTCTTCCTCCAGCTGCTGCCCAACAGAATCAATTGAGATATGGGCTAATTTGGCTAACCGATGTGCAAGGCCAAGTGAGAATAGTACAGAAGCATAGGCTCCAATCGAACAACTCGCATCCCCTTGCTCAATACGCTGTAATGTTGGACGACTAATCATTGCTCGTTCGGCCAATAATTGCATGGTAATCCGACGTCGACGACGTGCATCTTTGATATCACGCCCTAACTGGAGCAGCGCTTGATCCATAGGTACCGGCAGCATTGGGACAGATTTCATAAAGAAACATATAGTTAACTAAAATACCAATTATTGTAAACTTTAATTTACTTAAAATCTAGAAAACATGCACATACATACAAACGTTATAGTCTTAAAAAAGGCTGCTGCATAACTTCAGTAGCAGATGAAATTCAAGGCGAAATCTGATGAAAGGGCCGATCATAGATGAACTATTTGAGGCCCCCACTTTCGTGAGGACAAGCCTTGAAGAAGATTTTAACGATGAAGTTCGCTGTTAATGAGGTTATACAGCAGTCTTTTAAAGCTTTCTTCACACAAAGTCAGAGCATGGAAAATAAAAAAGCCATCACTCGTGATAATGCGCCAAAACTGCCCATCGCCATTTTACCTGCGCTTTGATTCTGCAAAGTAAGGTACGCGGCTAATCTAAATGCGCCACCCGCAA
>CAZIIK010000076.1:0-4635 GCA_964539235.1 uncultured Gammaproteobacteria bacterium | reverse complement strand
ATCACTCGGGTATACCTTTTCCATGGCTTGTGTGCTGCATATCACGTGACAAATCGGTATTATGACCCTGCACATCCCAAAAATCCGCATCTGTTTGAATGCATAACAAGAAAAATACCCATTTTCGGACAGACTCTTAGTCTTCTAATGACATCAACGAAGCATTGCCGCCTGATGCTGTTGTGTTGGTTGTGACAACTCGTTCGACAGCCAATCGCGGTAGGTACATATGGCCGCCTGCTTTGGGGCCAGTGCCCGACAGGCCTTCGCCGCCAAACGGTTGGACACCCACAACTGCGCCGACTTGGTTGCGGTTGACGTAGAGGTTGCCCACGCGCAAACGTTCGCGAATGTAATCAACTGTGGCATTGATACGGCTGTGCACGCCAGCAGTCAGGCCATAGCCAGTGTTGTTAATGCTATCAATGACAGCGTCTAGTTGTTTGGCTGAATAGCGGATGACATGCAGCACTGGGCCAAACACTTCACGTTTGAGTGCGCTGAGGTCATTAATTTCAAATAGGGTTGGTGGTACGAATGTGCCTTTCGCACAGCTGTCAGCAGGTGTCACTTGATAATGCAGTTTGGCCTGTTTTTTCATGTTTTCGATATGGTCGAGCAATATTGCCTGAGCTTCTTGGTCGATTACAGGGCCGATATCGGTTGATAGATAGCCAGGATCATCGAGTTTTAATTCAGCCATGGCGCCGCTGATCATTTTAATTAGGTCATCGGCAATATCTTCTTGTACAAATAACACTCGTAAAGCTGAACAACGCTGACCGGCACTATCAAAAGCCGACATTATGACATCAGTTGTGACTTGTTCTGGCAGTGCAGATGAATCGACGATCATGGCATTTTGACCACCCGTTTCGGCAATCAGTGGGGCAATGGCGCCGGGTTTTTTTGCCAACGTCACTTGGATTGCTTTAGCGGTTTCTGTTGAACCGGTAAAAATCACACCATCGATGCGCGGATCTGCAGTTAGTTTAGCGCCAACAACTTCACCGGTGCCCGGTAGTAGCTGGACCACATCAGTGGGTACGCCTGCTTCATGCAGTAATTGCACGGCAGCAAAAGCGATTAAAGGCGTTTGTTCAGCTGGTTTAGCAATCACAGTATTACCCGCAGCTAAAGCAGCAGTGACTTCACCCAGGAAAATCGCTAATGGGAAGTTCCAGGGGCTGATGCATACGATGAAGCCGCGACCATGCAGGCTCAGTTGGTTGAGCTCGCCAGTGGGTCCTGGCAGGGTTTCTGGTGAGGAAAAATGTAGGCGAGCTTGTTCCGCGTAGTAACGGCAGAAATCGATGGCTTCACGGATTTCGGAGATGGCATTTGGAATCGATTTGCCTGCTTCTTTAATCGCCATGGCCATAAAACGTGGCATGTGTTGTTCCAACAGGTCTGCCATTTTTTCCAGGCATTGGGCGCGGGTTTCCACGGGTGTGTGATCCCAACCATAGAAGGCATCGCGTGCCGTGGTTAGAGCAGTTTCCACATCTTGTTCGGTCGCTTCGATGACTGTACCCACAACTTGGCTACGATCTGCAGGGTTGCCAATATCATGACCTTTGCGGCGCGGTTTCGACTGTTTATGCAGCAATGGATAAGCCTGCCAAGGTTTTTGACTGGCAGCTACCATTTCTTGGTCTAGCCATTCGGTGTTATCAATATTAAACAAATCGATTCCTTTAGCGTTCATGCGGGTGTCTCCGTAGATATGATGTGGCAGTGCAATATGGGGGTGTGGCTCAGCGCCGAAAATTTCAGCTTGTGCGATGGGATCTTGTACTAACTCGCTGGCGGGGATTTTAGCTTCGACCAAGCGGTTGACGAATGAGGAGTTGGCACCATTTTCCAATAGACGTCGGACTAAATAAGCCAACAGATGTTGGTGTGTGCCGACCGGTGCGTAAATGCGACAAGGGATTTTATGGGCGCTTTGTGCGCTGACCACTTGGTCATATAGCGCGTCTCCCATGCCGTGCAGGCACTGGAATTCGAAGTCGGCGTAGTCACCAGCCAGTTGGTAAATCGTCGCCACGGTATGTGCATTATGCGAGGCAAATTGTGGATAAATACAGTCAGTGTTTTGTAGGATTTTTTTGGCGCAGGCAATGTATGAGACATCAGTGTAAGGCTTGCGGGTAAAAACTGGATAACCGGCATAGCCAAATTCTTGGCTCAGTTTGATTTCACTGTCCCAGTAAGCCCCTTTGACCAAACGCACCATGAAGCGGCGTTGGCTACTTTTCGCTAAGTCGCATAGCCAGTCAACCACATAAAAGGCACGTTTTTGATAAGCTTGTAAAGCTAAGCCAAGACCATTCCAATCGGCCAAGTCTGGATCTAAGGCTAACTTTTCAATTACCGCTAATGAAATTTCCAGTCGGTCCACTTCTTCTGCGTCGATCGTCAAACCAATTTGGTAATGTTTGGCCAATACCGCCAACGCATGGATGCGTTGATACAATTCAGTCATCACGCGTGGATGTTGTGTGGCTTCATAGCGTGGGTGCAATGCCGATAATTTCACCGAAATACCATTACTGTCCGCGACACCTGGTTCTGCGTTGCTTTTGCCGATGGCGTGAATCGCTTGTGTATAAGACTCTAAGTAATACACAGCGTCCGCATCGGTTTTGGCCGCTTCTCCCAGCATATCAAATGAATAGCGATAGCCTTTTTCTTGCGATTTTTTACCGCGTTTTAGTGCAGCTTCGATGGTTTCACCGAGTACAAATTGTTTGCCAATAATTTTCATGGCTTGGCGAATGGCACCGCGGATGGAACCTTCGCTGCTGCGATTGAGTAGGCCTTTAAAAGTATTCGAAAATACACGGTTGGGGTCGCGTTTGGGGTTAATGATTTTACCAGTGAGTAATAGGCCCCAGGTTGCGGCATTCACAAATAAGGAATCACTTTGCTTTAAATGTGCGCGCCAGTCGGCTTGACAGATTTTGTCTTGGATCAAACGGTCCATCGTGTATTTGTCGGGGATGCGTAGCAATGCTTCTGCCAAGCACATCAGCGTAATACCTTCATCAGTCGAGAGGTCGTATTCCACCATAAATGCATCAATACCGCTTTGGTTGGCTTTAGCGCGACGGGCGCCGAGTACTAATTTTTCACCTAATGCCTGAATCTCTTGTGTGTCTTGTGCCGACAGCTTGGCGTGCTGAATCAAGTTTTCAACGCAGGTTTTTTCATCCATGCGATGTGCATTTGAGATGGCTTTTTCCAGCGGGGAGCGTGCGTCCAGTGCCCAGTTAAAGATCATCGTATTGTTCCTCTTTCCATGGCCTAGCATTGTGCAATACAAAATCCTAACGTTCCATTTTCTGTCCCGATGCCAGGGACAGCTGGAGTTGTGTTGGGGATGTAAGCTGGTTGTGCAGAAGTTTTTCTGCATGACAACAAAGTTTAGGTGCCGTTTTCAGGCGCCTAAGTAGCGAGGCGCATTTTTAGCTGGCCGGATTTTAGACGTTTTTCTGCTTGTTGTCATCGGTTTGATAGGCGTAGATTAATATGGCGCAAGAGGGGCCGGTCTGTTTATAGTTGGCTATGCGCGCGCGGGCATAAATAAGTCGCGTAGTTCTACTAATACTTGTTGCAGTGGGCTCGAGTGGAGCTTGAATTAATCGGTATGAATGGCGCGGGCATACAATATCGTGCCGTCTAACGGGCCAACTTCATTTGAGCGGCCAAGTAATGTCACGACGATTGCGTTAGCGCCGGCTTGTGCGGCTAGCTGTCTAGCGTACTCTAAATTATCACATTCTTCTTGGTTCTGCGCATCAGTCGAAGTTGAACTGAAATGATGCGTAGTGCGGATCAGGCCTAGGTCTGTGTAGTGTGCAGGGAAATGTCCCAATACTTTAACCATCTGTGTAGTAGTGGCCGGGTAAGATTTTCCATTGGATAGCAAAATACCGTGTGATGTCAGTTGTGGCGATGGTTGTAGCCACCAGAATAAAGTTGTGACTAGGGCGAGAATAACGAAGTGGATCAGATTTTGTTGCAGTTTGCCCATGGGTGACATTGATGTGATGAAATCGAATTGGCCAGGAGCATAGCAATAACTAAGTATCGGTGTCCAGCAACGCGTCAACAAATGCTTGTGCTTGGAATTCGCGGAGATCTTCGATGCCTTCTCCAAGCCCGATAAAGCGAATCGGTAGTTGCAATTGATGTGCGATTGAAAATACCGTGCCGCCTTTTGCAGTGCCATCGAGTTTAGTGAGAGCCAAACCAGAGACTTGGGTGGACTCGTGAAATGCAGCCGCTTGTTTTAAAGCATTCTGTCCCATGCTGGCATCCAGCGCTAACAAAGTTTCATGTGGTGCTTGAGGGTCGAGTTTCTGAATGACGCGGATGACTTTCTGTAATTCGGCCATTAGGTTTTGTTTGTTATGTAAGCGGCCGGCAGTATCTGCAATCAAGACATCAATTTGTTTAGCTTTGGCTGATTGTAAGGCATCAAAGATAACTGAAGCACTGTCAGAACCGGTTGCTTGTGCCACAACGGGGATTTGATTGCGTTCACCCCAGACTTTGAGTTGTTCAACTGCAGCTGCTCGGAAGGTATCACCCGAGCAGCTGCAGTTGAACAACTCAAAGTCTGGGGTG
>CAZIIK010000075.1:0-2697 GCA_964539235.1 uncultured Gammaproteobacteria bacterium | reverse complement strand
ACATTATGGCCCAACAAACAGGCACTGATACTGACTTTGATCGTTGCCATGGTTTATACCTCCTACAAGGTTTCAAACAAGCCTTGACTGAGCGGTTCCTGAGCCTGTCGAAGGATGCTGAAGTCGAGCCCAGCCAAATACTTTGGTCCTAATTCTCAGACCATCATGTCAATAGTATAGAGTTTTGTATAGATTTTACAAATTTGTATACAAAAATCTATACATTTCTAATCACTACACAGTTGAAAGGCCTCCAAAGCCTCGATGCGCGACTGCTGCAGATCGACAATGGGCAGAGGATAGTCGTCCCCTAACTGAACATTTGCCTCAGCCAGTACTGTAAGCGGCGCTTCCCAAGGTGCGTGCAGATATTGGGTAGGCAACGCTGCAATCTCCGGCACAAAGCGCCGCACATAGTGACCATCTGGATCAAATTTTTTGCCTTGGGTCACTGGGTTAAAGATGCGAAAATACGGTGCTGCATCACACCCAGAACCAGCCACCCACTGCCAACTGGCACTGTTACTGGCTAAATCAGCATCAAATAAACAGTCCCAAAACCATGCTGCACCTTGGCGCCAATGTATGCGTAAGTTTTTCACTAAAAACGATGCAACTAACATCCGCACACGATTATGCATCCAACCGGTTTGCCACAACTCGCGCATCCCCGCATCAATCACTGGATACCCAGTCTGCCCTCGACACCAAGCTTGGAAATATCCAGCATGCTCCCGCCAAGGAAATGCATCAAACTGACTGCGCAAGTTAGTCTCTGGCAATTGCGGAAAGTGATACAACACATAATACGAAAACTCTCGCCACACCAGTTCACGTAGAAAACATTCACGGTCATGACTGGGCGCTAATGCAGCCTGTACAGCATGCCATACCTGATGCGGTGAAATTTCACCAAAATGTAAATGGGGTGAGAGTTTCGAAGTGGCTGACACACCGGGAAAATCACGTTGATGTTGATAGTTTTGCGCCGCTGATGCAATAAATGCATCGAGTTTGTGCAAACCTGTTTGGGCTCCTGCTTCAGCTGACACTGACAAAGCATTGGCATACGGATGAGCCTCAACCAATCCCAATGCATCTATAGGCAGAGCCGCTGCGTCGGTGATCAACTTGGGTATGCGAGGCGTAGACACCAATGCACGCAAAGCCTCACGGTGCGCATGACCCGCGCGGTAATAAGGTGTAAATATACGATACGGCGCACCATCAGCTTTCAGCAACTCCCAAGGTTCCAGTAATAAGCTGCCATTAAAACTGCGACAGGCAGTGCCCTGATCCAGCAACCAAGATTTAATCGTCTGGTCACGCGCTATCTGCCATGGTGCATAGCAACGATTCCAATACACCGCCTCAATTCGGTGGCGAGCCAATAATTCGCTGAGAATAGTGCGTGCATCACCTTGAAAACACTGCAAACCACCGCCCAACGCATCATTTAGCGCTACCAGACTCTTGTGCAACCAGATACGACTGGCGGCTCCGGCCGCAAAATCGCCGGCACTGACAGCGTCATCATCAATATAAATCGGCAAACACGCTGCTGACTCGCACGCCGCAGCAAATGCTGGATTATCCAACACGCGTAAATCCTGGCGAAACCACATTAAACTTAATTTCGGTTGCATAACCACCACTCCTCGGCTCTGTCTGCAACGCTATTGAAACACTCTCAAGCCGAGAATGAAATGCCTTCTGCCTCCAGTCCTCTTCACCGTCAAGATAGTGGCATTACACGCCTGCCTCTGTGATAGCGTCCCTTGTCACTACGCGACAATTGTTATTTAGCGCATGGTAAGAAGGATAAAATCGTTTATGCAGATCATCAAATTTTCCTTTTAAGCGATCAAAAACTTCAAAAGTGCCACTATATTTTTTAACGTACGCCACCCACTCCCTCGAATATAATGTCATTTTTATATTCAATAATTGTTTTCGGTTTATTATATCTAACAATCTGCAAACCACCGTTATTTCCTGTTGTGCTAAGATGTTGTTCCCTGATTGATCCTTCTCCAAATTCCGAAATTTCATAATCAACATCATTTTTAGTTCTAGCCCGGAAAAAAATGTCATATGTATCAACTTTTTGTATTGTATTATCCGTCACTAGTGCCAGGCTAGCTCCATAATGAAACATATTCATCTTGCGCCCACCTCTAACTAATATATAAACACCGTCTCCTCTTTTCTTCAGAGCTTCTAGATCATAGATTTTCTCAAATCCAAGATTCTTCAACTTTTCTTTAGTCAAAGAAGAGAGTGCCTTATATGCTTTCCCAACGATGGCTCCTACAAAACCAATAGCAGCATTTATACCAGAATTAGTAGCTATTTCAGCCCACTTTGGGCGCGTCCAGTTTTTCTTATTATCTGTACCATCTCCAATATAAGTTCCTATTGCTGTGGAAGCACCATCAACAAAAGCTCCCAAAACCAATGTTGCAAAAACACCCATGCTCGCTCCTCCTGTAAACACGGCGATACCTACACCTATAATCCCACCAGATATCGTGCCAACCCATCCACCTTTACTCATATGCCCATCGGGATCCCATTTCATGATTGGATTGGCCTGGGAATAGTTATAGCGATTCGGCACACCGTAACTGTCTTGCTCATCAAACCGGCCATCCTCTGATAAATTACGCGCACCCAGATAGGTTGAATGTGTTTCTG
>CAZIIK010000074.1:0-27211 GCA_964539235.1 uncultured Gammaproteobacteria bacterium | reverse complement strand
GGATTTAAGTTTTTAACATTGGTCGCCGACAATGTAGAATTCAAAGATGGAGAATTGGTTAGTGAACAGATAAACAGGAAGGCCGCTTAACCATCCCATACACCAGATTTGACATTAGCTCCTACTTGTCGCATGTCTATCGTTCTTGGACGACCGCCTGCTTTAGCATCCGGTATATGTGGCCTAATCAGATTCCATTGCTGATCCGTCCAATCATTCGGGTATACCTTTTCCATGGCTTGTGTGCTGCATATCACGTGACAAATCTGTATTATAACCCTGCACATCCCAACAATCCGCATCTGTTTGAATGCATAACAAGAAAAATACCCATTTTCGGACAGCCTCTGACCAATGTTTTTATCGTATGTGGTCTTATTATCTGCGTTCCTGCGCAGGTATGTTCCGCGCACGTGATGCACAGTTATGGCAGTTGGTTCTCGCCAAAGGTGGTGTGCCAGGTGGTTATTTATCGGTGCGTTAGCCGCTGTGCGTGACTATGTTGAGTTTAGGATCTCTGAAATTTTCTACTCCGTTCATACAAGGGCCTTTGTCGGGTTATAGTTGCGCGCCTTTACGCCAGTTGATTCAGCGTTATGGTGGCTGTGCATTTGCCTGTACCGAAATGTTATCGGCAAAACATATTGCCCGAGGTAGTCAACATCGACGACGTTATCTGTATAAAGCACCCAACGAAGGTCGCGTTTGTTTTCAAATTTCGGGTAATGCGCCAGGGGAAATTACGCAGGCAGCACAAATTGTTGAGCAAGCAGGTGCTGATTTAATTGATCTCAATTGTGGTTGCCCAATGTTGAAGATTCGTAAAAAAGGGTGTGGTTCGGCATTGTTGGAGCAACCGGAAACTTTAGCGTCTTGTGTGCGCGCATTGCGCCAAGCAACGCAATTGCCGATCTCGATTAAAATCCGTATTGGCCCTGATCAGGCACATTTACAAGCACTGGCAATTGCAGAACAATAAGGTGCCGATTTTATTACCGTGCATGGGCGGCGTTGGACAGAAAGCTATGAAACCCCCCTGTGATTATGCCGTCATTCAATCCGTTGTCGATCAGGCATCTATTCCTGTGGTGGGTAATGGCGACATCGCTGATTTTACCTCTTATCAACGCATGAAAACTCGTACGGCGTGTGATGGTTTTATGGTGGCACGCGCTGGGGTTGGTCGACCTTGGCTCTTTGCTGCACTGACCGCCGAGAGGCAAGGACAAGTGTTTGTGCCACCGTCACTGCCGGAAATTGGCGAGCTTTTATTGATGCATGTGCAAGGTTTAATCATGCTAGAAAGTGAAAAAAGTAGCCTTGCTGCAAACACGCAAATTGGCTAAGTACTATGGCAGAAATTTACCAGATGAGCGGATACAACACGATTTTACCGAACGTGCAAAATCCTTATGTCAATTTGTGGAGCTGGAGGCTTTGGTCAGAACATTTTTTGGCGTGTAATAGCTGTATGTTTAAGGCCTAACTTGAATAATGAAGCCAAGTGTGGGCGGGGGGTCAGCGGCTGAGTTGGCGAGTGGCAGCATTTTTTATATAATATCTCCCCATCGTTAGCATGTGTTTTTATCTTATGCCTCGCCATCATTCAGATCTTTGTCTGTATCTTACAAAGCGTCCTAAAGAACATTGCACTGGGACTGCTGAACATGACTTTATCCAATCCCTATGCAACTTGGTTGCAGGCGTCTCCAGTCAGTATTTCATCAGCCGCCACGGTGTGTTAATGGATTGCTTCTCTGAATATAAAGGCCAGGAATGTCAGGGACAGATTCACGTAGAAATCGATAACAAAACCGGTGATATCTTTTGGGAATGCGATACCTGTTTTGAAGCGGGTCAGATTAACAATTGGGATAAGAGTTTTTATAATTGCATTAATATCAAAACGGATGTTAAGCACTAGAAACACCTTTGCATGACCTCATTAGCCGCGAACTTCATCGTTAAAATTTTCTTCGTATGTTAGGTAGTTCTCAGCGAAAACTGTGTTGCGATACGTTGGGTGAGGCAGGGTTTCTCGGTCGCTGGTGGATGTATCAAAACTCCTTTCTCAACTTCACACCTAACATCGCTTTTATAGATAAAAGAAAACGGCAAGGTCTTGCCGAAAATCCAATCCCATTGCGCGATGGTTTCGGCGTAATGAGCCGCATGTGTCGGAATGGTTTGTGCATCGATGTATATGTGCGTTGGTTCGGTGCCATAACATTGTGCAAATCGCTGTTGTAATGCATGTTTAACGTCAGGCAGTGTGATATGTGGCGCCGCCATTTTTAAAGTCATGACTTCGCGGCGCACGGAGGCAACGCCTTTGCTGTGCTCTGCAGTAATCGCCGGTGTCAGCGCTTGCCACAATTGCTCGACATTAGCATCGATTAGTAGGCTCATATGGTGAAATGCATGACTGCGGGTTTCACGAAACGCGCTGCCTAATATTTTATAGAGATTTGATTGGTGATTGATGAATAAATCACGACGTTGTGAAGCAGTGGTTGGAATGCCTAAATCTGTCAGAGCAGCTTGCACCAGTTCAATATGTTGATCAGGCTGATAAATCGCCCTGGGCATCAAAAAGCTGATATTGAGATTGTCTAGGTCATGATAAACCGTACCGCCACCGCTTTGGCGGCGGACAATGGGGATGTTTTGCGCCTGTAGCTCGGGTACATTGCATTCTAGCCAAGGGTTTTGTGCACGACCTATCACGACACAGGGCGTATTTTGCCAAAGGAGTAGTAAAGGTTCATCAGCTAAGACATGGCGAAATAGCCAGTCTTCAATGCCCAGGTTCAAGTAAGGATCTTGAACCTGGGAGATATAACAGTTAGCGGTCATTCCACATCGATATTGGGAACACCCACCATGTTGAAACCGCAGTCAACATAAAGCGTTTCACCTGTCATGCCGGATGCTAAGTCAGAAGCGAGAAATGCGGCGACATTGCCGACTTCGTCTGCGGTAACATTGCGTTTCAATGCCGCAACTTGCTGGTTATGATCCAGCATCTTTTTAAAGCCTT
Source organism: uncultured Gammaproteobacteria bacterium (assembly GCA_964539235.1). GTDB lineage: Bacteria > Pseudomonadota > Gammaproteobacteria > Francisellales > CACEW01 > CAZIIK01. The sequence goes on along the minus strand of CAZIIK010000074.1, from coordinate 24,171 downwards.
TGATGCCGGAAGCTGCCAATGTTTTGATCGGGCCAGCAGAAATCGCGTTCACACGAATGCCTTGTGGGCCTAAACTTTGTGCGCTGTAGCGTACAGCTGCCTCTAGGCTGGCCTTGGCCAGTCCCATGGTGTTGTAGTTGGCGACGGCTTTTTCTGCACCCAGGTAGGTCAATGCCACAACTGATCCGCTGTCGCTTAACATGGGGCGTGCCGCTTTGGCCAAGGCGCACAGGCTGTATGCACTTATATCATGGGCAATGGCGAAACCTTCGCGTGTGACATTAGCCAAGAAATCACCTTCTAATTGGTCTGCCGGTGCAAAGGCAATCGCATGAATAATAATATCCACTTGGTCCCAGTGGGTTTTGAGTGAACTAAATACCTGTTCAATATCTTGATCTTGTGCCACATCACAGGGTAATACCGCTACGGGATTGAACTCGGCAGTTAATTTGGTGACGCGATCTTTAAATTGATCATTCACATAAGTAAACGCCATTTCAGCACCTTCGCGTTGCATTGCTTTGGCAATGCCATAAGCGATAGATCGATTGCTCATGACGCCTGTAATCAGGGCGCGTTTTCCTGTTAGGAATCCCATGGTTTTTCTCCTTATTGAATAATGGTTTTTCCACCCATGTAGGGCTGCAATACATCAGGTATGCGAATATGACCTGCTGCTGTTTGATAGTTCTCTAGAATGGCAATTAAGGCACGACCTGCAGCAACACCAGAGCCATTCAGCGTATGAATGAGTTCATTTTTTCCCGTTTCAGGATTTTTCCAACGGGCTTGCAAGCGCCGAGCTTGGAAATCTAGGCAATTGCTGCATGATGAGATTTCTCGATACGTGCCTTGGCTAGGCATCCAGACCTCTAGGTCATAGGTTTTGGTTGCGCCAAAGCCAATGTCGCCGCTGCACAGGTTAACGACGCGGTAGGGGATCTCAAGTTTTTGTAGGATGGTTTCAGCATGTTGTGTCAGGCGTTCCAGCGCCGCGAAAGAATCCTCGGGTTTGACGAAATGTACCAGTTCGACTTTTTCGAATTGGTGTTGGCGGATCATGCCACGCGTATCGCGCCCGTAGGAGCCAGCTTCACTGCGAAAACAAGGCGTATGGGCGACCAATTGCACAGGCAATTCTTGTGCTTGGAATATATGGTTGCGTGCTGAGTTGGTGAGAGGGATTTCTGCTGTGGAAATCAAACTCAAGTCATGGTCGCCTGCAATATCAAAAAAATCCTCATCAAATTTGGGTAACTGTCCAGTGCCATAGAAACAGTCCCTTTTGACCAGGTAGGGAACATAGGTTTCTTGGTAACCATGAGTGTCGATATGGGTGTCGAGCATAAATTGGATTAAAGCACGTTGCAGTCGGGCGATATCACCTTTAAGCATGACAAAACGAGCACCCGACAATTTGCTGGCCGCTTCAAAATCAATGCCATGCAGTTTTTCGCCCAAAGTAATATGGTCTTGCGGCTCAAACGCTAGCGTCGCTGGTGTGCCCCAAGTGCGGACCTCGACATTATCGGCTTCATCTTTACCCTCAGGCACACTGTCATCTAGCCAATTCGGCAATGTGGCAAGATAGGTTTGCAGTGCTGTCTGAATTTCGTTGAGCTGGGTTTCCTGCGTTTTCAGTGCTTGGTTAATGGTATTCACTTCAGCCATGAGCGAGTCCGCATTGTCTCCATTGGCTTTTGCTTGGCCAATGGCTTTGGAATGTACATTACGTTGGTTTTGCAGAGACTGTGTTGATTCCTGTAAGGTCTTGCGTTGCTGTTCCAACTCATTGAGGCGGTCGATATTTAGGATAACACCGCGGCGCTTAAGGTTTACTGCAAGTTTTTCAGGGTTTTGTCGTAAAAGTTTAGGGTCAATCATAGTTCAAATAAACGAGTTAATCAGTGGTTTGGGTTGTGACGATCAGGCTGGTGAAAACGTACCGGTATATTGTGTAGTACTGCCTGCATTTGCTGTTGCATCAGAGCCTCAATAGCAGCTTGCTGTACCAGCATATTGTGTTCGGCTTGCTGAAAACCAACAGGCTGATGGCTTACGTGCGGTTGGTGCGGTTGTGTGCGACCAGTCGACATTTCTTTGGCGATGACGGTGCCGTTGGGCAAAGTGTGTAACACGACTTGTTCGGGTGTAGGACGATGAATACGCGCATTTTTCGGGAGTAGCTGAGTTTTGATGATCTCATAATGCACGCCGTTTTTAACGCCAGACTCTTTTGCTGTGACCAGTTTTCCGTAGGGTGTTTCTTGCACTTTAACCGTCTGAGGATTTTGGTGATTAGTCATGTTATCTGCAATGATTTGATCATGCTCATTTGCCTGCACGGCTGCGGGTACCATGTTAGTTGCAGCAGTTTTTTGGCTGAGAAGTATGTGGTGATGTGCTGTTGACTGATGTGTCATCCAGAAACCACAGAAGATAGCCAAAATTAGCAGGATGGTGAGTAAAACTGGCAATAGTGCTTTGCTTTTTTTCATGGGTCGAGTTCTTCTATGTGTGAGATCGAGGGGCGATTCTAGCAAAAAGCTTTTTATATGGCATCCTGCACTGTGACTTGGAATTCAACTGGGGTCTGGTGCTGGGCCACTATCCTGCGTTTTGCGTAGAATTTGTGCTAGCATGTTTTGGTGAGTTTGCCGAAAGCGTTTGGCACGTTGTTGGGCAAAGCGTTGAAATTCAGCTTTTTGCTGATCGTTAGCTGGACTGACCTCTATGCCGGCGTCGATTGCGGCATCCCACAGTGCTTGTTTGTTGCCATTACGCTCTGCCAGGCGGCACACGCCATATTTGTCGTAAAACAAATGGTACGTGGCTTTAGCCAATAATTCAGCTGCGCCGAGTTTTAAGCTATCACCTGTGATCAGGCTGAGACGGTAAAGATCTTGATGTGCGCTGATGGTAATACGATTATCATCTAGTGCCAATTCGAATCCATTGCCCGTATTCCAAAATGCTAGGTTGCCATAGCTACGCACCAGTTCTTTCAAGTAGGTAAAGACATAGGAATCCATAAAAATGGAAGCACGGTATCGTTTCAGTTGTTCCGTTTTAGCCGCAGTCGGTGCAAACAGATTGGGTAATTTCTGCGGTGTATGGATAGGGGCATTGCGTTGCAATGTTGCTTCCATTTCTTGGGTAAAGTGGAATGGTGCTAAGGTTTGTTGTTGCAAGCGTTGCTTGTGTGCTTGGGTATAAGCAGTAAAACGTTTGCCTTGTAAAATGCTGTTGGTCGTAATGTTGAGGCCAACAGCTGTGGCGCTATGCCAGAGTTGCGCCTCTTCACGAATGGTTATGGCTTCTAACTCACATTGGGAATAGCGATTGTGAAACAGAAAATAACCCACTGTTGCTAGTAAGTCTGCAGTTTCAGCATTTAGCTCGGTGGCTTCTAAGACACTAATGCGGAAGAGGTTGAGATGGTCTTCAACAACAAACCTATGTTCACCTGCCTGAAATAAAAAACCTGTTGAAGTGTTTTCTAGTTTGAACCGGCCATAAGCTTGAGTCATATTTTGTAATGCCGTGAAAACATCTGATTGCACATAAATAGACAGCATGTCCGCCGAGGGATCGGCCTCCATTTTGGAGCTGAATAAAAATTGTGCGGATTTCATGACGTTGAGCCTCAAGAAGGTCGTTACAAAACTGACAGATCTTACAGAAAATGGTTGCGAGATACCATCCCAAAACTCGGTGGCTGTATGCCCAATATCTACAACAAAATACAGTGCCTAGTATTCCCTAAAACTTTAACCTAGACTAAGCCCAATGTCTTATTGTCTGGGGATTAGATATGTCTTTTGCAAAAAAAATATACGCTGGGATTAGCCGTTGGGGCTGCAGTGATTGGATTGACCTGCGCACAGGGTGCAACATCTGTGCCAGTCATGCCGGTTGAAGGTTTGCATCTGTTGTGGGTCGATGCGGCTTCTAATCAAAACTATAAGCCCGGTCTTGCTGTCAATCCACCAGACCAAGCAGCCTATTTTCAAACGTTGGCAGAACGTATTGCAGCGCACCAACCGTTTGGTTGGGAATGGAATCGTGTGATAATGACAGTGGAAAGCCCGGGTTCAAACCCCGCTTATCAAATACCTTTGCCAGGTGATTCTGTGCAAGGGCGTGTGGTGCTCAAAACAACACCGCAGCAAAGTGTATTTTTCACAGATTTTATGCAAAACCTTAAACTGGTTGCGGATAAAGGTTCAGAGATTATGGTGAATCCTTACTTGGGTTCTCGCAATAGCGCTTGGACTAATTTCAGTGCGCCGGCTTGTGTTAAGAAAGTGGGTGCTTTGTTGGCAGCTGGACTGAAAACAAAAAGTGGGACTTATCAGTTGCCTGACCCATTAACGGTGACTTCGGCTATTTGCTGGGCCAATGCAGCACAAACCTATTTGAAAGGTTTAAAAAAACCGGCCAAATTAATTTCAGGGTTAACCTTTGATTTCCAGGGGGCTGGTATCAAAGATGGTCGTGCGGTAACGTTGATTCGCAACGCGATGAACTTAGAGTCGAATACAAAAGCAATGAAGTTAACCGCAACCGGTGGTTTTAAAAACTTGGCTTGGTATAACCCCGGTACCTGGGGAACCGCAACGGCGCCGGGTCCTAATTTTGGGTTTCAACAACTCGATGAGCCATACATCCAAAACTACAATATTTGGGCCAATAATTGTTCGCCTGCTGCTAAAACCTGTGGCGGTAAAACCAAATACACGTATGTCGGTGGGCGTTCTCGAGGCGCTTCTGGAGGCTCGGCTCCGTTAGGTTTTATGCCAATACAACAAAAAAATGGGGTGTACACGGGTGACAGTATTTATACTCAAGCGTTGCAAACTTCGAATCCAGTCAATACTTTGCTGCCGAATGATCCAGATGCCACGGAAAATGGCGTAAATATGCTGTACATTCTCTACAATCCAAGTGGCAAGGCTCCAGGTGCAGCACAATACAGTGCCGATAAATTTTTCGACAGCACGCGTGCAAAAGGCTATTTCCAACGCGTGTTTTTTATGTTCTCCAGTGAGTGTACTTCAGGTGCCAATACAGATGGTTGTGCGCAGATGGTGTCTTACCCAGGTGTTAGTCCAACCGATCAAGGCGCAGGTGCCATCAATGCTTTTGGTGCGACATACAAAGGCAAATCCTACAGCGCCCAAGATGTGAAGGATGCCACTGAACGTTTTGAAACCTTCGTTAAAGGTCAAGGGGCGTTCGGTAAGCATGCGGAATCTGAACCGATGAATATGGGTATTTATCAGTATCAAATGATGCCAGCACATTGGTTTACTAATCCGGTTAAACCTGCGCAATAGAGGATGCAGATGACGCAGAATTATGCGCTGGGTATTCAGTATGTTGGTACTCGCTATGCAGGTTGGCAGCGTCAGTCGCATGCTGATTCTGTCCAAGGGCGTTTGGAAGCAGCTTTAACGCAAATCGCAGATCATCCGGTTGAGACTATTTGTGCCGGCCGTACCGATGCCGGTGTGCATGCATTGGGTCAAGTGGTGCATTTTCAAACCTCTGTACAACGTCCCGATAAAGCCTGGGTGCATGGGGTGAATGCCGCATTGCCCCATGATGTGCGTGTTAACTGGGTGCATGCAGTTCCAACGGAATTTAGTGCGCGCTTTAGTGCTGAATCTCGACGCTATCAATACTTACTCTACCGTGGGGCGGTTGCGTCGCCTTTTTTGCAAGGTGCTGTGACGCATTATCCATACCCATTGGATCCTGTGGCAATACAGGCTGCTGCTCAGCATCTACTGGGTGAACAAGATTTTAGTGCTTTGCGTAGTGCGCACTGCCAGTCGCATACAGCGATGCGCGAAGTGCATTTTGCCAATGTGTTCACGCGTGCAGATTTTCTGATTCTCGATATCTGCGCTAATGCATTTTTGCACCATATGGTGCGTAACATTATGGGGACTTTGCTATGGGTGGGACAGCAGAAATGCACAGTGGCGGATTTTCAGCAAATCTTACAGTCGAAAGATCGTCGTTTAGCTGGGCCAACCGCGCCACCTGACGGTCTATATTTAGTTGCAGTTCAATACCCGGTCGCGTATGATTTGCCCCAATTTTCAGCCAGTGGCATCGAGGCATTATTCTATGAGTTGGATTAAGAGTATTCTGCCGGAAAAAATCCGTACTGAATCGGCTCAAAGTAAAGATAAAGGCGTTCGCGAAGGTGTTTGGGAACGTTGTCCTGCCTGTGGTCAAACTTTGTATCGGCCAGAACTTGAGCGCAATTACAGTGTTTGTACGCATTGTGATCACCATTTTCGCATCAGTGCCCGCCAACGCATTGCGGTTTTCCTCGATGGCGAGGGGCAAGCTGAGATCGCAGCAGATGTTGCACCGGTCGATAAATTGAAATTCAAAGATACCAAACAGTACAAAGATAGACTGTCAGGTGCCCAGAGCAAAACAGGTGAGAAAGATGCTTTGGTCGTTGTTCAAGGCCAACTACTAGGCCTAGGTGTTGTCGCTGCAGCTTTCGAATTTTCCTTTTTGGGCGGCTCGATGGGCTCAGTGGTCGGTGAGCGTTTTGTGCGCGCTGTCGAAACCTGTTTGCAACATAAATTACCTTTGATCTGTTTTACTGCCAGTGGTGGTGCACGGATGCAAGAATCTGTGTTTTCACTGATGCAAATGGCTAAAGTGAGTGCAGCGCTTGCCAAATTGAAGCAAGCCGGTCTGCCTTACATTGTGGTATTAACCGACCCGACAACCGGTGGTGTATCAGCCAGTTTAGCAATGTTGGGTGATATTCATGTTGCAGAGCCTAAAGCCTTGATTGGGTTTGCAGGGCCACGTGTTATCGAACAAACTGTGCGTGAAAAATTACCGGAAGGTTTTCAGCGCAGTGAATTTTTGCAAGAGAAAGGCATGGTCGACATGATCGTCGATCGCCGACAGTTGCGTGAAAAAGTTGCCGCTGTGATTGCAAAATTGATGCATCTTCCTACACCTGTGTCTCACGCTGAGTTATCCGAGCAAGACGACGCAGCAACTGCCTAAAGGTTTTGGTCATGCAATTGACTGAATGGTTAAATCGTATCGATGCGGTGCATCCACAAGAGATGGAACTAGGCCTAGCGCGTATCCGCCAAGTGGCGCAAAATTTGGATCTACTGCCGGTTAAAGTGCCTGTTTTTACGGTGGCTGGTACGAATGGAAAAGGCACAACCGTAGCCTGCTTAGATGCTTGTCTGCGTAAATTGGGTTATGTCACCGGCACTTATACATCGCCTCATTTGATGCGCATTAACGAACGCTTTACGGTGTCAGGCGAGTTCATTACAGATGATGCTTTATGTGCCATTTTTGCGCAGATTGATGCGGTGCGCGGTGAAATCTTACTGACTTTTTTTGAGTATTGCGTATTAGCCGCATTATGTTGGTTTCAACAAGCGGCAGTCGATGTTGTTATTTTGGAAGTAGGATTAGGCGGGCGTTTGGATGCGGTCAATATTGTTGATGCCGATGTTGCGATTATTGCCAGTATTGCGTTAGATCATCAGGCTTGGTTGGGGGACACTCGTGCGGAAATTGCGCGTGAAAAAGCGGGTATTGCGCGAGCAGGTAAGCCTGTGATTTGTGGAGACCTGGACCCGCCTGAGACTTTATCAGCTGCTTTTCAGTCGATCGGTGCGCTGGCGCAATATGCCGGTGTTGACTATCACGTTACACAGCATGTGGATCATTGGCAATGGCAAGGCTATGGCCACGTTTATTCGGCATTGCCAATGCCGCAGATTCCTCTGCAAAATGCGGCGACCGTATTGGCAGCTCTCCATGCTGTACCGAGTATTGCCGCGCGCCTGACACCAGAAGTTCTGACTCAAGTATTGACGCAATTGCAAGTGCCGGGGCGCTATCAAACGTTTGTGTTAGCCACAGGGAAAACCGTGGTGCTCGATGTGGCACATAATCCGCATGCAGCAGCGCATTTGGCTGAATGCTTGGCAAAAGAGTCTAAGTTTACACATACTTATGCGCTATTTTCGGCGCTGGCCGATAAAGACATCAAGGGCATTGTGCAAGCTTTAGTGCCACATATCGACGTCTGGCATTATGCTGCACTAACAGATGAACGCGCTGCATCGTTATCGACATTGGCACAGGCATTACCGGATGTGGCTATTGCGCACGATTCCGTATTGCAAGCCTGTCAGGCCGTAGTTGCACAAATGAGTACGACTGATCGTTTGGTAATCTTGGGTTCTTTTTTTACTGTTGCGGCGGTTTTGCCGTGGTTGATCCAGATGCAAGCAGCGGGGCATGTCGATGCGTAAGCACTATGCTATCTGCATTTTAGGTATGATTTATGTATCCAGTTGGGCAACCCCTTTTTTGCCGCCTGAACCGGTTGTGCCCATTGCGCCTTACTTGCCGGCATTTCAACCCGATACGGCGCAAATGATTGGTAAACGGCCGGCGCTACAGAGCCATTCAGAAGCGCGCGTATTACGCGTATCAACATTATTCACGTCGGCAGTTACGGCGCAAACGCTTGTGCATAAACTGCAGCAGGCAGGCTTGCCTGCTTATGTGGTTAAAAAGCAACCGCCTTCGTTATTGAAAGGTCTGGATGCAAAAGCCTGGCAAATGACCTATCAAATTTTGATCGGGCCTTTTTTAGATCCTGCGCGTGTGCAGGTGATGCAAGAACGATTATCGCAGCAGTTTCATCTGACTGCTCATTTGCAATCATGGGAGTTTACACAATGAGTTTTGCGGCATTAGATTACTTATTTTTTACTGCGGTGGGGTTATCAATTTTACTGGGGGTTTGGCGTGGTTTAGTGCGTGAAATCGTCGCGTTACTGACTTGGTTAGTGTTGGCTTTATCCCTGATGTATTACGCGCCTGTTTTGGCTGGAGAATTGAGTGGGGTGATAGCTTCACCTACTTCACAGCATTATGCCGCTTACGTGCTCTTATGTGTGGTGATTTTAGTGGTCGGCTGGGTCCTGGGGAAAATCGTTAATGGTTTTGTGACGGTTACAGGTTTGTCTTTCATTAATCGTCTTTTAGGTGGCATATTTGGATTGGTGCGAGGTGGTGTGGTGCTACTTTTAGTGGCGTATTTAGTGAACCTGGGTGCTTGGCAAAATACCTCAGTTTGGCAGCACTCACGTGTGAGTCATATCTTAGATCAGGTTCTAGTTGTGGTTGAACACCATTACCCAGCAGTGGAAAAAGAAGCTGTACATTTGAAGGCGCAGCATGCCGAAGCGTTACCTGGTGGTGCGAAGGCACCTGAACAACATAGTGAGTATGACTGAAAATTCATTAAGTAACGGTAAGTTTGCCCATTTTAACCCATTTTTTGTAGCCGCCGATCATTGACACGACCTGGGTATATCCCATTTTTTGTAAGTTGTCGGCTGCAATAGCAGAGCGGTTGCCGCCGCCACAATACAGAATGATGGGTGTATCTTTTTGTGGCGCCAAATGGTGAATTTTAGCTTCAATCCAACCTTTACTCATAAACTGGGCTTGTGGCAAATGGCCGGCAGAAAATTCATCTGAGTCGCGCACGTCAATCAATAGTGTCGGTATGGTTTTAGCCATTAATGCTTCTGCTTGATCAGCACTGCATTCTTGAATACGACTTTTGGCATCATCGCATAGTGCGACAAATTCTGCGGAGTGATTCATTTTAGTAGTTCAACCATTTGGGTGGCCAATAGGCCTTATTAAAAGTGCAACCATACGCCTGAATGCCCGCGCGATCCAGTTGTTCTTTGGCTTTTAAGATGGCGTTGCCGTTAGTGGTTTCAGCAGAGACATTCAGTAATACTAAGTTCGAATAGCGTGCCAAAATCAGGGATTGTGGAGAGCGCGTTAAAGCCGGCAAGTCAAAAATGACAATGTCATAATCTTGTGATAATGCTTCAACTAGAGCTTGGCAATTGGGGTGGAGTAAAAGGTCTTTTTCTAGATGGCTTTTGCCTGAGCCGATAAAATCTAAGTGGTCAAAGCGCGTGGGCAGAATGATATCGGATAACGTATGTTCGCCTTTTAAGTAGCCCTTAAAGCCAGACTGTTTTGGCATATCGAAGTATTGGTGTAAGTTACCCGCTTTTAAATCAGCATCAATTACCAGCGTTTTGCGTCCTGTATCGGCAAAAGTTTGTGCCAGGTTGGCCGCGGTAAATGAATTTGCAGAGTGGTCTTGTGCGGCGACTAAACTGATCATGCCGGTGGGCAGTGCTCGAGTTTCTATCTCAAAAATTAAGTTGGTTCGCAGTAAGCGTAGGTTGTCTAGGTTATGTTGCGCACCGGGCATTTCTGATAGCAAGCGACGGTGTGTGGCTTTGGGCTCAGTAGTGTCTTTCGCGCGGTATTGCACGCATACTAGAGGTAGTTGGATGAGGTGTGCGGCCGTTTGTGGGTAAAGCACATTGCCTTGAAAGTATTGCTGTACAATGAAGCTCACGCAACCTAAAACAATACCGAGTAGTAAATACAGCAATACAATATAAATCGCATGCATATTAGACGGTAAGTAAGCGGAAATCGCGGGATCAACAACTTGCAAGGCGCCGATATTACTGGATTTGACCAGTTCATAATATTGAATCTGATTCAGCAAGGTGGTGTAGGTTTCGTTTTGCACTTGAGCCTGGCGGATTAGGCTGGTCATTTTTTGATCCGCGGTGGGCACGGTTTTGAGTTGGTTTTCGATGTGACTTTTTTCTGAGCGCAAAGCATTAAGCGCAGTTTCTGCTTGACGTACCTGGAAGCTTTTATTGGTATATTCTGCACGTAGCTTAGCCAAAGATGTATCCAAATTTGCCATCTGTGATTCGAGATCATATAGCTTTTCAGTTAGCAGTTTGGCTTGGTTATGCAGCAAGACATGCCCTGATTCAGCTTGATAATGACTGAGTGCTGTTTCAGCTCGGGTCAGTCCAGTGTGCACGGTGGGTAGTTGAGAGTACAAAAATAACAATGCTTTGCGGGCACTTTCAGTTGTGTGTTGGGTGTAGTAATGAATCGCAGATTTTGCAATTGCATTCAGTAAGTCGGCGGTTTCTTTCGGATGATGCCCTTTTAAAGCCAGCATCAGTATATTGCTGCCATTCTCCAAAGTGACAGATAGCTGACCGCGCAGTTTTTCCAAGGTTAAATCCGGTGGGTATTGGCAGATCTTGAATTCAACACCAGGTCGAGCAGTGAAACGGCTAATGTTGATTTTAATTAATACGTTATTTGTGGGCCTGAAGACATAGGTCGTTTGGGTTTTTAAATTGGTTCGAATCACCTGGCCGTTCGGTGCTTTCAATGTATAGCGTTGTTTGCCTTGGTAGATAATAGTGAGGTAATGAAAGTATAAATGCTTGGTAACAGCAAATGATTTGATGGAAACTTGATCGCCTCCCCAGCTGTAGCTTTTTAAACCCAGCCATGGAGCGGCAGGTGTGTTGCCTTGGTAATGGTTGGCGATCGTGTGACCGGCGAAAGGAAAATAACGCGGTTTGATCGACAAATCTAGCTGGAAGTTTCGAATAACCGGCATTAACACGCGGCGTGAATTGATCAATTTTTGTTGTGAATGCAAAAAGCGATTATTTCCCAATGGGCCACTGATACCGGTATGTGCACTGAGGCCAATCACATGATTGACATTGTTGGTGCCTACAGCCGATTGCGCCAACATCAATAGTTGTGATTGATAAAAAGGCGTTCTAAACAAGCAAAATAAAACACCGATGCTTAAGCAGGTTAAAATACACGCGCCAATCCAGCGCCATTTGCAGATCAATAGCAAAGCTAGTTCGCGGAAATCAAACAGGCAGCAGGGTTGTGATGAAAAAATAGCGCTGTTTTTCATGTTTAAGGCCCTGTTTGAATAGACTGTCTCAAACTTTGAATATTGACAGCATTGAGAATCAATGGGTTCACTTCGTTCATTACTTGGCTCATGCTCTCCAGTAATGACGTCGATACAAAAACGACATCACCCGCTTTTAAGGGAAATTCACTGGCTAAATTAAACGCATCGGGTGAGCGCATATCCAACCAATACACACTAGGGTCGCGATGAAAATTACGAATAATATAGGTATAGGTCGGGTCTGAAGTATTAGAAACACCGCTCGCATCCCCAATGGCTTGAGCCAGATTCATTGAATCATTGATGATATTGTATGGACCCGGTACCGTCACAGCACCCAATACAAAAACCCGATAGTTGTTGTTGGGTACATAAACGTGTGCATTGTTTTGTAAGGCCCAGTTAGTTGAACTACCATTGGGTGCGGTTAAATTATCTAAATTAACGGTTGTCGTATGACCGTCTTGGGTGACTTTAACATGTTCTAAATTTGCGCACAGTCGTTGATCGACACCGGACGAAGATTGCAAACCACATCGAACCGGGCCTTTGGCGGCCTGAATAGCACCGACAACTGTTAAAGGTGAATCGTTCAAAGGGATAGACACTGGTAGCGTTACAGAGCCTGTGACATAAATTTTTTGGCTGTCAAATTTCACTACGCGCACATTCAGTTGTGGGTCTTTGATATACATTGACAATTTTTGGGTAAGCCGTTGCCGTAGTTGGTTGGTGGTTAATCCGGCGGCTTTTACTTTGCCAACGTAGGGATAGTAAATATAGCCTTGTTGGTCAACGACTAAACCAGAATCCACTGGGTCGATATTATAGGAATTCTTCGGGTTGCTGAGATTTGGGTGATCCCACACAATAATATTAAGGATATCATTGGGTCCAATTTCATATTGATATTGTGCTGTGTTGCTATAGAACCCGGTCGGCGGCGCATAATTTTCCGCGGCAAGTTTGCGGTCGATGGCAATTTTCAGTTCCAGCGTTTTAATAAAGTCAGCGTTGATTTTGGTCATGCCGGGACGAACAATTTTCCCAGCTCTGTTCACGGTCTTTGTATAATCAACACTCGCCATATGCATGCCCGGTGCAATGCAGCCTGTGAGCAAGGTGCTTACGGCACAAACTAGGCCAACGCGAAGCAATATGGGTTTTATCCGGCTTTTCATACAAAATGCATCTATTTTAAGGCGGCTCATTATAAGCAAGGCCTATGGCGTCAGCAATTGAGCACTCAAGGGTCTTTAGGTTTTGGGTAGAGTTACGCCTTTTTGGCCCTGATATTTGCCACCACGATCACGATACGAGGTTTCACAGACTTCGTCAGACTGTAAAAACAGCATCTGTGCAACGCCTTCATTGGCATAAATTTTGGCTGGCAGTGTGGTGGTATTGGAAAATTCCAGCGTGACATGACCTTCCCACTCGGGCTCCAAGGGGGTGACGTTGACGATAATGCCACAGCGCGCGTAGGTTGATTTGCCGAGGCAGATGGTGAGTACATCACGTGGAATGCGAAAATATTCAACTGTTCTGGCAAGTGCAAATGAATTCGGTGGGATGATGCAAACATCATCGACAATATCGATAAAGCTATTCTCATCAAAATTCTTTGGGTCAACCACGGCTGAGTTAATGTTAGTGAAAATCTTAAATTCATTGGCACAGCGTACGTCATAACCATAACTGGATGTGCCATACGACACGATTTTTTGCTGATTCACTTCGCGAACCTGACCGGGCTCAAACGGTTCAATCATATTGTGCTCAGCCGCCACGCGCCGAATCCATTGGTCAGATTTAATACTCATATTTGTTTCCTACTCTGCTGAGCGCTATGCGTATTTACGCAGCGGACTCACTCTACAATGACACCTGGCATATTAAAGCCGTAATCTTTCGGCTGGGAGCATAACTGAGTCAGCATTTGCTCTGCAATAGTGCGATAGATCTGGGTGATTTCGCTCTTGGGTTGGTCATGGACAATTGGTATGCCTTGGTCTGCATGGCTTTGAATGCTTGTGCTTAGCGGGATAGCACCCAGTAAAGCCAGGTCGGTTTTTTCTGCATAGCGCGCTGCGCCACCTGCACCAAAAATAGGTTCGGCATGACCGCATTGTGGGCAGTGAAACATACTCATATTTTCAATAATGCCCAGTGTATTGATATTTACTTTGTTCAGCATGGCGTGTGCACGTTTGACGTCAGCCAATGCGAGATCCTGTGGTGTGGTGACAATGACCGCACCAGCCACTGGTATTTTTTGTGACAATGTCAGTTGGATATCACCGGTGCCAGGTGGTAGATCGACGACTAATATGTCCAGTTCTGGCCATGCAGTGTCAGATAACATTTGTTGTAGTGCTTTGGTCACCATCGCGCCACGCCAGATCAAAGCATCATCTGTATTAACTAAGTAACCAATAGACATGGTGTGGAGCCCATAGGCTTCAATTGGTTTGAATTTTTGCTCAACAATGTCAGGTTTAGTTTGGCGTTTCAATAGTGTGGGTTGACTTGGGCCATAGATATCGGCGTCTAATAAACCAACTTGATAGCCTTGTTGTTGCAGTGCGATGGCAATATTGGTGCTGGTGGTTGATTTGCCAACACCACCTTTGCCAGAAGCAACAGCAATAATGTTTTTAATCTGTGGGTGACCCTTTAAGGATGGTTGGACTTGGTGGCGTTTGAGCATAGGTACTGTGTACTTGTTTACGCGGTAGCGGCATCCTACGAAGCGCCGTAATGAGTGTCAATATACAATGGCTTCGCACTTCACCGTCTTGTCTCGGTTAGTAGAGTTCTCTACAATGCGCGGTGACATTTTTTTGAGTGGTAAGGAAAGGGCATGAAAGGTTGCCGAATGCTGATGATAGGTGCACTCAGCGTGTTTATTGCAGTGCCTTCAGTGCAGGCAACTGATTTGGTTGCCGTTTACCAGCAAGCTGCCGCCAGTTCGCCTTGGCTGAAACAACGTTTAGCAACACGAGATGCGCAGCATGCAGCTGCAGATGGCGCTTTTTCCAGCTGGTTGCCGCAGGTTTCTTTGGGTGCGAGTGAAACTGTCCAGTGGGTGTATGGTGACAGTTATCAAGCCAGTGTGCTGCAAGCGCAAGTGACGCAAAATGTATTCAACTTGCAGGCCTGGGGGAACTGGGCAAATGTCGATGATACGGCGTTGGCACAAGATGCAACTTATCAAGAACAGCAGCAAACTTTTATTTTAGATATTGCACAAGCCTATTTTCTGATTTTACAGTCACAAGATATGGTGCATTTCGCGCAGGCAAAATTAACCTTTCTGAAACAAACACTGACACAAACGCAGCATAAGTGGCAAGTGGGTTTGGGTACAGTAACCGATTACAAGCAGGCACTTGCGAATTATGATGAGGCTGTGGCTGATGTCATCAAGGCTAAAAATAATCTAGCCGTTGCCATTGAAGGGCTGCTCACATATACCGGTCAGGTGTATAAACATCTATCGAGTTTGAAAACTGATTTCCCTTTTAGCCAACCGCAGCCAGCTAATATTGATTATTGGGTCAGACAAGCTGTTGAGCGTAATGATACGCTGCGTGCTCAGCAATATTTATCGAAAGCGGCGAAACAAAATGCGGTGTCGCAGTATGGTAATCATTTACCGATCGTACAGTTTGTGGGTACCTATACGAAAAATGATAACAACAGTTCAGGTGAAGCTTTATCAACATTGGGCTACCGGCATCAGGATAACGGCACATTAGCCTTGCAGTTAACCTGGAATATTTTTCAGGGTGGCACGTTGTTTGCCAGTGAGGCACAAGCAGAGCGGCAATATGACGCACAATTATCGATCCAAGAAAACACCTATCGCACCATTGTCAGTCAAGTGCGTCAAGACTACTTAAATGTCATTGCACAGGTGAGTCAGGTTCGGTCTTATACTGAAGCAGTCAAAGCTGTGGCAGCGTCTCTGAAGCAGTTCGAGGCAAAATATAAAGCTGGTACCGAAACTATTGTTAACGTATTGGATCAAGTGCAGAAGCTCTATGCTGCGAAGCAAAATCTTGCTTCAGCACAGTATCAATATGTGATTGATCAGTTAACTTTACAGCGTGATGTCGGCGCCTTGTCGACGCAGACTTTAGCCAAATTGAATAAATGGTTGACTGCCTGATGACATGTGGTCTGATTACCGCGCCTACAACACCCTTACGTGATTTATGTGTCGTTTCTGTTGAAAGTTATCCTGCGTGGTTGGCTCGGCAATCTGCAGTCTTGCAACATCAATTGTCCGTGATGTTAGCTGCGCCGAAAGTAGGTGCGCATGCTGTGGTTGTCGATACAGATCATCAAGTTTGCGCAGTTGCCATTATTGATCCTACTGACTCGCTGTGGTGTTTGGCGGGATTAGTCCCTAAATTACCGAATGCTGATTATCAACTGCAAACAGATGAAGCCTTGGATTTAGAGTTGTCTCTATTGGGCTGGGCGTTGGCTCACTACGAATTTTCTACCTATAAGACTCATGCCATATCCGCAGAGCGACCTAATTTGAGCGTTACTGCGGCACAGTTCTCTACATTAAAACCCATGATTGATGCCGTGTATGGGCTACGTGATTTGATTAATCAGCCACCGAATGTGTGTCATCCAGAATATCTTCATCAAACCTTGCAGCAGCTCGGTGAGACTTATGGTGCAAACGTCACGCAGACAGTGGGTGAAGATTTATTGGCGCAACAGTTAAATGCTATTTGGTCAGTGGGTGCAGCCGGTCATCAGGCACCGCGCTTGTTGCAGTTGTCTTGGGGGCATGAAAACCACCCCACAGTTGCGTTGGTGGGTAAAGGTGTTTGTTTCGATACCGGTGGTTTAGACATTAAACCGCCTAGTGGCATGAAGCTGATGAAAAAAGATATGGGCGGTGCAGCCCATGTTTTGGCTTTGGCACAATTGATTATGGCCGCCAAGCTCCCTGTGAACTTGCGAGTCTTAATTCCCGCTGTTGAGAATAATATTGCCGCTAATGCTTATCGGCCCAGTGATGTGATTCAAATGGCGAATGGCACGACGGTTGAAGTGGGTGATACTGACGCCGAAGGGCGTTTGGTGGTGGCAGATGCTTTTACGGTGGCGGCACAGTACGCACCAGAATTGTTGATCGACTTCACCACCTTGACCGGTGCATCGCGCGTGGCATTAGGCCCTTCGGTCGGCGCCATGTTTACCAATGACGATCAAATCGCATGCGATTTGCAGCGACACAGTGATCAGCTGCAAGACCCATTGTGGCGGTTGCCGCTAGTGGCGGCCTATCAACGTTATTTACACAGTCATGTGGCCGATCAAAATAATATTGCCAAAACGCCTTATGGTGGTGCAATTACCGCCGCATTGTTTCTGCAAAGTTTTGTGCCAGACAAGACTCAATGGGTGCATTTTGATGTGATGGCCTGGAATGTAGACGCACAACCTGGGCGTCAGGTGGGTGGCGAAGCAATGGGCGTGCGCGCTGTGTTTGGTTGGCTTAAGGAATGGCTATGCGCACGTTAAACGAGACTTTAGATGCATTGGCTTTGGCGCACACCTTTGAACGCAATATCATCACGCGAGGTATTGAGAAAGAGAATTTGCGGGTCACTGCGGATGGCCTTATTACGCAAACGGACCATCCAGCAGCTTTAGGTTCAACACTGACGCACCCGACGATTACCAAGGATTTTTCCGAAGCATTACCAGAGCTGATCACACCGCCTATTGTCGGTGATTTGTCGGTGCTGTACCAAAATCTGCATGATGTGCAAACCTTTGTCGTGCACAATTTGCCAACAGGTGAGCTTTTATGGCCGGGCAGTATGCCGGGTTTTATTGCGCATGACACAGATATTCGTATTGCAGAGTATGGCAGTAGCCATGTTGGGCAAATGAAGCATGTTTATCGCCGTGGTTTGTCGTATCGCTATGGTCGTATGATGCAAGCCGTGGCGGGGATTCATTACAATTTTTCAGTGTCTGACACGTTTTTCCAGGCACTGCGTCAATTAGAACATTCAACCGTAGGGCTTTTAACCTATAAGTCTGAAAAGTATATGGGATTGATTCGCAGTTTTTACCGACATTATTGGTTGTTGCCTTATTTATTGGGTGCATCGCCAGCCTGTATGAAGAATTCGATTGCCGGCGATGTGCCAGATTATCTGTCCGCTTGGTCTGGCAATAGTTATTTCGGCGAATATGCGACATCATTGCGCATGAGTGAGTTGGGCTATCAGAGCAGTACGCAATCTGATCTGCAGATTTGTTATAACTCGGCGGCCAATTATGCCAGAACACTTTGGCAGGCGACGCGCACGCCGTATTCGACGTTTACCAATATTGGTATTGAGGTTGAAGGTGAGTGGTGTCAATTAAGTGATGGTATTCTGCAGATTGAGAATGAATTTTATAGTCCTATTCGACCTAAGCAGCCGATTCGTTCGGGGGAAATGCCGTCTGTCGCGTTGCATTGTCGTGGCGTGGAATATGTTGAATTACGTTGTACAGACCTGAACCCATTGCTGCCTTTGAATATTGATGTCGATACCATGGCGTTTCTTGATGTGTTTATGTTCATGTGTTTGTTATTGCCCGATCATTTGATGCCGCAGCAAGAGTGCGCAGAGATGCGTGCTAACTTCCGTCGTGTGGTGGAACGTGGACGTGATCCATTGCTGCAATTGCAAGAAGCTGGGCAGCAGAAACCTTTTCAAGCCATGGCAGCAGAGGTATTCGTACAGCTGCAGCATGTGGCAAAGTGGTTGGATGCTAATTTTGGTTGCGAACAGTTTTATCAAAACTGTGTAGCGGCACAGCAGCGTAAATTGGCAGATGTGACCTTAACGCCTTCCCAGCAAATTGTGTCAACAATGCAGGCGCAACGGATGGGCTATGCTGAGCTCATGTTGCAGCTAGCTGAATCACATACCAGTGCTTTTCGTCAGGCGCGGTTGGCACCAGAAACATTAGCGGAATTCCAGCAGACGGCTGCAGCATCTCATGCCAGTCAGGCCGCATTAGAAGCAGAAACACACACGGCGTTCAGTGATTATTTATCCGCTTATTTTCAGCAGGCAGAAAAATGTTTTCAGCATTGCCAATCAGTTGAGGCACGTGACCAATGAAGCAAGTAGCTTTTGTTATCGATCCTATCGAAACCTTTAATGTGGCAAAAGATTCCACGTTAGCCATGATGCAGGCTGCTTTAGATTTGGATCTGCAGGTCTATTTTTGTCAGTCTAAGCAATTGTATGCAGCCCAAGGTAAAGTATTTGCCGAGATGCAGCAGTTGTTACAGATCGATCTTGCCGCTACACCTTGGTATCAGTGCACGGATGTGATGGACCTTTCATTGGATGAAATCGATGTGCTGGTGATGCGTCAGGATCCGCCGTTTGATATGCATTATATCTACGCCACTTATTTGCTCGAATTGGCGCGGCAGCAGGGTGTGCGGGTATTGAATGATCCGCGCAGTATTCGTGATTGTAATGAGAAGTTTTTTATCCACTGGTTTCCTCATTGCATTACCGATACCTTGGTTACCGCTGATGAAACAAGGTTGCGAGATTTTCTTGTCCGTGTACAAGACATCATTGTAAAGCCGCTTGATGGCATGGGTGGTCGTGATATTTTTCGGTTGCGTTTGCATGATCCTAATATTTCTGCGGTGTTGCAGCATTTGACGAAAATGGGTGTTGAGCACGTCATGGCGCAACGGTATTTGCCCGAGGTGAAGCAGGGTGATAAACGTATTTTATTGATTGGTGGTGAACCGGTGCCGTACGCCTTGGCACGTATTCCAGCTGAAGGCGAAACGCGTGCCAATTTGGCTGCTGGTGGCCGAGGTCAAGCGGTTGCTTTAACAGCGCGTGATCAGTGGTTATGTGAGCAGGTCGGGCCAGAATTACGCGCGCGTGGTTTATGGTTTGTTGGCTTGGATGTGATTGGGGATTACATCACCGAAATTAATGTCACCAGTCCAACGTGTATTCGCGAATTAGATACGCAATGCGATTTGCAGATTGCGCGGGATTTTTGGTTGTCAGTTCAGGCCTTAAACCTATCAAACTAGCGCATGTGCGGTGTGAAAAATGCCGATAACCTGCTAGCATACGCACCAACTTGATCGGTGCTTTTGTTGAGGGCAGACATGGTAAAAAGCCTTTTGAAATGGGTTTTGGTGGCATCACTTACACTTTCCGCCGCTTACGCGACGACAACCTATACTGTGAAACTGGGTGATACCTTATGGGGTATTGCAAAACATCATCGACCGAGCCGAGCTGTTTCGTTAGGCAAAATGATCAAGGCTATTCGGGCATTGAATCCAGCTGTGTTTTCATCGGGTAGTAATGCTTTATCAGTTGGTGAGCAATTGGCATTGCCCACTACGACAGCTGAGGTTTCCCAAGCTTTGAATGGGCAACCAGTTGCTCAGACGACTCAATCTGCTTCAAATGCCAATCCTTCTGTGCCAACCCAAGCCAAAACGGATGCGCAGAAAACCGGTTTGCCTTTTCAAGAACATCCGCATCAGACCGAAGTACAAACTTTGCAAAATAACATTATGGAACTGCGCCAGGTTGCGACTATGGCGCAGAAGTCGGTTACCGAATTGCAACGCGAGAATGCAGGGCTTGCCCAGCAAGTCAGTGCAAAAGATCAATCGATTGCGGTGTTGCAATCACAGTTGGCGCAAGCGAAGGGACAGAGCCGTTTTCCCTGGGCGTGGTTGTGGTTTGTGTTGTTTGCCGGGGCATTATTCGCGTTGTGGTATCAGCAACGCAGAAATCAAGCCGGCACAGGTCGAGGTGAAGCTGCTTCGCGTTTTGGTTTAAATGCTCAACGTAAAATGGCGAAAACTGACTATGCGTCTTTGAATGAACAAGTAAATCGCTACGAAGTCGAAGAAGGTGAAGTGGTCAAACCGCGTAAAGATGCTGGGGAGTCTGATGATTTAATGTCTCAAGTATCGGCGGATATTGCACAAGGGAATTACGCCTTCGCTGAGAAGAAGCTCAAGCATGCGGTATGGGAAGATAAAAAGAATATTCGTTTACGGATGAAGTTATTAGAAGTTTATAGCTTGATGGGTAATAAACGAGAATTTAACAAGGTATCAGAATACATGTTGAAACATTTGGTGGATGAAGACAGCCAAGAGTGGTCGCAAGTGCGTAAGTTGTATTTGAATACCTGGGTTTATGATTGAGATTGGAGAAGTCTATGGCAACCTTTGCAACCAATGAGTTTCGCGGCGGTTTGAAACTACTGCTCGATGGTGTTCCTTACACTATTGTCGAGAATGAATTTGTCAAGCCAGGTAAAGGGCAGGCATTTAACCGGGTGAAGCTGCGTAATTTGACCAATGGTCGTGTTGTTGAAAAGACCTTTAAATCGGGTGAGACCGTTGAAGGTGCTGATGTGGTTGATTTGGATGTGCAGTATTTATACAGCGACGGTGAGTTTTGGCACTTTATGCATCCCGATACTTTTGAGCAATATCAAGCAGGTGCAGCGGCGGTAGCCGATACTGCCAAATGGCTGAAAGAGCATGATATGTGCACGATTACGTTATGGAATGGTGAGCCGCTTTCAATTGACCCGCCTAATTTTGTGCATTTGGCTGTGACCGAAACGGACCCAGGGTTAAAAGGCGATACCTCTGGCGGTGGTGGTAAACCAGCGACCCTAGAAACTGGTGCTGTTGTACGCGTGCCTTTGTTTATTCAGGAAGGCGAAAACATTAAGGTTGACACGCGCAATGGGGAATATGCCTCTCGAGTCAAAGCTTAGCTGAGCATCTGTTTAAGCATCACGCCGGCGAAAGGCCATTTTTTCTTGAATGAAAGACTGGGTTTGTGATGCACGCATTTTGTCCAGTAAGGGTTCAATTTCTGTGTCTTGCTGGATGTAATCGAATATATCCTGGTTCAAAAATCCTGCTTCCTGCATAGTTTTGACCGCTGCCAGCAGTGGATCAAAAAATCCCTTGATATTCAAAATGCCGATAGGTTTTGTTTGTCGATCCAGTTGTACTTGTGTCCAGACTTCAAATAATTCGTCCAGCGTACCTAGGCCACCCGGTAGAACGAGAAAGCCATCAGATTGTTCGATCATCAGATGCTTACGTTCATATAAGTCGTTAGCGACAATGGTTTGACCGACTGCATCATTCATGGCTTCATAGGCTTGTAAGAATGCGGGGTGCACACCGATTACATCGCCGCCTTCTGCTGCACAGGCATGGGCAAGTGCACCCATCATGCCAACACTGGAGCCTCCATAAACCAAACGAATGTTTTGTTGTGCAAATACAGTTCCAGTGCGTATGGCAGCGTCGGTAAAAGCAGCATCTTTGCCTTCACTTGAACCACAGAAAACACAGATAGCAGTCAGGTCTTTCATCGTCTTATCCTAGCTTTGCGCAGCAGTCAAAACAGCTTGCGCATGTTCTTTTACTTTAACTTTGCGCCATATTTTTTTTACAACACCCTGTGTATCGATTAGCACCGTAGTGCGTTCAATACCCATGTATTCGCGACCCATAAACTTCTTCAGTTGGATGACATCAAATAGGCGACAGATGGTTTCATCGGGATCGCTGATTAATTCAAACGGCATGTTGTACTTGGCTTTGAATTTTTCATGTGACTTGAGCGAATCACGTGAAATGCCAAATATCACGGTATTGGTTTGTGAAAACTGGCCAGATAGCGCTGTAAAATCTTTTGACTCAGTTGTACAACCTGGTGTGCTGTCTTTGGGGTAAAAATATAAAACGACTTGCTTGCCCTGGTAATCACTTAATTGACCACTTGCATCTGAAGTGGCAGAAAAGTCGAAGTTGGGTGCGGGTTGTTGTTCCATAGCATGATCCTGATTTTTGTTGGAATGATGATTATACGGATTCTTCACTGAAAAACGTGTAACGTGATTATTTTATTGTTCGGCGGTCATGAGGTTTCTTAAAACCGCCTAGGGGCTGACGCATGATCAGAATGGTTTTGTGATACCACCGTTTAATCAAGCGGCCTTTAGGAGCGTGTTTATACGGTCATAATCAAAGTCAATGTAATGGTCTTGGTCATTGGGTTTATAAACACGTACATCGGTGGCGTAATACCCCTAGTGATAAATGCTAGTGTCAGTATCTGCCTGCACCAACTGATTGATCGCGTTGTAATGGTAACGCATCACAGGTCCTGCTTGCACAGAGGCAACACCCATTACAATTAATAACGATGGAATCAAAATGAATCCTTTCATGAATTACACGCCCTAAACCATGGGTATTGGCTCTAGAATTATGATTAATTGCTTATTTTAGATCTGTTGCTACACAAAAATCTCATATGAAACACATTTTCTGTTGATTATGTGACTGCTCTCCGCCATAAATGGCAATGGTTTACGGCACCTTTGGCTAAATTAATCATAGACATTTACAGTGTTTTCAACGCGAATATACCTTTGCATAACATATAAAAATGTAATAATTTTATATCGCTTATTAAGCAATAAAATAATCATAAGGAGATTTTAATATGTTTGGTTTTGGTGATTTTGATGATTTTGATATGTATGAGTCATTAAAGAAAATCCTGGAAGCTAATTCAAAAAAGGGGAAAATAGATTTTAAAAGCTTTGAGAAGCGCCTATTTAAAGATGAAACAGTATTGGCGCTTTCTAAAGATGAGCCAAAAGAGATGAAAGCAGCTTTAGTCCATGTTACGTTTAATACGTTAATATTTGGCTAGAAATTAAATGCAGCAGTAAAAATTAAAGATGTATCTAATATGCTAGATGCCTTAGGTAAGGATTCTAAAGCACCTAAGCAAGTTGTGTTTCATAAACTAGTACAGAAATTAGATGCAACATTACAGTCCAAAATTATTGCAAAATCTGACGAATTGCAAAAAGAAGGTCGGGCCTCTCTCAATAATGAAATGCGTTTTATGGTGTTGGCTGATCCTGATATAAATACAGCAAAAGTACCTTTGCCAGTTATTGGTGCATATTGTCGAGAAATTGAGCAAAGATCCATGAATGCTGGCGCAAAACACAGCTACATGAGTACAGAGCAGTTTTTAGAGCACATAGCTTACTCAGATTGAGTTAATGTCAAATCTGGTGTATGGGATGGTTAAGCGGCCTTCCTGTTTATCTGTTCACTAACCAATTCTCCATCTTTGAATTCTACATTGTCGGCGACCAATGTTAAAAACTTAAATCCCCTGATTTTTCTCCAG
>CAZIIK010000073.1:0-3224 GCA_964539235.1 uncultured Gammaproteobacteria bacterium | reverse complement strand
GTCCCAGAGTGTGATCCCCTGATAATAAATCTAATACCACTCGGGCTTTTAACTCCGCCGGATACTTTTGACGCTTTTGACTCATGATGTCGATCTCCCTAAATAATTAAAAAATAATATCACTTTAAGGAGCACTACTCTCAAATACCGTCCGATTATTTAGGGGCGCTATAGGATAAAGCTAGCAGCAATTAATACGATGATGAGACGACTGTCTCCTGATTAGCAAACTCAGTAGACACCATTAATAGCCAAATTAACCATCATTAACTTTATGGGTAGCGGTGCGGCATGAAAATTAGTCTTTTTGGCTTGTGATGATCAAATTTGCATCAAAAATCCAAATGTAGAGTGCATTACGGTAGCATGCTGAAAAATGCCTTTAACAAAGGCTTGGCCGAAGGCAGAAACTTCTCGGGTACCCTCTAATGGCGCATAAACCTATTACGATGGATGATCATAGGATTTTTTTATGAAAATTTAAAGCTATACTTTAAAATTTCATGAATTGAGTATACTAAACCAAACGAAACCAAAAACAGCTTACTAAACCAATTTTGGTTTCATTTGGTTTACTCTGCCCGAACGAGCAAAAACTATGACACCTGGCAACGTGACACGCGTGCACTGATACCGGTGAGCAAAGCATAAGGCGAGTAGCCACTCAGCGCCGCAATGTCTGCAATGGGTAAATCTGCACCCCACAAGGTTACTTCATCGCCTAACGCAACCGGTCGCGCAACATCTGAAACATCAATCGTCAGTAAATCCATTGATACCTGGCCGACTACAGGCACGCGTTGGTCATGCAGCAGAACAGGCATTCCCACTGGCATGTTTTGTGGATAGCCATCGCCATAGCCAATACAAACTGTCGCCAGCTGTGTAGGCTTTTGAGCCTGCCAGGTTGCGCCATAACCACTCCATTCACCTGGCGCTAAGCGGTGTGTATCCACCACCATGGCTTTAAGCGTCATCACAGGCTGTAATGTTTGCTGAGATGGCAATGCCGTTTCAGTCGGTGAAACCCCGTACAAAAACAGCCCTAAGCGGGTAATGTCGTAATGACTGTGTGGGTAATTGATTAAAGCCGCGCCATTTGCAGCACTTTTTTCCACGGGTAACGGCTCAACCTCAGCAGAAAATGCCTGCAGTTGTGCCTGCACTTCGGCTGAATTGGGCACATCTGCACAGCCTAAATGCGTCATCACACGCACTGAGGCAATCGCTGGATGCTTAATTAAACAGGCATAGGCATGCCGGAATTCAGCAGGTGAGAACCCTAAACGATTCATCCCTGTGTTCAGCTTTAACCAAACTGATAAAGATTTTTCGGGTAATTTCACCGCGTCTAAAAATGCCAACTGTGCAGGATGATGCAAAACACATTGCAGTCCTGCCATAGCCATATCCTGCAACTGCTGGGCCGTGGTAGGTCCTAGTGTTAAAACAATCGGCTGCGCCACCGCTTGTGCCTTTAAAGCAAACGCAGCTTCTAATTCAGCAACGGCCAGATAATCAACCATCTGCAAGCCTGGCAGGACTTCTAACAAACCATGACCATAAGCATTGGCTTTCAACATCGCCATCAATACTGCGTGAGGTGCTAAAGATTTCGCCACGGCGACATTATGTTGCAGTGCTGCCGTGTTAATTTCGGCGATAACCCGCGGCATCAGTTCATCCGCATCGGTGCATAATCATCAAAACGACAATATTGCCCCTGAAACGTGAGACGCACCATACCAATCGGTCCGTTCCGTTGTTTACCGATAATAATTTCTGCCGTGCCTTTGAATTCACTGTTGGGGTTATACACTTCGTCTCGATAGATAAACATGATCACATCGGCATCTTGCTCAATCGCGCCTGATTCCCGCAGATCCGACATCATCGGACGCTTATCAGTCCGTTCTTCCACCTTACGACTTAACTGTGAAGCCGCAATGACTGGTACATTTAATTCTTTCGCCAAGGCTTTCAGACCACGTGAAATTTCAGACACCTCACTCACCCGGCCTTCTTTATTGCCTGGCACTTGCATCAGCTGCAAATAATCGACCACGATCAGACTCAAGCCACCATAGTCACGCGCCACACGACGCGCACGCGCACGCAGTTCAGTTGGGCTTAAGGCGGGTGTATCGTCGATGTACATATTCATGCGTTCACTGACAATAGACACGGTGGAAAAAATTCGACTCCAGTCTTGATCGGTCATCTGACCACTGCGAATCACCGCCTGATCGACGCGACTAAAGGAAGACAACGAACGAATTAAAATCGATTCTTTCGGCATTTCCATACTGAATACCAACACCGGCTTCTCAGCATCCATCGCCAAATTCTCACCAATATTCATGGCAAAAGTTGTTTTACCTGAAGACGGTCGCCCAGCAACAATGATTAAATCAGCTGGCTGCAAACCCGAGGTCATTTGATCCAAATCTGCATAACCCGTTTGATAGCCAGTTATCCCGCCTTCAGATTGCATTAAGGTATCTAACTGCTCGACCACATCCGGCATGATGTCTTTGACACCAACAGGACCATTGACCTGACGCGAGCCTTGCTCAGCGATGGCAAAAACTCGCTTTTCGGCATCGTCTAATAAGGTTTGGCTTTTTTCACCTTCTAAATTATATACCTTGTCAGCAACATCGCGCGCTACGGTTAGCAATTGGCGTAAAACCGAACGCTCACGCACAATTTCAGCATACGCACTAACATTCGCCACCGTCGGCGTATTCTGTGCTAATTCACTCAAATAGGCTAAACCACCGACCTGATTCAAACGACCTTTTTTTTCTAAAGCATCGCTCAAAGTAATGACATCCAATGGCGTGTCATACGCCGCCAATGCTGCCATCTCAGCAAAAATAATGCGGTGTTCTTTGCGATAGAAATCATCGGTGGAAACTTTTTCCACCACCTGTTCCCACATCTCGCTTTCTAGAATCAAACCACCGATCACCGAACGTTCGGCTTCCAGAGAATGAGGTGGCACCTTTAAGGCAGTGGTATCGGTTTTTTCCGCACGCGGCTGCTCAGTCGACATCATTATGACTAACGTAAAAATTCGGCCCCGAATTGTCGCATGCAACGATGCAAAATCAAGTGATGCTAGAGCCTAACGCAAATAACTCTCTTAGAGCCTGTCCGAAAATGGGTATTTTTCTTGTTATGCATTCAAACAGATGCGGATTTTTGGGATGTGCAGGGTC
>CAZIIK010000072.1:0-15870 GCA_964539235.1 uncultured Gammaproteobacteria bacterium | reverse complement strand
TAGCGGTGCTGCATGAAAATTAGTCTTTTTGGCTTGTGATGATCAAATTTGCATCAAAAATCCAAATGTAGAGTGCATTACGGTAGCATGCTGAAAAATGCCTTTAACAAAGGCTTGGCCGAAGGCAGAAGCTTCTCGGATACCCTCTAAATGCATTTTTCCGTATAAATACGACATAGATTTCGGTTTTTAGTATATTTCCATGCTTATAGTATATTTATATATGGAAAACGCGAAAATTATCCGTGCGTTTCAGTCGAATTCCACAAGGATTGATTATGACTCCCTTCATTACCACAGACTATGAAATGCTCCAGGCATTTTGTGATTATCAAGACGTGGCATTATTTAAAACTACCGAGACAGGCACTATTGAGGACTGTAACGCTTGCGCCCAGACCATTTTCGATACTCAACAACCGCCTAGAATCGGTATGAAACTGTCGGATTTTCTCGACCAACTTGAGCTCAGTCTCCCACCAGAAGATCAATACACCACTTTCTATCGTCGTAACCATTATGAAACGCTAAAGCTCAAATGGTCAGTTCTGCCCGTAGCATCCCCTCAGCCTCACATCCTTTATGCCGCTGAAGTTGTTGATAATGCGATACATAGCGCGGTGTTTTCTGACCAAGTCTTCAATACACTCAACCATTTCCCTATTGCCATTTACTGTAAAGATTTATACGGCACTTATGTGGAATCGAATCATTATTGCGACAGTTTGGCGTATGGAGCTGAACAAGCACAGTCAACCATTGGCAAAACTGACCAGGACCTGATCTGGTCAGATACGGCTCTCGACCTACAAGCGCATGATCATGAAGTCATGCGTGGCAATAGCCATCGGTATTGTGAACACATTGTCCTCGCTGATGGTACAAAGGCTTTAATGCAGTCAACCAAATCTCCCTTGCTTGATGACTGTGGCAAGACCATTGGTATGATTGGCATTTCGGTCAACACCACTTTATTTGCAGGCTCTAAATTAGAGGCAGACATTACACTTAACTCAAATCCAAAATCTTTTGAAACCTTCTCCAGTCGAGAACAAGAATGCGTCAGTTGGCTATTAAATGGATTATCAGCTCGCAGAATTGCCGAGTGTATGGGCATTTCAAAACGCACTGTAGAAGCGCATGTGAACAGTATTAAGCTGAAAACCGGCAGTTACAAACTGTTTCAAGCCGGATTTAAATTGGGCATAGGTCACTAAACGGAAACTCGCCATGTTGGAAGCAATCAAGGAAGATGAATACCGTACTCTGCAAAATTTTTGTCAGCGTTATCGATTTGCATTACTCCGACTATCGGAAGATTTCTGCATACGCGAGTCAAATGCCACTGCAGAGCGATTATTTAATGTTCAAAGCCATCGACTCCAAGGCAAGTCACTTATTACATTGTGCGAGCAAACTGGGCAAGACTGTCCTATTGTGCGTCATGCAAACAATACCCCAGAAGCCCAAACTACTTATCACCACGCATTGCAAATTAAGTGCCGGTGGCATGTCATTGAAGTACAAAGACAGTGCCAACCCTCTGCCTGGTTGCTATTGGGCAAAATGCTTAAGCCTTCAAGTCCTTCTCCACACTTGAATCTGAGCAGTCAATTCCTCGACCGAATTCCAACGCCTATCTATTGCAAAAACACTCAAGGTATTTACGTTCAATGTAACCAAGCCGCCAGGCAATTGGCTAATCAAAATATCATTGGCAAAACCGACTTTAATTTACCTTGGCGTGACCAGGCTGAGTCCTTCCAAAGCAGTGACCAATTAGCCTTACAAGGTCAAACTATCACTTGCCTACAGACCATGACGGATTACATGGGGAAAACTCGGCAATTTCGCACCACCAAGCAACCCATTTATGGCCCTGATCAACATATCATTAGCATCCTAGCGGTTTCTTTAGAGTGCACACCCGAAGAAGATTCTAGGCATACACAAGCACCAGAGAAACCACTGGGTGGCATTGCCTTCACAACACAAGAACTTGAATACATTAACTGGATGGCTAAGGGGAAAACTGCAGAGGAAATTGCAATGATTTTGAATAAATCGCCGCGGACGGTTGAAACTCATTTGAATAAGATCCGACGCAAAACTGCCTGTCAGAATCAGTTTCAAATGGGTTATTTATTGGCGCAACATCTTTCGGATCATTAGTGGCATAGGTTTGTTTGAAGGCCTATTCCAATAACTGCTGACGCAGCAGTTGAATTTCATCACGCGCTTGGGCAGCCGCTTCAAATTGAAGATCTTTGGCGTGTTGCCGCATAGTCTTTTCCAAATCTTTAATGGTTTTTGCGATTTGTGTTGCCGTCATTTCAGCATAGTGGGCGCGGTTTTCAGCAAATGAATTCGTTTTAGCTGAGGCTTTATCGGGTTCGGCACGTGAACCGTGTGCTTCCAGAATATCGTCAATACTACGGCGGATGGTTTGCGGCACGATGCCATGTTTTTTGTTGTATTCAATTTGTTTAGTTCGGCGTCCTTCGGTTTCATCCATGGCGCGTTGCATGGATCCGGTTATTCGATCCGCATATAAAATGGCTTTGCCGGCGGCATTGCGCGCAGCACGTCCAATGGTTTGAATTAAAGAACGATCAGAACGTAAGAAACCTTCTTTATCGGCATCAAAAATGGCAACCAATGACACTTCGGGCAAATCTAAACCTTCGCGTAGCAGGTTAATACCCACCAATACATCAAACACGCCCAGACGCAGGTCGCGTAGAATTTCGACCCGCTCTACTGTGTCGATATCGGAGTGCAGGTATCTGACTTTCACACCGTGTTCTTGTAAGTAATCGGTGAGATCTTCTGACATGCGTTTGGTCAATGTTGTAATCAGTACACGTTCTTGCCGTGCTGCCCGTTGTTCGATTTCGGATAAAATATCATCTACCTGTGTCGCAACTGGACGAATTTCAATTTCAGGGTCGACCAATCCGGTAGGTCTAACGACCTGTTCCGTTGTGGCGTCTGCATGTTGATTCTCATAGTCGCTGGGTGTAGCGGACACGTAAATCGTTTGCGGCGACAGTCGTTCAAATTCATCAAACTTAAACGGACGGTTATCTAAAGCGGATGGTAGGCGGAAGCCATAATTGACCAGGTTTTCTTTGCGGGCCCGGTCACCGCGAAACATAGCACCCAGTTGGGGAATTGTGACGTGGGATTCGTCGATAACCAGTAAGGCATCTTCTGGCAGGTATTCAAACAGTGTCGGCGGCGGTTTGCCGGCACCGCGGCCAGACAAATAGCGCGAATAGTTTTCAATACCCGGGCAATATCCCAGTTCTAAAATGAGTTCTAAATCAAACAGAGTCCGTTGCTCTAAGCGTTGCATTTCTAGCAATTTATTGTCGGCTTTTAACACGGCTAAGCGTTCTTGTAGCTCAAGTTTAATGTCGTCAATCATATTGACTAGGATGTCGCGGGGTGTGACGTAATGGGTTTTAGGGAAAATGGTGACGCGTGGCACATCGCGTAGAATTTCACCGGTCAGTGGATCGAAGTAGCGTAGCTTTTCCACTTCATCATCAAATAGCTCAACCCGAATGGCTTCTTTTTCTGACTCTGCCGGAAAAATATCGATGACCTCACCACGCACCCGATATGTTGCGCGTTCGAAGGCATAATCGTTGCGGGTATATTGCAACTCGGCTAGGTGTGCCAGGATATCCCGCTGTTTAATTTGGCCACCGCGTTGCAAGTGCAGCACCATTTTAAAATAGGACACCGGATCGCCGAGACCATAGATTGAAGAAACCGTTGCGACGATGATGACATCAGGCCGCTCCATTAACGACTTGGTTGCCGACAAACGCATTTGCTCGATATGCTGGTTAATCGAGGCATCTTTTTCGATGTAAGTATCGGAAGCGGGCACATAGGCTTCCGGCTGGTAGTAATCATAATAAGACACAAAATATTCTACGGCATTCTGCGGAAAGAAGGCTTTCATCTCGCCATAAAGTTGGGCAGCCAGAGTTTTATTATGCGCCAGTATTAAAGTAGGACGTTTAACGGTTTGGATCACATTCGCAATGGTAAAAGTTTTACCGGAGCCGGTCACACCGAGTAATGTTTGCTTGGCTAGGCCTTGGTTAATGCCATCCACCAAGTCGGCAATGGCTGTTGGTTGGTCACCGCTGGGTTGGTATTGTGTATTGAGTTCAAACATTGAGGGCTTAGGGTGAATAGCTTGGCGCCACTATAGCGAAATCTATTCGGTTACGTCGACTGTTACCGGTGCATAGCGAGCTTGAAGAAGGTGAGCCAAGACTTGGAATAGTGGCTCAGGCGATCCATAAAGAGTGCTAAGTCATGGGACTCACCGCGACGCATTGCATCAAGGTCTAATACATAAACTTTGTCCTGACATAATTTGAAATTCCAAATACCCAAGTCACCATGGTTAATGCCTAGCCGAACAAAGCGGCGCAAGATTTCAATAATCTGATCAGCATACTTTTGGGTGACTGTGTTGCCTAGGTCGGCATGGTGAAAGTAATCAACGGCATCTTCACCGTCTAGGTATTCAGTGCAGATAAAGGCTTGACTGAGTATGCCAAACCGGCGGCTTCCAGCAGCAAAGTAGACGGTTGGGGTGTGAATGCCGTATAGGCTTAATTGCTGTGCATTATCAAAATAACGGCGAGCCCGACTCGGGCGAAATAGCGATTTACAAAATGCCCAAAAGCTGAAGAGATGAAAGCATTTAATAATATAGCTTTGCTCTCCATGGAATATGCGGTAGACCGTTGCGCGTTTGCTATTCGACAGTATTTGGCTGTCGGGTTTTGCCAACAAAGCCGCCAGTTTGTCAGGGCAAATTGATGGATGTGTTGGCTGGCCTTGCATCCGCCAACTATTTGTCATGACACTTTTCCCACAGAAACCAATATTTGAGAAAGGTATAGATCGCCGCACTTTTTGCCGCTGCGAAACCACGCCAACCATCGATAAGTCCTAGGCGGAACACATACATGCGCAAAAATGCAAACATAGGATTCAAGACTAAGTGGCGGCCATGACACACCCTGCCCGCTTCATATGCGGCTTTGGCAGCCAAGTGTGCATAATCAACCGTTTTCTCAAAATGTTGACGTGCATTGGCATAGGAGTAGTGAATCAACGGTGCACTCAGGTGACCTTCTGAGCCCTGAACGGTTAGACGTTCATGTACATAAGCACCCTGCCACTTAGGATGAGCTGAGCGTTTAACCAGGCGTAATTTTCGGTCTGGATGCCAGCTGTGTGTTAACAGTTTTCCGAGGTAGTGTGTTTGGCGTGCCAGCGTGTAACCGGTGTGTTTTGGATGACTTAAGACTTGACGGATTTCCGTGCATAGGGCTGGTGTCAGCACCTCGTCGCAATCCAAATTGAGGATGAAGTCACAGTGACACTGTTCAAACAGCGCGTTTTTCTGTGCGGTATAACCTAACCAAGGCTGAACAATCACCTGAGCACCGTAGGATTGTGCAATTTCCACCGTATCGTCGGTGGATTCTGAATCCATCAGAATGATTTCATCTGCCAATCCTTTGACACTATCCAGTGTGCGAGCCAATCTGGAGGCTTCGTTATAGGCGATGAGCGCAACGGAAAGAGATGCCGACATGATGATTCAATGGTTGGACAAAGCCGGGCCACTCTACCAAAGAGCATAGGGTAAAGCTATGCGTGTGCAACAGCCACAAGATTCACCTATACTGCGCCTTTATTTTTCGTAGGGTCTATTCATGCTGTTGACCTTAATGTTTAACAATGTTGTGAAGGCAGAACACCCTGATTTTTATGAGCAGTTTGAGCGTTATATAACTGCACTGGCAGCGCGCTACCCGAACGTGGTACCCGGCGACCCATTGCGGCGTTTTCGGTTGTCTATTTGTTTAACCTTCGACGATGCCTATGCAGATTTTTACTTTAAAGTTTTTCCATTATTAAAACGCTTGAAAATCAAAGCCGTGCTCGCTGTTCAAACGGCCTATATTTTGGATGATAACGCAGAGACAACAGCGGCACGTATGGCGATCCCAACCCTTGAAGCTATGGATGCAACCGTTTGGCCTCAGGCACCATTTTGCACATGGCGCGAACTGCAAGAAATGGTGGACAGTGGTTATGTGATTATTGCCTCGCATACACAGCACCATGTGAGTGCCAAAGATCCTAAACTTGATATGACGGCTGAGTATGTCGACTCAAAGCATGTGTTGGCCACGCAACTGTCCCGACCTATTGATACGTTTATTTACCATTATGGCCATTTCACTCGTGCTGCACATCAATATTTAACGCAACACTATCGCTACATCATGCGTATTCACAATGCTGTGAACTTTAACTGGGGCGGTGTGACACAGCTACTGTATCGAAAAAACGGTGATCCTTTGTGTTTACAGCAACGTTTGCCGGACGTGAAGATGTGTGCCTATTTTATGTTGAAGTGGTTTTATCACCGTTTACTGGGTCGCTAGTTATGCGTATCGCGCTGATTCATACGCAATACCGCCGCAAAGGTGGTGCAGAAACCTATTTTCTAGATCTGGTACATGGGTTTGCCGCACAAGGCCATCAGGTTGACGTGTTTGTATTTAAACAAGATCGACAAGAGCCTGTGCCCACGTCAGTCACTGTTCATTGTTGGCGGCGTTCTTGGTATCCCAAACCTTTACGCAAGTGGTGTTTTGCCCGTTGGGTTAAAAAACAACTGGCGCGTCAGCATTATGATTTAACGATTGCAAACACTCGGACGATGGGACAGCAGCTGATGATTTGTGGTGGTTGCCATGCGGCTTATTTAGAGCGCTTAAGCAAACAACCAACCTGGCGTGATCGAGTTGAATTAGCTTTGGAAACACAAGCATACGACAGCAGTGCGTGTATCATTGCGCATTCAAAGCAAGTGGGGCGGGAATTGGCACAACACTACCCGCAGATCGCACATAAAATCCGCGTGGTGTACCCGCCGTGCGATACGCAGCGGTTCCGTTTACAACCCGCTAAAACAGCACTGCGTATTAGAGATTCGTTAAATGTGTCAGGACAAAAAACTGTGCTGTTATTCCCAGCCAGTGGCAATCCCAAAATGAAAGGGTTGGATTTACTGTTAGATGCTTTCGCTCAATTGCCCACAGATCGTTATGTTTTGTGGTTGGCAGGTAGTGATCTCAAAACGTCACATCCTAATGTGCAGGCATTGGGGTTTGTCAGTCACATGCCAGAATTAATGGCGGCGGCTGACTTCGTGGTTCTACCATCTTACTACGAAGCGTTTGGTTTAGTGATTATCGAAGCATTAGCTTGTGGAACACCTGTTATCGCATCGGCACAGGTGGGCGCTACCGAATTACTCACACCTGAATGCGGCTTGGTCTACGACACACAAGATGCCACCGTATTGGTACAGGCTATCGAAACAGCCATGAAGACACGTTTTACTATTGAGGCAAATTTTTGCCAGTCACAGCAGTTGACGATTGATCAGCATCTAACACAACTGCAGCAGATTGCACAGGAATGTACCGCATGACTCTGGCAAATTTTGGCACTTATCAAGGGCAGGTGAGCACAGCCTTTGCAGATCAAGATTTATTACACCGGTTAGCAGACCCTTTGCAACTGCTGGAAAATGCCACATTGATCACAGACGGTGCTGACCGCGTGTATCGTGTCGAGTTGCCGCGTCAAGGCGATACTTTGGCAATTGCCTTGAAAGCGTTTAAACCGAGTGGACGCTTGAAAACCTGGTGTCAGCGCCATAAAGGCAGTCAGGCACGTCGGAGTTGGGTCGCTGCAGAAAGCCTGACGCAACAGGCGGTGAGCACACCGCACCCCATTGCCTATCTGGAAAAATACCAATCAGGCCAATTACTGGAAAGTTATTATTTATCGGTGTTTTCGGCTGGGATGGTCAGTTTCCGCGAGGTAATGAGCGACATTCTTTGGCAACCATTGGATCATGATCGCTTATTGGCGCTCTTAAAGGCTGTTGCGCCGGTGGTTCGTGCATTGCATGATGCGGGTTGGCGTCATGGCGATTTGGGTAATCAAAATATTCTCCTGCGGCAACATCCAGCTGGCAGTTTTCAAGATGTCCAATTAATCGATTTGGATCGAGCACGTTACATGCCGCAGGGATTATCATGGTCAGCACGCGGTCACGATTTAGCGCGTCTGATCATGCCGCCAGATTATCTACAGATCTTTAAGCAGCTCTATTGCGACGGACCAGTTCCATTGGCGTTTGATCAGGCGGAACAACGCAGTCGGGCACGGTATCGACGTCACGCAAGAACCTATCGGTATCGTCACCCCATTCGTGCCTATCGGCATGCACAAGCATGTCGACGCGATCCTCATCATCGTTTGGACTATCCAGATGATATCGTTAACCCATGAAGGGCTGTAGTACCGAGGTCTATATAGTGGTAAGCTACGGCCCCAGCTGAAAGCCCTGTTATTTTTGGATCACATGAAGAAAACGTCGCCACCTCCTTTTCGCTTATTAGAAGTATTGCGCGAAACTCGAGTTTTGTATGGTTTACATTTGCGTAGTTTTTTTGGTCTAGCATTTTTATTTGCCCTGATTAAACAGGGTGGTAGCGCTTTTTTAGAACGGAGTGTGCAGCTGGATGCCAGTCACATTACGTTGAAGATGCCCGCATTGTTAGTGTTCATGGCATTGGTGATCTTACTCATATCGATTCTGTTTTCAGCGGTGATTCAACGATTTTCTTATAACGCCTATCAACTTGACAAAATGCCCGTCAAAAAATGTTGGGAAGTTGCTCTGCAGAAGCTGCCGCGTTTATTTCTGGCTGGTTTTTGCTTGTATTTATTATCGGCTGCAGGTGTCGCGTTGCACGTGGTACCAGGGATCTTGATTTTTAATGGCTTATTGATCGTGCAGCCGCTGATTTTGTTTTGGGATTGCACAGCGTTTGGCAGTATTAAAACCAGTTTTCAGTGGGTTATCCGGCATTATTTCAGTGTACTGAATGTCACATTCGTCTATTTGTTATTGGTGTATTTGCCTAACGTGGCGATTAATTTCTTTATCAACAAAGCCGGTAATACGACAGCTTTCGGGATTGACGAAGTCGTAGCGGTTTTTATTAATGCGCTGATTTTTCCATATCTATGCTTACTGCCTGTGGTGGTATTCCACCACTTACAGAAACAGACAGATGCGCAGAAAGGTGCATAAGGTGCGCATCCAAAAAAGCACGCAAGATGTACCGGTACCTGGTTACGCGCGCTCGATTATTGAAACATTGCAACAGCACGATTTTCAGGCCTATATTGTCGGAGGCTATTTACGCGATCACTTTTCCGGACGTGCACCCAAAGACATTGACGTGGTAACCGATGCAACGCCAGAGCAAATCAAAGCGATTTTTAAAAAACAATGCATTTTAATTGGTAAACGCTTTCGTTTGGCGCATGTGCGGGTTGGCAGAATTATTGTGGAAGTATCAACTTTTCGTGCCAGTGGTGACCTACATGACCAAGACAAACAGGTTCGATCGCATGCGGATAGTGGCATGATTCTGCGTGATAATTTGTATGGATCCTTGGAAGAAGATATGAGTCGGCGTGACTTTACGGTCAATGCTTTGTACTACGACCCTGTTGCACAGCAGTTATTGGATCCTTTTTCCGGCCTAGCAGATTTGCAGGCAAAAACCATTCGTTTTATTGGCCAGGCTACCAAGCGCCTGCAAGAAGATCCCGTCCGATTATTACGTGCCATTCGATTTTCATGCAAATTGGGATTTGTGCTCGATGCTGAAATTATTACCGCAGCTGCACAATGTCGTCATGATCTAGCAGCCATTCCAGCTGGACGTTTATTTGATGAATATACCAAGTTGTTATTGCAAGGCCATGCGGTTGAAACCTATGCCCGCTTGCAGGAATTTCAAGTATTCTCCGTACTATTCCCAAGTGCAATGCCCTATGTGAACCATAAACATTGGGCAGCCTTTTTTCAGAAAGCGTTGGCGAATACAGATGACCGGCTTCATGCGGGCAAAACGATTCACCCTGGGTTTTTGGTCGCGGTATTACTCTGGCCGGCTTATTGTGTAAAGTTTGAACAATTGCAGCATACAGAGGTGGAAACCTTGCATAATCTGCGCCAAATGGCTGCTTCTGAAACATTGCGTCAGCAGGTTCAACATACGGCGATGCCAAAACGGTTTTCGACAGCAATTCGCCAGATTTGGACGCTACAACCTAGCCTGGAAAAATGTCGTCCGCGTCAGGTGTGGTCATTACTATCACACATTAGGTTTCGGGCAGCCTATGATTTTTTACTGCTACGTGCCCAGACGCAGCTGCAGCAAAATTTACAGCCGATGGCGCAATGGTGGACCGATATCCAAACACAGGATCGTGCGGGTAAAGAAACCATGATTAATGCGCTACGCGCGCCTAATCAACCGGGCAATACAACACGAAAAAATCGGGAAAACGCACATGACACACACCGTGTATATTGGATTAGGCAGTAACCTCGGTGACTGCATCAAAACGTTGTATACCGCTGTCAAGGATATTAACCAACTCCCGACAGTTAACATCACAGGGCTTTCACGCTTGTACAGCAGTCGACCGGTTGGGCCACAGGATCAACCAGGCTTTTATAATATGGCAGCCCAAATTCGTACCACGATGGCACCCTTAACTTTACTGGCTGCATTACAAGCGATAGAGAACCAGCATGGACGCAAACGTTTGCGTCATTGGGGGCCACGGGCTTTGGACTTGGATATTCTGTTGTACGGAACCCAAACGATTGATCATGCCGATTTAACAGTACCGCATCCAGAACTGGCCAATCGAACCTTTGTGTTGCAACCGCTTGTGGACATGCAGCCGTCACTGACACTGCCAGATGGGCAAGTGGTCCAAGACCTGCTCGCTAAATTTCCACAGAACCAGTATCCTATCGCGATTCTTCCTGAACCAGCCTGTTTTCATGATTTCCGCACAACCCATTTGGCAGCAGCTTGTACAGCATCACAACACCTTTAAACGCATTTCGCTGAAACAACTTTTTCTGGATCAGCCTGCTCGTTTTCAAGCATATCATGTCGAGGCTGCGGGCTTGTTGTTGGATTACTCCAAAAACCACGTCACCCAAGAGACCTTATCATTACTCTGTGAGCTGGCGGAAACGGCACAGTTGGAACAGCGCATTCAGGCTTTGTTTTCTGGTGACAAAATTAACCACACGGAAAACCGAGCCGTTCTACATACGGCTTTGCGTGCTGAGCACACCGCGCTATCAATTGATGAACAGCCCATCGACCAGTTGATTGAAACACAATTACAGAAAATGCAGGACTTGGTCGCGGCGGTGCACAATGGGACTTGGCAAGGTTTTACACATAAGACAATCACCGATGTCGTCAACATTGGGATCGGTGGTTCTGACTTAGGACCACGCATGGTTTGTCGTGCCTTAGAACCGTATCAACAATCTGCCGTACGCTGTCATTTTGTATCAAATGTTGATGGTGCTGATTTAGCCACCACGTTGGCATGTTTGGACCCAGAAACCACCCTGTTTATCGTGGCTTCTAAATCTTTTACTACGCAAGAAACCCTGATGAATGCCGAAAGTGCACGGGATTGGTTACTGACAAAATTCGGTGTGCGTGATGCAGTCAAACATCATTTCGTGGCCATCTCCAGTCAACCCAAACGTGCACAGGCATTTGGCATTGCTGAGCATAATATTTTCGAAATGTGGGACTGGGTTGGTGGTCGTTATTCACTGTGG
Organism: uncultured Gammaproteobacteria bacterium; assembly: GCA_964539235.1. Lineage (GTDB taxonomy): Bacteria > Pseudomonadota > Gammaproteobacteria > Francisellales > CACEW01 > CAZIIK01. Next base: position 4,061 of record CAZIIK010000072.1, on the reverse strand, counting down.
TCCACCATTGGCCTGCCGATTGCCTTAGCCACTGGCATGGAAAATTTCCGCGCGTTGTTGGCCGGTGCGCAGGCTATGGACCAACATTTTCGCACGCAGCCCTTTGCCCATAACATGCCGGTGTTATTGGGACTGTTGGGCATTTGGTACCACAACTTCTGGCAGACGGCGACGCATGCAGTGATTCCGTATGATCAGTCGTTAGAGCATTTACCCAGCTATTTACAACAACTGGATATGGAAAGTAATGGCAAGACGGTAAACCGTGCAGGCCAGGCTGTTGATTATCAAACTGGACCCATCATTTGGGGCAGTGTTGGCACCAATGGGCAACATGCCTTTCACCAGCTATTGCACCAAGGCACACAGATGATACCAGTGGATTTCATCCTGCCACGCAAAAGTCATTATCCATTGGGTCAGCATCAGGCTGCTTTGTATGCTAACTGCTTAGCCCAGTCACAAGCATTGATGTTAGGTAAAGATGAAATCACCGCACAAGCTGAATTTGAAGCCCAAGGTTATGCAGCAGATGAAGCGAAAGAATTGGCGCCACATAAAGTTATTCCAGGTAATAAACCCAGCAATATGCTGTTAATGGATCAATTAACCCCGCAAACTTTGGGCGCCCTGATTGCACTGCATGAACATAAGGTTTTTGTGCAGAGTGTGGTGTGGGATATCAATGCCTTCGATCAGTGGGGTGTGGAGTTGGGCAAACAACTGGGTAAGCCCATTTTGGATGCTTTACTCAACGATGCATCAGAAACACAAGATGCTTCAACAGCAGCGTTGATTCGTTATTTTACCGTGTAAGTACGCATTAAACTCAGAAAGATTGTTGCACGATTCGATTATCGTGGTCTGCGGCCTGAGTCTTTCCCTAAGTGCTCAGCATTGTCACCCAACTGCCATCCTATCCAATGTACAAATGTAGTGACTGCATCACATGAGTCTGCTGGTTGTTGCGGGTGAGAGGCTGCTCCACCAGTGCTTCCATCTGTGGAATGGTTCATGACAAAATCCCTTTTAATATTTTTATATAAATATAATATCAAAAAATATTATTATGTAAACTTGGTATTGACTGATTAGTGGTTTTTTTTGATGTGGCCAGCTACCGTAACAAAACCGGTCACGCTATGATGTGCGCGCAAAATTGTACGAGATATGCTCTACCTCGTGCAAAACTCTAAAATAATACATGCGGCAGACACGACTATGTTTTCTTTGGCACAATTCAAGCACTGGTTGGCGCGTCATGCTGATAGCAAGATTGTGGTGACGACTTATTCGCCAGAACATTTCACCATTGATTGCTTGATGTCTGGCCGCAAAATCCCGGCGGCAGATAAACGCCTACAGCCGTTGATTTTTACTTCGCCGCAAGCTGTCAAACAAAAACTGGCTGAGTACGAAATGAATGTGATTTACTTAGATTACGATGCTGCTTTTGAGGGGGAACATGATATTGACAAGCAATTGTGGGCAGAAGGCTTGTTGGTAATGCGTTTTACCCCTGGGGAATAACAGCATCACAGTTCTAGCCATTTAAATAGCTGGTGCATTTTTCTAACTGGAATGAAGCGGACTATTGTATTCTCAAGTTTTACCTCTCCTGCATATGCAAGCGTGATGATTGCGCCCTTGGTAGGCCGATAAGCATCTATAAAAGAATGATAGGAACGCGAAATGTTTGCCGATTTCATCGGTTGGTATTTGACCTCTACAGGGTAAATCTGACCATCATCACACCGCAATACAAAATCAACTTCAGCACCATTTTTAGTTCGCCAATAGTAAATCTCATAGTCTAGGAAATGTTGTTTTTTATACTTATAGATTTCTTGGAAAACGGCACTTTCAACCAAAAGTCCTTTGTCATAACGCTCAGCGATTGATTGAAAATTTCCAAGCGCCTGATTACGAAAACCATTATCTAGGAAACAACACTTTTTAGCAGACTTTATTTCAACACGTTTGTTCCCGACAAAAGGGTTGACCGTCGCAATCACATAGGTTTTTTGTAGCACATCAAAGTAATGCCTAATAGTGGTGACCGACACCTGACAGTCAACAGAAAATTTATTGAGGTTGATCAATTGGCCTGAACTATGGGCAATTAATACCATGAGTTTCTCAAGTATGGCAGGCATGCCAATTTTCAAAATCTCGACGATATCTTTATTGATATAGGTTTGGTAAAGCAACATCAATAAACGTTTCTGCTCTGTACTCTGAGTGACTTGTGGGTAACACCCATAGTTAAGATATCTTTCAAGTAAACTCATTTTTCCCAGCTCAGCGTAACTGAAGGGGAGTATGGTTGCTTCGAAATGACGGCCTGTTAAAAATTCTTGTACTCTGCTCTGTATTTCAATGTAAGAAGATCCAGATGCGATGATTTTAATAGGCAATTTAAGGTCGATCATTGCTTTGAGAAAAAGACCTGGGTTTTCCAAGCGTTGTACTTCGTCAATAAATAGAATGTAACCATTGAGCTCAAATACTTCACTGATGTCTTCCAGTATATGGATGCCTGTTAGCCAGTTCCGAATCAAAGGGCTGTCACAATTCAAATAAAGCAGCTGTGTAAAACGTCCTGTTTGAATGAGGCTCTGGGCCAGATATTTTCCGAGCGTAGTTTTGCCGGCTTGTCGTGGTCCAACCAGAAGTGTTACCAAGCTATCCCACTCAGTTTTTAGGAGCATATTAAGCTGAGTTCTAGGGCGGTAATTCATTGTACTCGAGACAATTTCACCACGTCCTTCTAGCCATGGGTTAAATAATTTAACTTGGGTAATGGTGTTCTGATCCATTTTTTAACCAGCCTAATAAATTTTATAAAATAATTTTAGCATGGTTATTTTATTTTCAAAAGTAATTTTAACCTGGTTATTTCAACTGTCTTTTCCAAGCTTTTAAGCCCTGAATATCCCACATATAGGTTGTATCCAGCCCTTGTGTAACCGTTTTACCCCAACGTCGTCAGTGTTTGGCATTCCTCTGCGTTTAATGCGAGATCCGCTGCTTGGGCATTGGACACGATTTGCGCCGGTCGAGTGGCGCCACATACCGGGAAGATCCCGTGTTGTATCAACCATGCTAAAGCAATATTGGCCGGTGTGGTTTGGTATTGCTGAGATAATTTATCGATATAGTGCAGTACCGGCTGAAGACGTGCAAAAGTGGTTGGCATACCTAGATTGAGATATTGGCGCAGTGGCTGGGAGGCCTGAAATTTTTCAGCAGTTGGGTACTTACCCGTTAATAAGCCACTGGCCAAAGCACTATAAGCAAAAAAATGGATATCGTGTTGTTGGCAATACGCTAATACGTCCTGCCCACATTGCCAGATCAGCGAATATGGATTTTGTACCGCATCAATCTGCGCATATTGTTGGGATTCTTTCAGCTGCGCCAAGGTGAAATTTGACACCCCAATCGCGCAGATTTTGCCGGTCTTTTTCAAAGCATTAAACGCTTTAAGGGTTTCAGCAATTGGACTGGTGCGTTCGCCAAAACTGCCGGAAGGCCAATGGATATACAGCAAATCAATAGAGTACGTCTGCAAACATTTAAGCGAAGCGTGGCAGGCATTCATGACCTGGTTATAGTTCAATTTTTGCATCACCTTGCTGGCAATAAAAATACGTTCACGTTGCGGTTTAAGCACTTTGCCTAGCAGCGTCTCTGCGTGCCCATTTCCATACGCACGCGCCGTATCAAAGCACCTGATACCGGCGTCATAATCGGCTGATAACGTGTCCAAAATGCGCTGGTCATCGTATTGCCAGACATCTCCACTGGCTTGCCATAGGCCCATGGTGATTGGATTGGCAGACGTACTAAACAAATTGGACATAAATATGATGAGTTTGATGCGAAAGGGTCATGATTATAAAAAATAACAGGAAAGCTAAGAGGGTATCCGAGAAGTTTCTGCCTTCGGCCAAGCCTTTGTTAAAGGCATTTTTCAGCATGCTACCGTAATGCACTCTACATTTGGATTTTTGATGCAAATTTGATCATCACAAGCCAAAAAGACTAATTTTCATGCA
>CAZIIK010000071.1:0-3600 GCA_964539235.1 uncultured Gammaproteobacteria bacterium | reverse complement strand
AGTGCTGGATAAAGCTAGCAGCAATTAATACGATGATGAGACGACTGTCTCCTGATTAGCAAACTCAGTAGACACCATTAATAGCCAAATTAACCATCTGTAACTTGATGGGTAGCGGTGCTGCATGAAAATTAGTCTTTTGGCTTGTGATGATCAAATTTGCATCAAAAATCCAAAGGTAGAGTGCATTACGGTAGCATGCTGAAAAATGCCTTTAACAAAGGCTTGGCCGAAGGCAGAAGCTTCTCGGATACCCTCTAAGTGCTTTGGCTGATGCTTAGATCTAGGTGCTCTTCGCCTCATCAACCAAAGTAAACGGTGGTAGGTTGGCGATCAACTGAGTGCCGTAGGATTTTTCGATCAGGCGTCGATCTAAAATGGTCACGCGGCCTTTGTCAGATTCCTGGCGAATCAGCCGGCCGACAAACTGTGTTAAACGTAAAGAAGCGTGCGGCAGGCTGTATTGGTAAAAGGCATTTTCGCCGCGTTGTGTTAGCCAGCGTTGGTAGACTTGCGCGATCGGGGTGTTGGGCACAGAGAATGGCAGTTTGGTGATGATGAGGTGTTCACAGTATTGACCCGGTAGGTCGATGCCTTCAGCAAACGATTGTAGGCCAAAAATAACGCTGGGTTTGCCTTGGTTCACGCATTTTTTATGCATATCGATGATGCGCTGCTTGGGGTAAGCATTTTGCATCAGAATACGGGTTTTTAATGTGCTCGGCAGTTGGCGATAGGTCTGCTCCATGGCGGCACGGTTGGTGAAAAGCACCAAGGTGCCGAGTGTTTCGGTATTTAGCAAAGGCGGTAGTTTTTCTAAAACGGCTTGCTGGAAGGTGGTTTGATCCGCACCTTCTGGTTTAACGGGCAGATTAGCGATGCGCAGCTCTGAAGCTTCATACGGAAAAGGCGAAGCATGGGCTTTGGTGACAACACGCGGGTCATTTTGAAGTCCGACAGAGTCGATGTAGGTGTTGAATTGCCCCAATGATCGTAAGGTTGCGGAACAGAGAATCACAGCATTTTGGGTGCGTTGCCAAAATTGGCTTTGCAGGCAATGGGTAGCGCGGGTGAATGCGACGTGGCATTGAAAATCTTGAGTGGCTTTTTGCGCGCGGGCATTGTCAAACCAACGCGCAATGGGGGCTTCGCTTGGCGCGGGCTTTTGTGTGAACAAATGAAATGTCTGCCAAATTTGTTGCGCACGTTGTGTATACAGTCCAATGGCACCGAGTAAGCGTTCATATTGTGTGAGTGTGCGGGCATCATGGTTTTCTGTGAGCTGTTGGCGTAGGCCGGTCAGTCGTTCGTAAAGCTGCGCCGCAGATCGACTGAGGTCCATTGCCAGGGTATTCAGTTCTGCCGGTACTGAGAATAAAACCCAAGTATCTTGTTGTGCCATCGGATTTTCAATAGCGGTATGCAGTGACTGTAACGCTTGTTTGACGTTATCAACTTCGTTCGTGAGCTGGGCTAAATGTGCTTCTGTGAGTTTAAGTTCGGTTTGCACTTGTCCAACGGTGCGCATTACCCGGTCTAACCAGCTGATATGGCCCAATAGTGTGGTTTGAGCAGCAAAATGTTGAATGGCTTTTTCAGGTAGATGATGGGCTTCATCAATAACGTAAATGCAGTCCTCTTGTTTGGGGAGTAATACACCGGTGCCAAAGCTAATGTCGGCGAGTAAGAGGTCTTGATTGGTGATAATGACCTGCGCTTTTTGTAAGCGCTTTTTGGCATGAAAATAGGCACAGTCGCGAAAAAATTGGCACTTGCGATTACTGCAGCCAGCGGCATCAGTGGTAAGTTTGAGCCAAAGCTCGTCGTCTACTTCGGTGTCTAAGCTGTCGCGATCACCTTGCCAACGTTGTTCGGTATAGTCTTTGAACAGGCGTTTAATCTGGGGTTTTTCAGTTTTCTTTAGAGGCGTGATAACACCAAATAACGCCAGATCGCCTTGCGTTTGTTGCGTTGCACATTCATGTAACCGGGCCAGGCAAACATAACGCCGGCGTCCTTTGGCCATTTCGATAGTCATATCATCTGGCAGCAGGGATTTAATCCGTGGAATGTCGGTTTCCAGTAGTTGCTGTTGCAAGGCAACGGTTGCAGTTGCAATGACTAAGGTTTTGCCCGGTGGCAGTGTGAGCAGTGTGGGCAGTAAGTAGCCGAAGCTTTTGCCGACCCCGGTACCCCCTTCGATAATGGCTATTTGATTGTGTTGCAGGGCATGCGCAATAGTTTGGGACATGTCCAATTGCGCTTGGCGTTTTTGGAAGCCTTGTTGATGCAGTTGCGCGAAAGCGTTATTCAGCTTTGTCGTCACGTTCTATTTCAGCGTCATAGACATTACCGGATGGTCGTTGAGCAGAGCCGGTAGGAACTGCGCCGCGTTTGATCATCCATTGTAATAATGGGCGACGTAAGCCTGGAATGAGCAAGACGAGGCCAATGATACTGGTCACCATGCCTGGGATAAGCATTAATAAGCCGCCGAATACAATGGCCGCGCTTTCGAGTACTTCAACTGCAGGCGATTCGCCCTGTTGAACTTTGCTTTGCATTTGGCGATATACCGTCATGCCTTGCATTTGCATAATACTGCCGCCGATGAGCATGGGTAGGATAATCAGTAGGATTGCGACCAGTAAGCCTAACCATTCTGCTACCAGGAAAAAGACGATGAGTTCAAGAATAAACCACGCCCAGAGAAAGCCTTTTGTGCGCATGAAAAGTGGACCTACCAAGTTTGAGTGGTGCTTAAGATAAGGACGAGGTTAGACAAAATCAAGCATGGTGTTTAGGTTGTGTCAATTTTTTTATAAAAATCATGCTATGCAGCGATGTTTATATTATTATCCACTTTTATTTTATATTGGTTTTCTATCATGTTCAGCAGACACGGAAGTCGAAGAACAACACGCCCTGCGACGCGGCGTCCATTAACCCCTGGTATTTATAATGCTTGCCAGCGTATGGTCCATGCCATTACAGAAGGTGATGCGGTTAAGCTGCATCATCGTCTGAGATTATTAGATAGACAGCCTGACAGCCATGGTGGAACTTTGTTGAAGCGTATCTGGGAACAAAATGCAGCCACGCATTTTCCAGGGTTGGATTTATTATTTCAGCGTATGCACCATGTCAGGCCAGGTTCAAAAGCTTTTGATAAGGCTGTCGATTGTTTGTTAGTGCTATTAATTCAAGGTCGACATCCTGTATTACGAGATGAAGTTGCTGCAGAGGCATATCGTAAAAAATTTTCTGACTCTCCATTGATGGCGGCCTTTGATGAAATTCTGTCGGCTGTGACTACAGGGCATCTGATGTTGCATCAAAAATATGGGCCGCGTCTTACTCGCATCATACGTCAATCCGCGCGTTTAGGTTTGGCGCAAACACCTGAATTCGAAAAAAACGGGGCGCCAGGTTACCGCTTTGCATTAAGAGGTTACCCGAGAAGCTTCTGCCTTAGGCCAAGCCTTTGTTAAAGGCATTTTTCAGCATGCTACCGTAATGCACTCTACATTTGGATTTTTGATGCAAATTTGATCATCACAAGCCAAAAAGACTAATTTTCATGCAGCACCGCTACCCATC
>CAZIIK010000070.1:0-2554 GCA_964539235.1 uncultured Gammaproteobacteria bacterium | reverse complement strand
GATGGGTAGCGGTGCTGCATGAAAATTAGTCTTTTTGGCTTGTGATGATCAAATTTGCATCAAAAATCCAAATGTAGGGTGCATTACGGTAGCATGCTGAAAAATGCCTTTAACAAAGGCTTGGCCGAAGGCAGAAACTTCCGGATACCCTCTTAGCCAATCCGATCTGCACAGGCGCAAAAGTTTCAGCTCGTTCGCATACAGGCGTTAATGGACCTTGAATCAACTGACTCACAATGGACTCAGCGGTAATCGATGGCATGGTACAGCTCCCCAGTTTTTCTTATGAGATTATTTTTTACCGGGAATAAATACTATTGGTATTCATTCGTGATCGAGAATTCTTCTAGTCGGCTTCTGTCAAAATTTCGGCATATATCCTAATCTTAAAATCCATTGATTGCTACATGTCTCAGCAAATTCCCTGCCTCTGCTCATGCCACGCAATCATTGCCGCGAAATAATGTCCGAACTATGATTTTCTGCCGATTGAATTCAACCCAGGTTGTACAGTCAAAACGATATGTCGTACTAGGAAAATACTGGCCTCCGCTTTGCGTCACCGTGGTTTTACCGTTCTCCGTCGTTACAGAGGTGTAGTCAGGTGTGCGATAACCTGGAAAATGTCGCAACTGCCGTTTTTGGTAGATGTAAACTGTATTGCCATTGGGCGCTTTCATCGTGCGATTAGGATATCCCCACGCATCAATAAATTGATTAATATTTTTACCATGCCAACTGGTTAATACTTTTTCATACTGCGCACGCGTTGCACAACCTGATAACAACCCAACCGATAGCAAGATCAAGAAAAAACCCGTAAAATGGCGCCGCTTCCGCATACCCATGTACAAATCCTCACTCGTAGAAGTGGGCATACTATAACCGATATAGAGACCTTTGCACGATGAAAACCCAACCTGGCAGTACAGCTTTTATTTTTTGCTGCTATTTACTTTACCCCTAAGCCAATTGGCAGTTGATGTTTACACGCCCTCAACGCCAGATATGGTTCGCACCCTGCATACTTCGATTACCACTGTACAGTGGTCAATGACCTTTTATTTATTTGCCATGGGCTTGGGCATGAGTATATGGGGAATTTTATCGGACTATACAGGTCGCCGGATTGTTTATCTCTATGGATTTGTGATCTACTGCCTAGGCACATTAACCTGCCTCACAGCAGACTCTGGCTCAATGCTTTTAGTTGGGCGTGTTATTCAAGGCTTTGGTGCCGGCGCCATTGTCTGCTTAACGGCGATGTTTTCCGATACTTTCTCGGGCGATCGGCTATTGCAAGTCTCAACCTACAGCAGCTTAATTTGGTCTTTGGTGCCTATTATTGCGCCTTTTATCGGCGGTTTGTTACAGCAATACGTCAATTGGCAAGCCAATTTTATAATGATGCTGGCCTATGGCATTTTGGGTTATCTGGTCCTGCTATGTTACCTACCTGAAACACACCCCAAGTCAAAAAGAACACCTTTTCCTGCGCGGGAAATCGTCCAGATTATCGGCCGTGCATTGAGCAAGCGTGCTTTTATTGGTAATGCTAGCCTATTGGTATTGTCATGGTCTGTCATGATGATATTTTCGATTATGACGCCTTTTTTATTTGAAACGGTTTACCACATTTCACCTACCGGTTATGGTCTATTAGCGCTCGTTTTCGGTGCATTTTATACCTGCGGTATTTTTCTCAATGGTCGTTTAGTCATCCGCTTCCGCCCCAGCGAAATGATCTGGATCGGCAACTTTGGCATTATCTCCGGCGGCATATTATTGGCCATCACTGCTGCACTGCATTGGTTTAACCTCTGGGCCACATTGATCCCTTGTTTGTATACCGTCACTTTATCTAGCTTTGTTTATCCGAATGCCTGGGCAAAAGCGGTGGAGACATTTGACAAACGCGCTGCAGGTATTGCCAGTGCATTAATGATGAGTTACGTACTCGGTGGCACAGCAATGCTTACCTTGTTAGCTTCCAGCTTTAGAATTTATTCCCAATGGCCTTTAGCCATCTGTTTTACTGCGCTCGGAATCAGCAGCAGTTTGATGTTGTGGCTGGTGCCGAGGAAAAAGCACGCTTGCTAATCATTTTCGGCGATGCGTAACGGCTTTACTAAGGTTATTAGGGATGGTTAAGAGCAGGTTAGCAATTTGTGTACAGCCTAGCGGGTATTGCCTGCGGACCGTCGTAAAGACATCCCTGTCGACTGACGCTGCACCCTCCTGGTGCAGAGTCCCATCAGGCAATACCCGCTAGGCCTTTTGAGAGGCCTAGCAACCGACTGCCAAGGCATTCTCAGGCGGAGGAAACAGCACGTTGCTAATCATTTTCGGCGATGCGTAACTACTTGCCAAGTACGTCTGAGGCATGGATGCCGAGGCCGAGACACCAGGATGGTTTCACGGCGTTACCTGGAAAACTGTGATGCGCCGCTAAAATAATATAACAACAGCCTGAACGATTTATTTTGATCGGACGTCAAACTAAGAATTTTTTAACCGCGCCTCACACGCCACTGCACAATGATCGGAATAAGGC
>CAZIIK010000069.1:0-8065 GCA_964539235.1 uncultured Gammaproteobacteria bacterium | reverse complement strand
GTGCATTACGGTAGCATGCTGAAAAATGCCTTTAACAAAGGCTTGGCCGAAGGCAGAAACTTCTTGGATACCCTCTTAGCTGCGGCATCGATTGATGAAGTAATGCCATATTGGTCAGGGTTGGGGTACTACGCTCGCGCGCGGAATTTGCATGCGGCAGCCCAACAGATACGCGATGTACACGCGGGGCAATTCCCATTGACGTTTGGCGCCGTTTTAGCCTTGCCCGGCATTGGTCGTTCCACTGCAGGTGCGATTCTTTCGCTCAGTCAAAATCAATCTTGGCCCATTTTGGATGGCAATGTGAAACGTGTATTAGCACGTTATTGCCAGGTAGCGGGTTGACCAGGTGATCTAAAAGTTTCCAAGGTTCTGTGGCAGCAGGCCGAAACCTTATTGCCCGCAACAGACTTTGCCGCGTATACCCAAGCGCAAATGGATTTAGGGGCTATGGTGTGCACACGCACAAAACCACGTTGTATGTTATGCCCGCTGCAACCGCAGTGCGGTGCTTATCAAGCAGGGCAAATTGAGAGCTATCCTGCCCCTCGGCCTAAAGCTGCGAAAAAACAAACACTCCACTGGCACAGCTTGGTGCTGGTGCATGACCAGCAAGTGGCGTTGCAGAAGCGACCCAGTCCAGGTATCTGGGGTGGTTTGCTCGCGCCGTTATGTTTTGAAGATGCGGTTGATGTGCAAGCGTGGTGTGCACAGCACAACGCCACAGTCAATCAAGTATGGCCAGCGCGTCAGCATGTGTTCACGCATTTTACGTTGCATTACACCGTTCATCAGGCCGAACTCAGTACGTTAAGGCCGGACTTGCCAGATTTGGCCTGGTATGACTTAGCAGACGTGTCACAGTTGGGATTGCCGGCACCGATGAAACGCCTGTTGCTGGAGCTGGATGAAACCCTTACACTGCCAAGCCTAATTGATTCGGTGGATTAAAAGCGATGTCACGGACCGTATTTTGTGAAAAACTGCACAGCGAAGCAGAAGGTTTGGCATTTCAGCCTTATCCAGGTGCTTTGGGCCAACGAATCTTCGATCACATTAGCCAAACTGCCTGGGACCAATGGCTTGGTCATCAAACTATTTTGATTAATGAATACCGCCTGAACATGCTAGAGCCAACAGCTCGGCAATTTTTAGCGGTTGAAATGGAAAAATTTTTGTTTGGCGAAGGCTCAGAAAAGCCCGATGCGTATCAGGATCCTAACGCCGATTAATTTTTTCAATCACACACATCATTGACATCGATTGTCCTTTTCAATGTTTTGACGTTACGTTGTCTGCATGACTCAGTTTGCCCATCAGGGCAGAGTGCGAAGGTTATTCATTAAACAGGAGAAATCATATGTTACCGGATCATACTGGCCAACGCGTGCCATCTGTTACTTTTAAAACACGTGCCAATAACCAATGGGTTGATGTGACCTCAGATGAAATTTTTATGGGTAAGACCGTTGTCGTGTTTTCGCTGCCCGGTGCGTTTACCCCAACTTGTTCGGCGACGCATTTACCGCGTTACAATGACTTAGCACCTGTGTTACGCGCTAATGGCGTTGACGAGATCGTGTGCTTATCTGTGAACGATGCATTTGTCATGAACGAATGGGCAAAAGATCAAGAAGCCGACAATATTCGGTTGCTACCGGATGGCAATGGCGAATTTTCAGAGGGTATGGGCTTATTGGTTAACAAAAATGACTTGGGTTTTGGTCGACGTTCCTGGCGTTATTCCATGTTAGTGAAGGATGGCGTGATCGAAAAAATGTTCATTGAGCCAGAAAAACCTGGCGATCCGTTTGAAGTTTCCGATGCCGATACCATGTTGAATTACATCAACCCGCAGGCAAAAGCACCAGAGTATGTAGCGATTTTTACGCGCCCAGGTTGCCCGTACTGCGCACAGGCGAAAGCATTGTTAGATGAAAGCGGTATGGTCTATGAAGAAATTGCCTTGAACCGTCAGGTGACATCAAAAGCATTGCGCGCAGTCAGTGGCCAAAGCTCGGTGCCACAGGTGTTTATCGGTGGTCATCATATTGGTGGTGCTGATGCGTTAAAGCAGTACTTTTCAGACCAAGAAGCGTGATAAACAGAGGGTTATGAATGACAAAATAGAAGGCTGTTCCTGGTTAACGGCCCCACAGTTTGTAATTCCCGCGTAGGCGGGAAACCAGGCAATGTTAATTCGTTTTTTTAATGATCGTGCCGAGTCAAGCATATGACAGCTTATCGGTTGCCTTGAACTTGGGCTTTCAGTTCGGTGCTGTTGACTACCACAGATGGCTTTAGGCTGGGTCCCGGATCAAGTCCGGGATGACAGTGGAGGGTTCGGGGTGAGAAGCGGAGTGTTCGGGATGACAAATCATTCTGTCATTCCCGCGTAGGCGTGGATCTAGGCTGAAGCCTTAAATGGTAGTTGGCAGTGTCTGAGTAAATGCCTAGGCCCCGGATCAAGTCCGGGATGACAAAGTAGAGTCCGGGATGACAAAGTAGAGTCCGGGATGACAAATCATTCTGTCATTCCCGCGCACGCGGGGATCTAGGCTAAAGCCTTAAATAGTAGTTGGCAGTGCCTGAGTAAATGCCTGTCCCGGATCAAGTCCGGGACGACAAAGGGAGAGTCCGTAATGACAGTGGAGGGTCCGTGATGACGAATTGGAGGGTCTTTCATTGTTCGCCTAGCTGCCCACTCGATGCCAATGAATGATGTCGACCATGGCCGATAATAATGTGGCCCAACAAATGAATGTCTAATTGACGCAACAGGTGTTGCAGTTCACGCGTACAGAGGATGTCTTGTTGACTCGGTTTCGGGTCTCCTGAGGGGTGATTGCGTGCGACAATCACGCTGGCTGCATGAAACTGCAAGCACAGTTGGGCCAATTTGCGCGTGGGGATTAACGCAAAAGTGCCAGAGCCTTCCGTTACAAAGTGTGTTTTGGTGATGCGATGTTTGGCATCTAACAGCACAAATACCAAGCGCTCTTCTGCTTGATGACTGAGGCAGCTCTGTAAGTAAGCAAATACATCAATGGCAGAACGGATGGTTGTGCTGTGTTCTAACTGTTGTAAAGCGTGTCGTTGGCACATCTCTAAGCTGGCATGCAGTTGCGCATATTTGGCGTTGCCTAATCCTGGAAATGCGCAGAATTCTGTTAGATCTGCTTGTAGCAGTCGGTAAAGTCCACCAAAGTGTTGCAGAATTTCACGTGCCAATGTCACGGCATTTTTACCAGCAGTGCCCGTACGTAGAAAAATCGCCAGTAGCTCCGCATCGGATAAGCTATGCGCGCCTTTTTCAATCAATTTTTCGCGCGGGCGTTCTGGCACAGGCCAGTGCGTTATGGTGTTCAATTTTTTAGGCTCCATTGCATGCTGCCACCTATCTAGCCGTTCAGGTTGCTGTCATAATAACGACCAGTATACAAAATGCTCATTTTTTGATCAAATGAATATTCTGCTGGGCATTACAGGTGGCATTGCCGCTTATAAAATTCCACCGTTAGTTCGTCGTTTGCGCGAGAAAGACCATGTGGTTCGTGTTGTCATGACTGCGGCTGCTATGGAATTTATTACGCCACTGACGCTACAAGCTGTATCGGGTCACGCGGTGCATCGTGATTTATTTGATGAGCAGGCAGAAGCGGCTATGGGACACATCGAACTGGCGCGTTGGGCGGATGTGTTATTAGTTGCGCCGGCAACCGCGCATCACCTGGCGAAAATGGCACACGGACAGGCAGATGACTTATTGTCTACCTTGTACTTGGCCACAACTGCCCAGGTTTTTGTGGCGCCGGCTATGAATCAACAGATGTGGCAGCATCCAGCCACGGGTCGCAACATGGCAACATTGCGCGCAGATGGTGTCAACGTGATTGGCCCCGCTGAAGGTGAACAAGCGTGTGGTGACGTTGGCCCTGGTCGGATGGTTGAACCAGAAGATATTCTGGCTGCATTGCCATGAAGCCCTTGCTTGCTGGGCTGCACATTCTGTTTACGGCCGGTCCTACACAAGAACCCATTGATCCAGTGCGTTATTTAACCAACCGCAGTTCAGGGCGTATGGGTTATGCATTGGCGGAAATCGCTGCACATTGGGGCGCAACTGTCACCTTAGTCAGTGGTCCAACGGCATTGCAACCACCTGCTGGTGTTTCATTGATAGCGGTGCGGACTGCGCAGGAGATGCATGATCAAGTCATGGCGCATTTGCCTAGTCAGCACATTGTCGTGGGTGCGGCTGCCGTAGCAGATTATACGCCGCGTGCAGTGGCGACTCAGAAATTAAAAAAACAGTCGTGTGAGATGACACTGGTTTTACAGCGTACCCCCGATATCATCGCCGAAGTTGCTGCCCAAGGCACTGCGTTTGTCGTCGGCTTTGCGGCGGAAACACACGATGTGGTAGCCTATGCCGCGTCTAAATTGGCAGCAAAAAAATTGGACATGATCATTGCAAATGATGTCTCTACTGCAGATATCGGATTTGATGTGAATGACAATGCAGTGACTATTTTATGGCCCCAGGGTCGTTATGATGTGCCGCGTCAATCAAAGCAAAAAATTGCTGAACACATATTACAAAAAGTGAAAGAGCGTTATGAAACAATCCATCCAAGTTAAAATTTTAAATCCACGTGTTGGTCAAGAATGGCCTTTGCCAGAATATGCAACCGAAGGCTCAGCAGGTTTGGACCTGCGTGCTTGTTTAGAGTCCTCTTATTTGCTGGCACCCGGCGAAACAACCTTGCTGCAGACCGGACTGTCAATTTATATTGCTGATCCCAATTTGGCAGCCATGATCCTGCCGCGTTCGGGACTTGGACATAAGCATGGCATTGTGTTGGGTAATTTGGTGGGCTTGATTGATTCGGACTATCAGGGTGAATTAATGGTGTCCTGTTGGAATCGTGGTCAAACGGCCTTTGAAATTAAACCGGGTGAACGTATTGCACAAATGATCATTGTCCCTGTGGTGCAAGCTGAATTTGAGATTGTCGATACATTTGCTGCGACTGATCGGGGTGCTGGTGGTTTCGGCCATACAGGGAGAGCCTAATCATGTTGGATACACGCGTACCACCTCTGCGCAGTGATTTAGAAAATTTTCCGCAGCATGTCTTTCGCGCATACGATATTCGGGGTGTGGCCGGCACAGAATTATCGACAGCGGTTGTGCATGACATTGGTTTGGCCTTGGGTTCAGAAGTCATTAGTCAAGGTGGCAATAGTATGGTCGTTGCGCGTGATGGCCGTTTGTCAGGCCCTGAACTGGTTGCAGCGCTGAAAGAAGGCATTCTGACGACTGGGTGTAACGTGATTGATATTGGTGTTGTGCCAACGCCAGTGCTGTATTTTGCCACTCATGTTACGGGTACCAATTCCGGTGTCATGCTCACAGGTAGTCATAATCCAAAGGAATACAATGGCTTGAAAATGGTGGTCAACGGTCAGGCTTTAACGCAGGAACCGATTGAGCGGCTGTATTGGCGGATTCGGATTGGTGATATCCATACCGGTGAGGCGACTGAACAGTCTTTGGATATCTTGCCACAGTATTACCAACGTATTGTGGAAGATGTGACGCTATCTCAACCCTTAAAGATTGTGGTTGATGCCGGTAATGGTGTGGGTGCTGTAACGGCACCCGTGCTATTGGAAAAACTCGGTTGTGAAGTCATTCCGCTGTATTGTGAGGTTGACGGGGAATTCCCCAATCATCATCCAGATCCGGGTAAGCCTGAAAACCTGGTTGACCTGATTGCAGCGGTTAAAACCCATCAAGCTGATTTAGGGTTAGCTTTTGATGGCGATGCAGATCGTGTAGGTGTGGTGACGCCACAAGGCAAAATTATTTGGCCGGATCGTCAGTTAATGGCCTTTGCGCAAGCGATTTGTCAACACAATCCTGGTGCGGCGATTGTGTTTGATGTGAAATGCAGCCGTGATGTGGCGCGTGTGGTTGAGCAGGCTGGTGGTACGCCGGTGATGTATCGCACTGGGCACTCGGTGATTAAAACTAAAATGAAGCAGATCCAAGCGTTATTTGCCGGTGAAATGAGTGGGCATCTATTTTTTGCAGATCGTTGGTATGGCTTTGATGATGGTGTGTATGCCGCCGCTCGGTTGCTAGAAATTTTAGCTGGGCAATCATTGGATGCAGATGAATTTTTTGCCCAAATACCCGAAGCTGTTTCCACGCCTGAAATTAATATCGCAGTGTCCGATGATGAAAAATTTGGCTTGGTTGAACGACTGGTGCAATGTGCTGATTTTCCGGGTGCCAAAATTATCGACACAGATGGCTTGCGAGTAGAGTTTGCCGATGGTTGGGCATTGGTGCGAGCATCAAATACCACGCCATCCTTGGTCTTGCGCTTTGAAGCAGATGATGAAGCTGCTTTAACGCGTATTCAGACTGAGTTTAAAGCCTATTTGTTATCTCAGGCGGCAGACTTGTCGATACCTTTCTAGCGTCTGTTATTTCAAAGTCAGCAATTTGATGACAGGCTTTGAAGAAGATCTTAACGAGGAAGTTCGCTGCTAATGAGGTTATGCGACAGTCTTTTGGGTATAATGCGCCGGTTTTTTTGCGCATAACCGGCGCTTGTTAGGATCTGCTGATGGCTGCATTACTCCGCCTTTGTTATACACTGTGTTTTTACGTGTTAATCCCTTTAATTTTCTTTCGACTTTGGCAGCGTGGGAAAACCAATCCAGGCTATCGTCATCATTGGGCTGAGCGTTTTGGCCGTACACCCTTTCGTTTGAGTGACTCCATTTGGTTGCATAGTGTTTCTTTGGGGGAAACTATTGCGGCAATGCCGTTGATGAAACATTTAGTGGCAACTTATCCAGATACTCCCATTTTAATCACCACTGCCACGCCCAGTGGTCGGGCGCAAATTCAAAAAGCATTTGGGGATCAAGTGTATTGCTGTTATTTCCCTTATGATTTGCCGCATGCAATATCACGCTTCTTGCGTCGTGTGCGACCCACAGTGCTCATTAACATGGAAACAGAACTGTGGCCGAATGCTTTGCAACAGTGCCAAAACCTTGATATCCCAGTCTTATTGGCTAATGCGCGATTGTCTGAACGTTCAGCACAGGGGTACTTGCGTTTTCCCAGTTTGTCACGGCAAATGATGACCCAATTGACTCAGATCGCAGCACAAAATGAAAACGATGCAGCACGTTTTGTGCGTGTCGGTGCGCCAGCCGACCGGGTGGTCGCAACTGGCAATATCAAATTTGATCTAACCGTGCCAGAAAATTTAGCAGCGTTAAGTGAACCGCTGCGTGCGCAATGGGTTGACAGACCTGTGTGGATTGCCGCTAGTACGCATGAGGGTGAAGAACAGCAAGTATTGGCTGCCCATCAACAGGTATTAGCCGATTATCCAAATGCATTATTGATTTTGGTGCCGCGTCATCCTGAGCGCTTTGATGCAACAGCCAACTTGCTAGTGCAGCAAGGCTTTAACGCTGTGCGTCGCAGTCATGGTGATCCTTGTACAGCTGAATGTTCAGTCTTTTTAGGCGACACCATGGGCGAAATGATGTGTTTTTATGTGGCTTCGCAAGTTGCCTTTGTTGGCGGTAGTTTGGTGCCAATCGGCGGTCATAATTTACTCGAGCCCGCCGCCCTAAAGTTACCGAGTTTAACGGGGCCCCATGTCGATAACTTTATGGAAATCACCCAGCTTTTGGTCAATGCCGGCGCAACTCGTCCAATCAAAGATGCAGACGATTTAGCAGATGCAGTGAAAGCCTTATTTGCAGATCCAGCGCTGCAAAGCAAAATGGGGCAGGCTGGTGCGGATATCGTTGAACGTAACCGTGGCGCTAAGGTCAGGTTGTTGGCGGTGATGGATGCGTTTATTGCACCTAAGATGGTATCCAAGAAGTTTCTGCCTTCGGCCAAGCCTTTGTTAAAGGCATTTTTCAGCATGCTACCGTAATGCACCCTACATTTGGATTTTTGATGCAAATTTGATCATCACAAGCCAAAAAGACTAATTTTCATGCAGCACCGCTACCCATC
>CAZIIK010000068.1:0-14906 GCA_964539235.1 uncultured Gammaproteobacteria bacterium | reverse complement strand
ACCTTGTATAAACACAAAATCTCAATTATCCTTGGAAATTATAACCACCGCTTATAATTTTCAAGGATAATGCGCCGTTTTCAGTTTATTTCGCAAATTTCTCAATATTTTGAAGTCAATCCTATCGTCGCTATTTTAGGGCCACGCCAATGTGGAAAAACGACAATTCTTCCAAGATAATGGCCCATTCCCGCAGATAAATTACTTTGACTTGGAAAACCCGCTGGATCAACAACGTTTGGAAAATCCGCTACTGACACTAACAGAGTTAACCGGATTAATTGTGATTGACGAGATTCAATTACGACCTGAATTATTTCCTGTATTACGTGTCATTATTGATCAACATCGAACAACCCAACGTTATTTGACTCTAGGCAGTGCCTCTCGCGATCTCATTCATCAGTCATCTGAAACACTTGCTGGTAGAATTTCGTACTTAGAACTGACTCCTTTTGCATTGACAGAAGCCCAGAAAGACCGGGAACTTTGGATCAGAGGCGGTTTTCCTCAATCATTTTTGGCTACCACTGAACACACCAGCTTCCAATGGCGTGAAGCCTATATCCAAACTTTTCTAGAGAGAGATATTCCAGCACTTGGTATTCAAATTCCCAGCATGCAGTTACGCCGCTTTTGGCTAATGTTGGCGCAGTACCATGGCAATGTAATGAATGCGAGTGAATTAGGGCGCTCGCTTAACATTTCTTACAACACTGTCAAACGCTACTTAGACATCCTATCCGGCACATTTATGATTCGACAGCTCCACCCTTGGTTTGAGAATCTCGGCAAACGGCAAGTGAAAGCGCCTAAAATTTATTTTCGCGACAGTGGTATTTTCCATGCACTGGCACATATCGATACCTACCAAAATTTGCTGACCAATCCCAAACTAGGCGCCTCATGGGAAGGCTTTGCACTGGAAGAAGTCATTC
This sequence comes from uncultured Gammaproteobacteria bacterium, assembly GCA_964539235.1. Classification (GTDB taxonomy): domain Bacteria; phylum Pseudomonadota; class Gammaproteobacteria; order Francisellales; family CACEW01; genus CAZIIK01. The sequence continues at coordinate 13,968 of CAZIIK010000068.1, read as the reverse complement.
GGATGGAAACACAGACCGGTGGCCAACCCTATTTTTGGAAAACCCATTCCGGTGCAGAGTTAGACTTACTCATCATGCGCGGAGACACTCGTATCGGTTTCGACTTTAAATATAGTGAAAACCCTAAAACCACCAAATCCATGCATGCAGCTATCCAGGATTTGTCGCTACACATGTTGTGGGTTATTTCACCAGGTTTACATGATTTTCCGTTGGCACCTAACATTCGAGCAGTGGGCTTAAGCACCTATGTTGAAAACTTTGCCATGCGTGCTACCAACTAGAACCTTTAAACACCCAACATCGCCACCATAGAACGCGCGGCTTCACGGCCCTCATAAACCGCTGTCACCACCAAATCAGCGCCGCGCACCATGTCGCCGCCTGCAAACACCTTGGCATTCTGCGTCTGATACGGTCGTCGCGCCTGCGCTACCTGTACACGCCCATGACCATCCACCGCAATCCCAAACTCAGCAAACCAATCTGCCGGACTGGCTTGAAAACCAAAGGCAATAATCACCGCGTCGACTTCGACTGAACGCTCACTGTTTTCTATGACTTCCATCTGTGTACGACCGGTTGTATCTGCTTCGGTCATACGCGTCTGCGCCATCAAGACAGATTCAACAGCGGTATCACCTTGTATCGCCAATGGCTGACGGTTCCATAAAAAGCGCACACCTTCTTCCTGGGCATTACGCACTTCACGTGCAGAGCCTGGCATATTGGCTTGATCACGCCGATAGGCACAGTACACGGCTTTTGCACCCTGACGAATAGCCGTGCGATTACAATCCATGGCGGTATCACCACCGCCTAAAACCAACACTGTTTTATCCTTCAGATCAACCCAATGCTCGGCGGTGTCTAATCCCAATTGATAACGATTATTCCGCACCAAATAATCTAATGCTTGATACACACCCGGTAAGGTTCGACCCGGCAAATCACCGGTTAACGCTTGATAAGCTCCCATGGCAAGAAATACCGCATCGTACTGTTGCGTGATGTAGGTAAAGTCCGCCGCACTAATATGTTGATTCAAAACGAATTGAATCCCCATGTCGGTAAAAATTTCACGGCGTTGCCGCATCACCGCTTTATCCAGCTTGAAATTAGGAATCCCAAATGTCAGCAAACCGCCAATTTCTGGATACTGATCGAACACTGTAACCTCGACACCCTGACGGACCAATACGTCCGCACAACTTAAACCAGCCGGTCCAGCACCCACCACGGCGACACGTTTTTGCGTCGGCACCACCTGTGACAAATCAGGCCGCCAACCCAAGCGAAATGCTTCATCTGTAATATGCCGCTCAACAGCACCGATGGTCACCGCGCCAAACCCGGTTTGTAAGGTGCAGGCGCCTTCGCATAAGCGATCTTGCGGGCACACTCGCCCACAAATTTCGGGTAACGGATTGGTTTGATGCGATAGCTCAGCCGCCTCAATAATCCGGCCTTGCTCTGCGAGGCGCAGCCAATTGGGAATATAATTGTGTACCGGGCACTTCCACTGACAATACGGATTGCCACAATCCAAACAACGACCCGCTTGTAAGGCAACGCCATGGGCATCATAAGTGCCATAAATTTCGCCACTGTCTTGCACACGCGCTTGCGCAGGTCGTTTGGCTGGATCTTGACGCTCAACATTCAGAAATTGGTAAATATCTTTCATCTGCCCTTACCTCGCATCGTGTAGCGTTTCTGTTAACGCGCGTAAATCATCTGAAATAGGCTTCACCAGCCAAAACCGTGGCACATGGTCTTCAAAATGATCGAGAATTTTATAGCCCCACGGACTGTCGGTTGCATTGACGTATTCTGACAACAGAGACAACAGATAGTTCTGGTAAGACTCCATATGCTCAGCCTGTATGCGATGCACATCAACCAATTCATGATTATAACGATCGACAAATTGGTTCTGTTGATCCAAAACAAATGCCATGCCGCCGGTCATACCCGCAGCAAAATTGATGCCCGTTTCACCCAGCACAACAACCGTACCGCCCGTCATATATTCGCAGCAATGATCTCCAACGCCTTCGACTACGGCAATGGCACCTGAATTCCGTACCGCAAAACGTTCACCAGCGACGCCAGCAGCAAACAATTCTCCACCCGTTGCGCCATACAAACAGGTATTGCCCATAATGACAGTTTCTGCTGAGTCAAAAGCCGTATTGGGTTGCGGACGTAATACAATCCTGCCACCTGCCATGCCTTTGCCGACATAGTCATTGGCATCGCCTTCCAAATACATATGCAAACCACCCGCATTCCACACACCTAAGCTTTGTCCAGCCGTGCCGCGTAAACGCAACACAATAGGGTTACCTGGCCAACCAGTATTACCATAACGCTGTGCGATTTGTCCTGACAAACCAGCGCCAATCGAACGATCTTGGTTGGTCACGGCATAGAAACATTCACACCCTTGGCCAGATTCAACCGCCGACAGCAAGGCCTGTTGCATTTGTTGGGCCAAAGCGCCCCGATCATAAGGCTGATTGTGCTCAACCTGACAGGTATGCGGCGCAGAACCATCGGCCTGCCATAAAATTTCTGTCAAATCTAATTGTTGCTGTTGAGGTGTATTGCCTGGTAGTTGCGTCAATAAATCCACACGACCGACCAGTTCCGCTAAGGTTGGCACGCCCAGATGAGCCAACCATTGCCGGGTTTCTTCCGCCACATGCCTAAAATACCGTTTAACTTTTTCCACAGTGCCGACAAAGTGCTCGGCACGCAGTCTGGGGTCCTGCGTCGCCACACCCGTTGCGCAATTATTTAAATGACAAATGCGCAGATACTTACAGCCCATCGCCACCATTGGTGCGGTACCAAACCCAAAAGATTCTGCCCCTAGAATCGCCGCTTTTACTACATCCAAACCGGTTTTTAATCCGCCATCAGCCTGCAGCCGCACACGCCCCCGTAAACCATTCATGCGCAGGGTTTGCTGTACTTCAGCCAACCCCAATTCCCAAGGCGCACCGGCATACGCGACGGACGTCAAAGGACTGGCGCCGGTGCCGCCATCATAACCGGATAGAGTAATCAAATCGGCATAAGCTTTGGCCACGCCAACTGCAATTGTACCGACACCTGCTTCTGCAACTAGCTTGACGGAAACCAATGCGGTTGGATTGATTTGCTTCAAGTCATAAATTAACTGCGCCAGGTCTTCAATAGAGTAAATGTCGTGATGCGGCGGCGGTGAAATCAACGCAACACCGGCCGTTGCATACCGCAGTTTTGCAATAATACCGGTCACCTTATGACCGGGTAATTGACCACCTTCACCCGGCTTAGCGCCCTGCGCGATTTTAATTTGCAGCACCTCGGCGTTGACCAAATATGCTGGCGTCACCCCAAAACGTCCCGATGCAATTTGCTTAATTTTTGACACTTTATCGGTACCATAGCGTGCTGGATCTTCACCACCCTCACCCGAGTTAGAACGTCCACCTAATTGGTTCATCGCCATTGCTAGAGTCTCATGTGCTTCTGGAGACAAAGCGCCCAATGACATACCGGCACTGTCAAACCGCGGCAAAATCGCATCCACAGCTTCGACTTGATCCAATGCAATCGGAGCTACTGCCCGCAAACCTAACAAATCACGAAAAGTCGCCACTGGACGTCGGTTCACCAAATCAGCATAGATTTGATAATCCCGCGTACGATTCGTAGCAACCGCTTGTTGCAAACTGTGTACGACACCCGGATGATAAGCATGATATTCATCGTCATAGACGAAACGATAACGACCGCCTAACCGTAAAGGCGTTGCGGCTTGCCAAGCCAGCTCCGCGGATGCCTGCTGCATGGCCTGCAAATCAGCAAAACGTGCACCTCGAATACGACTCACCGTCCCAATAAAACAGAGATCAGTCACTTCAGCATCCAGACCTACCGCTTCAAACAACTGCGCACCGCGGTAACTGGTGATACACGAAATCCCCATTTTAGACAGAATTTTACGCAGTCCTTTTTTGAGACCACGGCGATAGTAACGGCCAAACTTTGTCGGCTTTAGCGGCGCCAATTGATGTACGACTGCTTCGTGCAGACACTCATAAGCCAGATACGGAAAAATTGCGGTTGCGCCATAACCCAACAGCACCGCACAGTGGTGTGCATCCCTTACCGTACCAGTTTTAACGATGATATTGGCACGACAACGCAATCCTGCTGCAATTAATCCATGATGCACAGCACCAGTGGCTAATAATGCATGCACTGGCAGATCGCCTGGTGCAATATTGGCATCATCCAAAACCAAAATGCTATTGCCTGCTTTCACAGCTGAGATGGCCGTTTTTTGGATCGTTTGTAAGGCCTGTTCCCATGGCACCTCACTGGAAAAATTCAGCGAAATGACCACATGCTGATACCGGCTGTGGGGTAAAGATAGAATCTCCAAAAACTTGGGCTCAGACAAAATAGGTGAATCGACAATCACCCGTTCTGCCTGTTGAGGGGTTTCCGCAAATAAATTTACAATACCGCCAAAATAAGTTTCCAGCGACATAGCGACACCTTCTCGCAAAGGATCAATCGGCGGATTGGTTACCTGCGCAAACTGTTGTCGAAAGTAGTCATACAGCGAGCGGGTTTGTGTCGACAACACAGCAATCGGTGCATCATCACCCATAGAACCAATTGCTTCACTGGCATTCTCAGCCAACACTTGCACAATGCAATCGCGTTCTTCTGTACTCAATTGGAACATTTTTTGATGCAGCAATCGCTCCGCCTCATTCAGAGGTGCCGCTAAGATCTTGCCATCGGTTAAACGCGAGCGGCAGCGCCGACTATGCTGACGTAACCACTGTTTGTAAGGCTGTGCTGTTTTTAGCTGCTGATTAATTTCATCAGCCAATAAAATCACCTGGGTTTGGGTATCAACCGCAATCATTTCACCCGGCGGTACACGGCCTTTAGACACCACGTCTTCGGGTGCGTAGTCATAAACCCCGACTTCAGATGCCACAATCAGATGTCGGTCGGCCGTTAATACCCAACGTGCTGGCCGTAATCCATTGCGATCCAAAGCACACACTGCATAACGACCATCCGTCATGACCACGCCAGCTGGGCCATCCCAAGGTTCCATATGCATGGCATAGTACTCATAAAATGCCCGTAGATCTGGATCCATCTGTTGCATATTTTGCCACGCCGGCGGCATTAAAATGCGCATCGCCTTGCATAGACTCATGCCGCCTTGATGCAACAGCTCCAACATGTTGTCGAGACTACATGAGTCTGAATCCGCATGTGATACAACCGGCAACAGTGATTGCATGTCTGGCAGATAATCACTCTGCAAAAAAGGCCCTCGTGCCTGAGCCCAATTTCGATTGCCGCGAATCGTATTGATTTCACCATTATGTGCTAACAAGCGAAATGGTTGCGCCAAACGCCACTTTGGCGTCGTATTCGTCGAAAAGCGCTGGTGGAATACACACACATGCGCACGCAGGTTGGAATCTTGCAAATCTGGATAAAACACCGCCAAATTTTCTGGCATGACCAATGCCTTATAGACAATGGTCTGTGCAGACAGACTGGCAATATAGAAACTCTCATCAGCGATAAAGTGACGTTCCAGATAACGGCGCACATAATACAGACGCCGCTCTAAGACTTCGGCAGGCATTTGTTCTACAGGGGCCATCGCAACTTGCCAAATGGCTGGGCAATCTAATGCCGCTTGTTCGCCTAAATTTGCCATGCAAACTGGAACCTGACGCCAACCGAGCACCTGCAGTCCTTGTTGAGCTGTTGCGGTGGCAAACATTTGTTGAGCGGATTGCTGCTGCATTTCATCGGTATTGAGGAACACCATACCCACAGCAAATTGCTGGGGCAGTTGCACATCATGTACAGCGAACTGTGCCCGGAACCAGTCATGATCTAACGACAACAACACGCCGCAGCCATCACCACTTTTTCCGTCAGCAGCAATAGCACCCCGGTGTTGCATCCGATATAATGCTGTTAACGAATTCTGCAAAACGGCATGATTGGCCTGCCCATCGACATTGACTAATAACCCAAAACCACAGCTGTCATGTTCAAACTCTGGTCGATACAACCCTAGTGGATTCGATACACCCATGATTTCAGCGCCCTAGCAAAAAGACATGCTCGACATGTTAGAGAAGTTTGATCATTTATGCGAGTTGTAGTTGCCCTATAGAGGATCCTGCCAACCTGGCTTGGCCACTGCTTTTTTGCTAAATTCCGCGTCTAATTCATAAAGAGACCTTTGCACGAACAGATTATTGAGTGAAGTTCTAGGCAAAATCAGCCGAAAAAGCAGATCGTATGAGTAATACTTGAGCATTTTGAGGCTGATTTTAACGCCGAAATTTACCAATAATCGAATCGTGCACAGGTTTCATAAGAAAATGTTCATGATGAAAACCAACCACAGCTTATTCAACCAAGCCCAACACCGCATTCCCGGCGGCGTCAATTCACCCGTACGCGCTTTTGGCGCAGTGGGCGGCGCCCCGATTTTTGTTGAACGGGCTAAAGGTGCGTATCTCTATGATGTTGAAGACAATCGTTATATCGATTACGTCGGCTCTTGGGGACCCATGGTACTGGGCCATGCCCATCCGGAAATCACACGCTCGGTGGGTGCACAAATTGAGAACAGTTTGAGCTATGGCATGCCCACCAAACTGGAAATCGATATCGCAGAAGAAGTCCACAAGCTTATGCCCAGCATTGAAAAAGTGCGCTTTGTAAACTCAGGGACTGAAGCCACCATGTCGGCCATTCGTTTAGCGCGTGGATATACCAGCCGCGATAAAATCATTAAATTCGAAGGTTGTTATCACGGCCACAGCGATTGCTTACTCGTCAAAGCAGGTTCTGGTGCACTCACATTTGGCACGCCCAGCTCTCCCGGTGTGCCGGCCGATACGACAAAGCATACGCTGACATTGGATTACAACAATTGCGAACAGGTAAAAGCGGTATTTGACGAACAAGGCAACAGCATCGCCGCTGTTATTTTGGAACCGATTGCCGGGAATATGAATTTCATTCCCGCCAGCCAAGCGTTTATCGACACGCTACGCCAATGCTGTGACGCGCATGGCACAGTGCTGATCTTGGACGAAGTGATGACGGGTTTCCGCGTTGCCTTACACGGCGCACAATCCTTATACAACGTCCAACCTGACTTAACTTGCCTGGGCAAAGTCATTGGTGGCGGCATGCCTGTGGGTGCGTTTGGTGGTAAAGCTGACATCATGGATCATTTGTCACCCAATGGCCCGGTGTATCAAGCCGGAACATTGTCAGGCAACCCGATTGCCATGAAGGCAGGTTTAACCGCTTTGAAACTGATTCAACGTCCTCAGTTTTTTGAAGAGTTAACTGCCAAAGTGGTCATGCTAACCGAGGGATTACAAGCCGCGGCTGATCGACATAACGTTCCATTCACCACCAACCATCAAGGCGGTATGTTCGGGTTATTCTTTAGCACAGAACAGTCACTGTCATGCTTTCAACAAGTCATGGCCTGTGACCAAGCACGTTTTAAGGCGTTCTTTCATCATATGTTGGCACAGGGCATACACCTTGCGGCATCTAGTTTAGAAGCAGGGTTTGTGTCGATTGCGCATACGGAAGCGGATATTGCTAAGACGATTGAAGCAGCAGAAGGTTTTTTTGCGACCTGTCAGTAACTGGATGACAGAACTACTGAGGCTCTGCTGTTTGCCATTCCTGCTCTTTTCGTCGTTGCCTTCTTTGTCATGCCTGGTTTGAACGGGGCACCAAACCTTCTGATAGGCTCGACTTCGACAGGCTCAGGGATTTTTTATCGAAGGGCAGAGACCTTTTGCACGAAGGGGTTGCATTCTTTGACTTCGACAAACGGTTCCTGAGCTTGTCGAATGTAGGCTCCTGAGCTTGGCGAGGGACAGTCATCGCGAACCAATCTGTCATTCCTGGTTTGACCAGGCATGCAGGGCAAAATTTTTCATATTCAAAAGCAATAACTGACCAAAGGCTTAAACACCTGAAAGGCTTAACCGTGACATGTAATGTGTTTGGCCTGGTTCGATCATTGCAAAAATGAATGTCTACAGCCTAGATCACGCATCAAGTGCGGGATGACAAAGTAGAGAGTCTGGGATGACAAGGTAAAAACCACAGGATAACAAAGTAGAAGTTATGGGATGACAGGGCAAAAACTGCGTGAATGACAAACTGTAGAGTATTTAGCCAGTCACAACCTCACAATGACCCTAGCCTAAGGAAAATCTGGCCAATTCAACCTGCTGTTCGGTCAATAATTGTGCAAACGCATCACTGGCCAGATACTGATATTCCACTGCACGAGCTGCTGCGATCACATCGACATGCTCAGGGTCAGGTAAAGCCGGATGGCACATCAACAAACCTTGATCCGTCATGTTGGTCAACCAAGTCGCCATCTTCTGTGGATACACTTTGGGGTCCGCTGAAAAATCATAAATCCCAGCAAAACTTGCATTGTGTGGCATCGCATCTCGCTGTAGTTGTTTAGCCAAAGCCTTGGCACCACTGCGACGAATCATACGGGACTTCCAACTTTTTTCGCCGACATCTGACCATACTGAACGCACATAACAGGCATGGCCTTGCAAATCAGTTTGATACAAAACTCGTAACGCATCACGCACAATGGGGAAGTGATGCACATGTTGATGGCCATCAATGAAGTCAGGTAGTCGCCCCATCACTGTACGAAAATTTTCTAACTGACGCCGAAACTCTCGCAAAATTGCATCGACTGACAGCCAATCACAATAGGCCTTAGCCAGCAGAATACTGAGCTTAGGAAAACTAACGTGACGCGTAACAGTCGGTACATGATCAATGGCATCACCTTCCGTTAGGTTCAAATGCAAACCGATATCGACCTGACCAATCAGCGGCTTTAATAAACGGGCTGATTCAGGCCAAGCAGATGTGGTCGTCATACAACTGGTTGCAGACAAAAGCCCTTGCGTGAGCAAATCTGCAATGCCTTGCGAAATGGTTAAATCTTGGCCGAAATCATCGGCGCACAACACGATTTGTTTAGTGGCGGTAGTCATTCGTTGCTGCCCTCATGCTGCCATTGCGTGATGATAGACAGGACTTGATTAACCGACAATGCCTGCATACACGCGCATTCATTTTGTGTACACGCAGCCTCACATATGTGCGAATGAACCAAATACCTGGCGCGCGGACCAATGGGTCCCCAACGCTGAGGATTGATGCGCTTTTTGGGCGGAAACAAACCCAACACCGGAATACCCAAAGCAGCCGCTATATGTAATGGCCCCGTACTGCCGACTACCATGCCATCACATTGTGCAAATAAGGCGACTTTTTCGGCCAAGGTTAGATCGAATAAATGCTGTGCTGCTGGGATTTTTTCAGCCAATTCTGCCATGCGAGCTTGCTCTGCCGGCACCCCATTTAACAACACTTGATACTGTGCTGGATCCAAACGCTGATAGAGTGCTATGTAATGCGACAGTGGCCAGTCACGTGCATGGCCATTCGACAACGGGTGCAAGAGTAACGTGAAACGCTGTGGATCAATCCAATGTGCAATCGATGCCTGCTGTTCAGCAGATGGCTCGAGATACGTCGCTTGCTGCAGACTCTCCATGCTAGGCACAGGGGCTAATCCCAATGCTGCCAATAATTTAAAATTCAACTGGGCTTCATGTGCGGCTGAATGTGCGCGGCTAAAGTTGGGTCGGTGATTACAGGTTAACCATTGATACCAACGACGACGGGTGCCAACACGCTGGGCAATTTTGATGCGCCGTGCACACCGTGCAATCTGTCGATTAGGGAACACATGCAAAATCATATCAACTTGCAAGGCCTGCAGAGATTGACAGACTTGTTGATCCGACTGATCCGCTGACCACGTCACGACATCATCAACATCGGGACAGGCTTGCACAATAGCTGCCGCATAAGGTCGGCACAGAAACATAATAGTCACTTGTGGCCAGTGCTGCTTTAACCATTTAGCCAATGGCAAAGTCAGCACCACATCGCCTAAATTATCGGTACGACTGATTAATATCCGTTGGGGTGTCTGTATCATACGCGCCACTCAGTCAACTCACCGCACCAGGCTGTTGCTTAACAATGGCCGGAATCATACTGTTTTAGGTGATATTGAACAATAATAGACTGGATCAACTGGGCATAAGCCGCCCCTTTTTGCGAATACTGATCTAAGCCAGCGGCTAAATCCGTGCTGGATAACGGCAGCCCCTGCACACGCAGTTGCTGACGAATCAGGCGCAAATGTTGATACGCCGCATTGGTATTTAGGTTATACACATAAGCACGCACTGCAGCACGTACTGTTTTGAAGGCTTTGACTTCGTATTGCGCACCGGCCTGACGATCACGTGGCACTAAACCACACCCGGCAGTAAAGCACCATTGACCAAATAAATTATTGCCTTGCTGAGCAAAGCGCGAAGTGCCCCAGCCCGACTCATTTGCTGCTTGCGCCAAGGCCAAACCAGGCGGAATCACATCAACACGCAGCAATAAATGCGACCAAAAAGAGTCATTCAATGTCGGCTGGCTGATTTGATAGCGTTGCGCCAGTTGCTCAATCCAATGGTGTGATGATCGTGTCAAACGGCCATTACGCAACCAATACACATGCATTTGCTGGGCGTTACGTCGTTGCCACACAATCAGACGGTTTATCCGACAAATTTTAGGCAATAAGAATGCAACAAATACTTGCTGGCGCCGTTGGAAGTTTTGGATCTCCGCAAAGTTAGGGATTGCACCCACACGCGACAACCAATAGCCAGCCATAAAAAAGCTGGCAGCGACGAATGTCACGGCCAGCACAATTAAAATGCCGCTGCGGGTTCGCAGTTGGCGTTTATTTTTCAGTTGTTTTTGCATCGGCATCTTCGTCTGCTGGCGCAGGCTCTGCTTCTGTGTTTTCTGCAGGCGCTTGTGCCGCATCAGTTGCTTCAGCCACAGCACATGGACCGACTTCAGCATCTTCAGGAATATCGCTTTGGTCAATGCCTTTCAAGACTAACTTGATACGACCTTGGCGATCGATGTCTTGGACATAGACCCGAACCATCTGACCTAGGCTGAGTACACCTTCCACCTGTTCCAAACGTTCTTCTTGGATTTGCGAAATATGCAACAAACCATCTTTGCCTGGCAGCAAGGTCACAAACGCACCGAAATCAACAATACGCGCGACTTTACCAATGTAATGCTGCTGAGCTTCGACTTCTGCTGTGATCATTTCGATACGCTTCACTGCAGCTTCTGCCGCATCACCTGTTGTGGCAAAGACTTGGACAGAACCGTCATCTTGCAGGTCGATATCAACACCAGTTTCTTCGGTAATGCTGCGAATGGTCGCACCGCCTTTACCGATAATGTCACGCACTTTTTCTGGATCAACTTTCAAGGTGTAGATCCGTGGTGCATGTGTCGACATTTCTTGCGGCTTCGGCAACGCTTGGCCCATCAGCTTCAGGATATGCATCCGGCCAGCTTTCGCTTGTTCCAAAGCAGCAGACATGATTTCTTTTGTGATCCCAGCAATCTTGATATCCATTTGCAAAGCAGTCACACCCGCTTTGGTACCAGCCACTTTGAAATCCATATCACCCAAGTGATCTTCATCACCCAGGATATCGGTCAATACAGCAAATTTGTCGCCTTCTTTGATCAAGCCCATCGCCACACCAGCAACCGGTGCTTTCAATGGCACGCCTGCATCCATCATCGACAAGCTACCGCCACAAACACTGGCCATGGAGCTGGAGCCATTGGATTCAGTAATTTCTGAAACAACACGCAGTACGTAAGGAAACTCTTCCGCTGCTGGCAGGACTGCTTTCAGCGCACGCTTCGCCAAGTTACCGTGACCAATTTCACGACGCCTTGGTGAACCCATCATGCCAGTTTCACCGACACAGTAGGGTGGAAAGTTGTATTGCAACATGAAGCGATCTTTATCAGCACCATGCACGGAATCCAACAGCTGGGCATCACGATCATTTCCCAATGTGGTCACCACAATCGCCTGCGTTTCACCGCGTGTAAATACGGCCGAACCATGAGCACGTGGCAGTACGCTGTTCTCAATGCGAATCGGACGCACTGTTTTGGTGTCACGACCATCGATACGCAGTTCACCATCGAGAATGGTTTGACGCACATGATGATGTTCAAGATTGCTGAAGATCGCTAAAACTTCGGCCTCTGTCGGTGAGTTCTCAGCATCTGTCACCAATTGCGCCACCAGTTTCTCTTTAATCACGGCTAATTGCTCATAACGCGCCAGTTTTTCATGCACGCCATAAGCTGCTTTTAAGTCGTCAGCAATTAAATCCGCCACTTGCTTTTCTAAAGTTTCATTAGCTGCAGCCGGTTGCCAATTCCATTTTTCTTTACCACAAGCAGCTGTCAATTCGTTAATCGCTTTAATCGCAACTTGCATGTGCTCATGGCCAAATAAAACTGCACCAAGCATCACATCTTCTGGTAATTCTTGTGCTTCAGACTCAACCATCAACACAGCGGTTTCTGTTCCAGCTACAACCAGTTCTAATTCTGAAGCTTCAAGCGCTTCACGGCTTGGGTTCAATAAGTATTGACCGTCTGCATAACCAACGCGTGCCGCACCGATTGGACCTTGAAATGGCGCACCGGATAAACTCAATACTGCAGAGGCACCAATCAACGCAGGAATGTCAGAAGGCACTTCTGGATCCAATGACATAACGGTCGCTACAACTTGAATTTCGTTATAAAAACCTTTGGGAAACAACGGACGCAACGGACGGTCAATCAAACGTGCGATTAAGGTTTCATGGTCAGCCGGACGACCTTCACGTTTCAAAAATCCGCCGGGGATTTTGCCCGCACTGTACATTTTTTCCTGATAGTTCACAGTCAAAGGAAAGAAGTCAGCCCCTTCACGTGCTTCTTTTTTCACAACAGCAGTCACTAACACCATGGTGTCTTTAATACGCACCACTACAGAGGCTGTCGCCTGGCGTGCAATCCCACCGGTTTCCAATACAACTTCATGCTCACCGTATGGGAATGTCTTTTTAAAAATTTTCATGTAATTTTCCTTACTTCATAACGAGTGCCGATATCTGCAATGGCCAACACAGGCATTAAAAATTGCGGGAACCCGCGATACTTTTTCAACCTGAAAAGCCAAACAAAAAACGGCCTCTACACAAAAGCCCGCAGAACGGGCCTTTGTACCAACGTAGGAGACGGCGCTAACGACGCAGACCCAAACGTTTAATGAGCTGACGATAGCCCTCTAAATCTTTACGTTTCAAATAATCCAATAACTTACGACGTTGACTCACAGCACGTAACAAACCACGACGTGAATGGTGATCATGTTTGTGTGCTTTAAAGTGACCGCTGAGGTCATTGATACGCGCTGTTAACAAGGCAACTTGTACTTCTGTCGAACCTGTGTCTCCTGCTGTTTTTTGATATTCCTGAATAATTTCTGCTTTCTTATCAACGGTTAAAACCATGTTTATCTCCTTGCCATAAATAACTAACCAATTGACCAAACCCATTTATGGCTGAGTCTAGCCAGTCGCGTATTGTACGGCCTAGCTTTTGAAACAGCAAGGCTTGGTGGAAGATGATTATTTGAACTTACTTTGAGCAAACCCAACATCTTTTTTTGACGACAGACTCTAAACGACTCTGAGTTGAAATAACGAATCCAAATTCAATTTCAATTTGATATTCTCTAAGAGGGTACCCGAGAAGCTTCTGCCTTCGGCCAAGCCTTTGTTAAAGGCATTTTTCAGCATGCTACCGTAATGCACTCTACATTTGGATTTTTGATGCAAATTTGATCATCACAAGCCAAAAAGACTAATTTTCATG
>CAZIIK010000067.1:0-11130 GCA_964539235.1 uncultured Gammaproteobacteria bacterium | reverse complement strand
AATCACTCGGGTATACCTTTTCCATGGCTTGTGTGCTGCATATCACGTGACAAATCGGTATTATGACCCTGCACATCCCAAAAATCCGCATCTGTTTGAATGCATAACAAGAAAAATACCCATTTTCGGACAGCATCTGACTATAGCCTGCCGTCAAATGCTTAGCTGAAGTGAAAAGTCTCTGTGCGTTTAATCGGTTACCAACACATCACGTAATGTGGCTTTTAGTTGTTCAGCTACGCGGTCCACATCAGCTTGCTCAGCCAGTCCGAGGATAAAATAATCTTCCGCACGTTCGCCCACGGTATTGATCTGTGCATGGTGAACGCGCAGGTTGTAGAGCGTGAAAACTTTACTCACTTCTGCCAGTAAACCTGGATAGTCCATGGTAGTGAGGTTTAATGTTAAGCAGTTGTGTTTGGCTGGTTGTACTTCGATTTTGGTATCGATGCTAAAGGTTTTATGGTGTTGTCTACGGTGCTGAAAACTTAAAGCTTTGGGTTCGCAGATATGACGCAGATCATCTCGCAAAGTGTTGCAAAGCTCTTGCTGTTCTTCGATTGTGAGCGGTGCATGGTCGCGGTTTAGGACCACAATGCTCAGTAATAGGAACTCATCTTGTGTATAGTCCGTGCGTGCTTGCACAATATTCAGGTTTAAGCGGTCAATGATGGACATTAAAGTCGCAAATAGATAGTTCTGGCGTTTTAGATACAGAAAAATCTCGCATTGTTCATGGTTAGGATGTATGCGAGCTTGGATGCGGGGTTCAAGCGGTGTTTTGCTGGACATAACAGTGTGCAAATGCCATTCGATAGTTTCTACAGCGTAATGACAGAAATAAGGTTCGGGCCAAGTTTTCCACAGCTTTTCAAGCGCGTTGGGGTCCCGCGCGCGTTGCAAGATGGCTTGTTTTGTTTGTTCGGCAGAGTTGGCATGTGAGATTTCAATGGCCTGTGCCAGTTCCAATGTGGTGGAGTGGTAGAGGCTTTTCAGCAAGCTATCGCGCCAGCCATTCCAAAGGCTGATGTTAGTTGCGCGAATATCAGCCACGGTCAGTACATACAAGTAGTTCAATCGGTCCTGAGTGCCGACTCGTTGCGCGAAACGTTGGATAACATCTGGGTCTGAGATATCAGTTTTTTGCGCAGTGAGTGACATCAGTAAATGATGTTTCACCAACCAGCTGACCAAATCAGCATCCGCAACAGTTAAATCATGATCAAGTGCAAATTTTTTAACCGCTTCAGCACCCCAGGAAGAATGATCGCAGCCGCGTCCTTTACCGATATCGTGAAATAAGGCTGCAAGGTAGAGTAAAGACAGGTCTGGCAACATTTGAATGACCTGGTCACACAATGGCAATGTTTCGGTAGCTTCACCGGTCACTATTTGGCGTAGTTCTTTTAACAGCTGCATGGTGTGTCGGTCTACGGTGTAAGTGTGATACAGGTCAAATTGCATTTGGCCAAACACATGCGAAAAATCAGGGATGTATTGGATCAAAGTGCCGTAGCGCAGCATATTGCGTAGCTGGTGGTACACGCCTTGTGGTTGTTTGAGTAGGCTCATGAACAGCGCTTTATGCTGGGGTTCGGCACGGAAATGATCGTCGATCAACAGGCTATGTTCGCGTAAAAGTCGAATCAGTCGAGCACTAAAGCCGCTGAGTTCTGGATGCTGGCACAGCATAACGTAGCTTTCTAATACCAGTGCAGGATGTTGGGCAAAATCCGCTGTATCTGTGTGGTCTAAATACGTGTGTTTGCGTTGGAAATATGCATTGATGGGTGTGGTTTCGGGGCCATTATAGGTATCGAGTAGTTCTTCATGTAAGAGCTGTAGAATTAATTCGTTGATCACAGAAATGGTATGTGTGTGCTGATAATAGTGCTGCATGAAATGCTCAACACCTTGCAGATTCTGGTCATCTTGGTAGCCCAGTTGTGTCGCCAACTCTTTTTGGTAGTCAAACAGTAGTCGGTTTTCACCTTTGCCTGTCAGTGTGTGTAAGCGATAACGGATTTCGCAGAGGAAGGTAATGGCTTCTAGGCAGTCTTCTTTTTCCTGGGTGGTGAGATAGGTTTTGGCATGTAAGTGCTCCATATCCGCGAGTCCTAGATAATGCGAAGTCATCCAGCGGATTGAATGTATGTCACGCAGTCCGCCAGGTGCTTCTTTTACATTGGGCTCCAGGTTTAAAGCATATTTCTGGTGGCGTTGTTTCTGCTCTTGGTATTTGACAGTAAAAAAATGGTCTCTAGCCCAAGGGTCATGATCTTGCAAGGTTCGGGTGAGTTTAGCGAGCAAACTGGCCGGGTCTTTCAGTGGCCGTGCTTCGAGCAGACTGGTATAGAAATTCAGATCTTCTGCGGCATCGCTGAGGCATTGGTTGAGTGAACGTACGCTGTGGCTAATCGTGAGGTCATGCTGCCAAAATTGCTGAATAGTGTCGTGGATTTTATGGTCGTCCGGCAATTGGGTTTCGTACAGAATTAATAAATCGATGTCTGAATGTGGAAACAGCGCACGTCGACCGTATCCACCGGTGGCAATTAAGCTAACGCTTGGAATGTCATCAGGCCAAATATCACAGAGCAACTGATCGACCCGGTCAGATTCGGTGCGCAATTTGCAGAAAATGTCCTGCTCTTGGAGTGAGTCAGTCCAATTATGCGGGGTTGCCATGATCGGTTTCTTCGCTGCGCAGTGTGAGTACTTCGCGTCCTGTCGGTGTCACTAAAATGGTGTGCTCGTACTGTGCCGATAAGGAACGATCTTTAGTGACCGCGGTCCAACCATCTGGCAGTATGCTGGTCGCAAATTTACCGGCGTTGAGCATCGGTTCAATGGTGAATGTCATACCAGGCTCCAGCACCATACCGCTCATTGGCTTACCATAATGCAATACTTGTGGTTCTTCATGGAATTCGCGACCGATGCCATGGCCGCAGAAGTCGCGCACGACGGAAAAACGATGGGATTCAGCAAAGCTTTGGATGGTGTGGCCTATATCACCTAAGGTCATGCCTGGTTTGACCGTGTTAATACCTTCCCACATCGCGGCATAAGTTGTTTCAACTAGGCGTTTGGCCAGGACGGATGGTTTGCCCAGATAAAACATACGGCTGGTGTCGCCATGGTAACCATCTTTAATGACAGTGACGTCGATATTCAGGATGTCACCTTTTTTAAGTTTTTTGCTACCAGGTATGCCATGGCACACAACATGGTTAACGGAGGTGCAGACCGATTTGGGAAAACCTTTATAATTCAGAGGTGCCGGAATGGCTTCTAATTCATTGACAATATAATCGTGGCACAGTTGGTCCAGTTTCTCTGTGGTCACGCCAATTTGCACGTGTGGGGTAATCATTTCTATTACTTGGGCAGCTAATTGACCAGCAATCCGCATTTTCTCAATTTCTGCGGCAGTCTTAATGGTGGTGGGCATATCAGGACATTGTTCGTTGTCATTAGGGGTGGAAGTATGGTATAAACCTCGGCGCCTTTTGGCAACGATTTATTGGCCACGCTGTAAGTGTTGGCCTTAAACCGCGCGGAGACTATGTTTGCGCGCATAACTAAGCACACATGCCGACACAGCAAACTTGGGTGCCTGTTGAACAGGTTGAGGCGCTGGAGCATGTGGGAGAGCAACCCAGACCATAAGGAGTTTTACCGATGAGTCAACCGATCACGATGCGTGATATGATCAAAGCTGGTGTGCATTTTGGCCACCAAACCCGTTACTGGAACCCAAAAATGGCGCCCTATATTTTTGGTAAGCGTCATAACATCCATATTATTAACCTAGAAAAAACATTACCGCTGTTTCAAGATGCTTTGAACTTCTTGTCCAGCATTGCTGCTAAGCAAGGCCGTATCCTGTTTGTTGGTACCAAGCGTTCTGCTCAGGATGTGGTCGCAGAAGAAGCGGCACGTGCAGGTATGCCTTACGTCAGCCATCGTTGGTTGGGTGGCATGTTGACCAACTACAAAACTGTACGCCAGTCCATCAAACGTTTACAAGAAATGGAAAAGATGGAAGAAGAAGGTGCATTCGATCGCATGATCAAGAAAGAAGCCCTGAAAAAGCTTCGTGAGATGGAAAAATTGGAAAAAAGCTTCGGCGGCATCAAGAAAATGGGTGGATTGCCGGATGCCTTATTCGTGATCGATAGTGATTATGAAAGCACTGCAATTCAAGAAGCGCGTCGTTTGAACATTCCAGTTGTGGCTGTGGTGGATACCAATGCCAATCCAGATGCCGTGCAATATGTGATTCCGGGTAACGATGATGCTATTCGTTCCATTCAACTGTATATGAGCACTATTGTGGATGCTGTGTTAGATGCAAAACGTGCGTCTGCCCAGCAACCAGAAGAACTGAATGCAGCTGCTGCAGAGAAAAAACCTGCCAGCAAAGCGAAAAGAATTACGGTAAAGAAAGCCAGCAAGGCTGATGCGGATAATACTGAGGAAACTGTAGTTAATGCTGAAGAAGCTACAGCGGAAACCGCTGAAAAGGAGGTCAGATAATGGGTGCAATTACTGCTGCAATGGTCAGAGACCTGCGTGAAAGAACAGGCGTTGGCATGATGGAATGCAAAAAAGCCTTAGTTGCTGCAGAGGGCGACATCGATCGTGCTATTGAAGAAATGCGTAAAGCGGGCCAAGCAAAAGCCGTGAAGAAAGCTTCACGGACAGCTGCTGAAGGTACAATTATCGTGCGCGTTTCCGAAGATGCGAAGCAAGCGGTGATGTTAGAAGTGAACTGCGAAACTGACTTCGTGGCGCGTGATGAAAACTTCTTGAACTTCTCTGAGTATGTTGCTGATGCCGTACTGTCCAGTGGTCAAACCGATTTGGCGGCGATTGCTGAATTGGCATTACCTGCCGGTGAAAGTATTGAAGTAACACGTAAAAACCTCGTGGCGAAAATCGGTGAAAATATTCATGTGCGTCGTGCAGAATATTTCTCAACCGATGCTGGTACGTTAGGTGCGTATGTACACGGCGGTCGTATTGGTGTTTTGGTTGACATGTCAGGTGAATCTAACCCAGCTTTGGCCAAAGATATCGCTATGCATGTGGCTGCGACACAACCGATCGTTGTTAAACCAGAAGAAGTGCCACAAGCTGAGATCGATAAAGAAAAAGCGATCTTCGTTGCGCAAGCAGAAGAAAGTGGCAAACCTGCTGACATCATTGAAAAAATGATTGGTGGTCGTTTGAAAAAATTCTTGGATGAAGTCAGCCTGTGCGGCCAGCCTTTCGTCAAGGATCCCAACAAAAAAGTGGGTCAATTGTTGAAAGAAGCGTCTGCCGATGTAGTACGTTTTGTGCGTTATGCAGTGGGCGAAGGCATCGAAAAAGAAGAAACTGACTTTGTGAAAGAAGTTATGGAACAGGCAAAAGCCTAGTTACCTATTTGAGGAGGGTTCTGCATGACATCACCGACCTATCGCCGCGTGTTATTGAAACTCAGTGGTGAGGTATTGGCTGAAGGTGCTGCGGAACCTTTCTCTGATCAACGTTTGCGCCAGTATGCTGCTGATATTCAAGCGGCACATGCACAGGGCGTACAGATTGCAATTGTGGTCGGAGGCGGTAATTTACTGCGTGGCCGTACCGTCAAAACTGAATTAATTCGTGCCCGCACCGCAGATCATATGGGCATGTTGGCCACCATTATGAATGGATTAGCCTTGCGTGATGTGCTGACGCATTTAGGTGTGCCGACCAGTTTATTCAGTGCCAAAGCGGTGTCGGGTATTGCTGCTGAATTTGATCCATTACATGCCGAAGCCGCATTAGCCAATGGCGAAGTGGTTGTCTTTGCGGGTGGAACTGGGAATCCATTTGTCACGACGGATTCCGCTTCGAGCTTACGGGCGATAGAAGTGGGTGCCGATATTGTCTTAAAAGCCACCAATGTTGACGGGGTCTATGCAGAAGATCCTAAACAGAATCCGCATGCCGTGCGTTATACCGTGTTGTCATTTGCGGATGCACTGTCTCAGCGTTTGGCTGTGATGGATATGGCGGCATTTAGTCAATGTCAGGCGCATGATTTGCCGATTCGCGTATTTGATATTGCGCAGCCGTGCAACCTGCGTGCTGCATTGTTGGGTGAACCATGTGGAACATTAGTATCCAACCAACCGACAGAAATAGTCTGAAAAGGATAGGGTGATGATAGAAGATATTTTACAAGACGCTGATGCGCGCATGTCCAAAAGCATTGAGGCTTTGAAGTCAGAATTATCCAAAGTGCGTACCGGTCGGGCGCATCCGAGTTTGTTAGATCATGTGATGGTGTCCTATTACGGCAGTGATACACCTTTGTCTCAGGTGGCCAATGTTTCGATTGCGGATTCCCGCACTTTGCAGATTGTGCCTTGGGAAAAAGACATGGTCGCGCCTATTGAAAAGGCGATTTTAACTTCTGACTTAGGATTGAATCCCTCGTCAGCGGGTACGACTATCCGTGTACCAATGCCTGCCCTAACCGAAGAACGGCGTAAAGAACTGATTCGTGTTGTGCGTCAGGAAGCAGAAAATGGACGTATTGCGATTCGCAATATTCGCCGTGATGTGAACACACAAATCAAAGAATTCCTCAAAGAGAAAATGATTTCTGAGGACGATGCACGTAAAGGGGAAGAGCGTGCACAGGATGTGACCAATCGCTATACCAAATCAGTGGATGAATTGTTAGCCGAGAAAGAAAAATCTTTGCTTGATATCTAAATGCCAATCGCCTCTGTGAACCAAGTAGACCAATTGCCAAAGCATATTGCCATCGTGATGGATGGTAATGGGCGTTGGGCGAAAAAACGCTTTTTGCCGCGGTCTGCCGGTCACCGTGCTGGCGTTAAAAGAACCCGTGAAATTGTGGCCTATTGCGGTGAATTGGGCATTAAATCCTTAAGTTTATTTGCCTTCAGTCAAGAAAACTGGTCCCGACCTGCCGGCGAAGTTGGTATGTTGATGTCTTTACTCTTGGAATCTTTACAACGCGAAGCCGCCCAACTGCATCGTAATCACGTCCGGTTGAAAATCATTGGTGACACGGCGGTATTGTCGCCTGAAATCCAAGCCACCATTGCCAAAGTCGAGGCATTAACGGCTGACAATACAAGGTTACAGTTAAATGTGGCCATTAATTACAGCGGTCAATGGGATATGGTGCAGGCTTGCCAACAACTCTGTGAACAGGCTGCTAATGGTTCATTGTCAGGTCCGGTCACAGCACAGCAACTGGAAGCAGCATTGTCGACAGCCGATCAGCCATTGCCCGATTTATTGATTCGCACCAGTGGCGAAATTAGGTTGAGTAATTTCTTTCTGTGGCAGATTGCCTACAGCGAGCTATATTTTACGGATTTACCGTGGCCAGCATTTGATCGTAAGGCCTTAGACGAAGCGTTAGCGTGGTATCAATCACGTGAGCGTCGTTTTGGTCAAACATCACAGCAATTACAGGATGATTCCGGTCGATGACATTCGATTGGATCTCACATAGGTAGAGGAGTGTACGGGTGTTAACGCGCATTTTAACTGGGTTTGTTTTGGCAATTTTGGCGATTTGGGCCAGTTTTGGGTTTTCCAATCTATGGTTCGGTGTTTTGTGTGGCGCTGTGATTTTATTGGCAGCCTGGGAGTGGGCCGATTTATATTGTCAGCATGGGTTGAGTAAATGCCTTTATCTCATAGGTTTGTGCTTACTGGCTTGGTTGGGCTATACCTTTTTCTTGCCCATGTTGGCGGTGACATTTGTCTGGTGGGTCTTGACCTTGGCATTATTGGCGGTGCCATTGGAACGGCTTGTTTGGTTGAAGCGAACTGATTTGATGACGGCCATCGGTTACTTGTTGTTGGTACCGGAGTGGGTGTCGGCCGTGCGTTTGCATGAACTCAGTCATTTGGTGGTATTTACGTTGATCATGTTCGTCTGTTTTGCCGATACCGGGGCTTATTTTATCGGTTTTAAATATGGTAAAACGCCACTGGCGCCGCGTTTGAGTCCAAAGAAAACTATTGCTGGTCTATGGGGTGGTTTGTTGATCGGCGCTGTGGCAGGTATGTCGATGGTGGTATTGATGCCAGACATGACATGGAAAAAGGCCATGCTTTGGTTAATGCTGGGACTGTTTATCATTATGGTATCCATTGTGGGTGATCTATTTGAAAGCCTGATTAAACGGATTTCGGATACCAAAGACAGTGGTAGTCTGCTGCCAGGTCATGGCGGCATTTTGGACCGCGTTGACAGTTTATGTGCGGCATTGCCAATTTATGCGCTGATCTTGTTTTATCTCTGGCCAAGTTTGGTGCGTTGAGATGTCGCGTCGATCGGGTTTATTGACTGTTTGGGCGATTTGCATTGCAGTTGCCTTAGTCTTAGTACTGTTTTTGCTGCGCAAGAGTACTTTTTATCATGCTGATACCACCTGGCAGTTGTACAGTATTTGGAGTGTGATGCAGCCGGGCCATACGCCAGATTTTTTGTCGTCTTTGCGTCCAGGTTATTTGTTGAATGTGCCGGAGATGTGGTGTTTTGGCGTTAACTTATATGCCTTGCGTGTCGTCACCTATTGCTTAGCGGTATTGGCTTTGGCAGTTTTTGTTTATGGTCTGCGTCGTGAACTGCTTACTTCGCCTTGGTTTCCGGTGATTGTGCTCTTGGCGTCGGTTTGCCAGTTGAGGTTCAGTGATTATATTTTTTCTTACTACAACGCACCGTGGGTTTTCCTAGCCTTGGGTTTAGGTCTGTTCTGGTGGTCAGGGCGTTTGCAGACGCTATTGGTCTGGTGTTTGGCAGGCCTAGCCGGTGTAGCTTTGGCCATTGCTAGCCTGAGTAATTTAGCCTTATTGCCAGCTGGCGTATTGGCCATTTTTGTTGTGTTGTGGGCTGCTCCACGGCGTCAAACATTTATCTGCATATTAGCCACGGTGTTGACTTGGGTGCTGGTAGGTGGCTGGTATTTTGATGTTTTAGGTGTTGCACATCAGCTCTTAGTCGAGCATGCACGCAGCACGCATGGGCTATTCGATACCGTATTGGTGCAGGCGCGTAAGGCGATGATCAATTTGATGGTTTTGGTCGCGGCGGTCTTGCTATCCTGGGTGGCTTGGTATTTTTCGATTAGACGTGTTGCGATGCAAACGCCTGCGTATGGTCGGCGTTATCTGTATTTTTCCGTGCTGATTGCTTTGGCATTCTTCTGGTTGTTGCAAGCGATTATCGACCAAGGTTCAGCACAGTACAATACCTTGGCGGTTTACTTTTTCATGGTGCTTTGGGTGGCGCTCAGTTGGGTGTGTTTTTGGCCTAAGCATGCGCCAGGACCACGCCGGATCCTGAACAGTAGTTTACTGATTGTTCTGTTATTTATTTTTGACCATGGCGCAACGACGCAGAATCCGTATTTTGCCGTGTTTGCGTTGTACATTCCGTTATTGGTAGTGCTGCTCATGGTTTGGGTGTTCAGTCATCCTTGTCAGGTAAGTCTCTGGCAGCGCAGGGTTATTGCAGCTGTGGTTTGTGTGATGTGTGTCTATCCGCTTTGGGTACAGGATTCAACTATTTTGGCCAAAGGGTTTTTGACCGAAAATCAATACGTTAACCCGTTTGGTGCAGAAGTCACGGCACATGAAATGCGACTGATTCAACACGCGCAACAGCTATACCAACGTTACGATTGTAAAAATAAGTGGTTTTTTGCTTTTTATGATGAGACTAAGTGGTATGTGATTTTTCGCCGTCATGCACCCTTTGATCAATCTTGGGTGAGTCGCGTGCATTTTTACCCGCGTAACCGGGCGATTACGGCGGCGAACATTGTGTCGGTCTTACGGCATCAACCCAGTTGGTGTGTCATCTATGGTGCTGATCATGGTTGGTATGCCAAAGGCATTCCGGCGAAGAATTTACAACCTGTTGTTGATTACCTTAAGCATCACAGCGCCGTACGGGTTGTGTTGGGAAAAGACGTTGCCGATAATCAGACGGTATTACACTTCTGGGTGAAGGAATAACGCCATGTGGTTGGCTTACATCAACGGCTTAGGCATTGGTCTAGGATTGATCGTCGCTATTGGTGCACAAAATGCTTATTTGCTCAGTCAAGGGCTCAAACGCCAACATCGCTTTACCTTGGCGCTGACTTGTTCATTGTTGGATTGTCTATTAATTGCACTCGGTGTCGCTGGCTTAGGTGTGTTTGTGCAATTGCATCCGACCTTATCGATTGTCGCAAAATGGTTGGGCGCATTATTTCTGCTCTGGTATGGCTTCAAGTCATTTCGTGCTGCCTTGCAACGCCAAACATTAGAGGCGGATCAAACGCATCAACAACCTCGCTCGATTTGGCAAGAAGTAATGTTTGTTTCCGCATTAACTTTGCTCAACCCACATGTCTACGTTGATGCCGTGGTGCTATTAGGGTCGATTAGTACCCAGTTTCATGGCATGGGGCGATTTTATTTTGGTTTCGGTGCCGTCAGTGCATCGTTTTTATGGTTTTTTAGTTTGGTCTATGCAGCTGGGTTTCTCAGCCCAATCTTTAGAAAAACCCGCGCTTGGCAAGTACTGGATGTCATGGTGGGTTGCATCATGTGGGGCATTGCAATCGCGTTGATTTGGCCGACAGCGTGATAAAATATTAAAATGTCAGAACTGACAAGGAAGTTTCCCATAAGGTTGGTTTTATACAATGATAGGATCAACGGCTCCAAAATTACCTGATTCTCTGCCACCGCGTCCGGTGACAGAGGTAGAACAAAAAGCGATTAATGCGGTTTGCCCCAGTTTATTGCGAGGCGTGTCTGCAGAGACATTAAACGCTATTTTTATTGCGGAAGCTGATGACTTATACCATGACTTGTGCGCTAAGTTAACTGCAAAGCAGTGTGTAGAATTTTTGCAATCACTTACACGCGTCATGCTCCATAAAATGTTGGAAACACAGCCTTATTTGTTAAGAGGGTACCCGAGAAGTTTCTGCCTTCGGCCAAGCCTTTGTTAAAGGCATTTTTCAGCATGCTACCGTAATGCACTCTACATTTGGATTTTTGATGCAAATTTGATCATCACAAGCCAAAAAGACTAATTTTCATGCA
>CAZIIK010000066.1:0-2701 GCA_964539235.1 uncultured Gammaproteobacteria bacterium | reverse complement strand
AACGCTGGAGAAAAATCAGGGGATTTAAGTTGTTAACATTGGTCGCCGACAATGTAGAATTCAAAGATGGAGAATTGGTTAGTGAACAGATAAACAGGAAGGCCGCTTAACCATCCCATACACCAGATTTGACATTAACTCCAAATCCAGGGCTATCATCTGGTTGCTTGAATTTTGAACTAATCGTTTCCATCGTGCGATCACTATCTAACTTGCCGGGCAGCCTGCACCAACAGTTCTGTTTGTTCAGGTAAGGTCGCAACGATCTTCTCGCCAAGCAATTTTTGCCATAGCCAAAACAACAGACCCTTGATTTCGATGGTGGTTGTAATGCGTAACTTATTGCCCTCAGATTTTAGCGTGTGGATACCGTATAGATGCCCAAATGGCATGCGGAAATAGTCAGTAAATGATTGATGTGACGTGCGCTCTACAATTTGCATTTTTAAGATTGGGCCGCCTTTGGGTTTAAACCGGAAGTGGTTGCCTGTCACAAAATCTCCTGTTATCTCTGCCCATTCAGTGTCGTTGTCCCAGGTGGACCTTTTATCAATATCTGACCAGATTGCCCAAACTTGCTTGGCAGTTACGTTATCATAGGTTTTGGTATAGCTGCGCTTGTATGACATGATTTTATATCTTGTTTTTTGTAAGCACACTTACTAAATGGAAAATTGCAATATGTAGATTTTTTTGCATAGGGCGCGGTGCTGTAGGTTTGGATATGCGCAACAGTTTTATACATGAATACACCGTGGGTTTCCGTTCAATCAATCGTATTCCAGTGTTGGGTTTGATTAGCAGCCATGAATAGATTGTGGATGGGTAAATAAATACAGGGTCTATGGCACCTTAAGTATGACGTGGTCGATAAGCCTCTAACATACGTCGAATCAATTCGCGGGTTTTGGCTGGTAAATAATCGGTCTTGAGGTAAAACAAATAGCGGTTCATCGTCACTTTGGGAATATGCTGTTGCAGGATTTTAACGATACGTCCTTGGATAAAATCTTCACGATCAAACATAAAATCGAAACCGTAGCAAATGCCTTGATCGCAAAGCGCGACATTGGCTAATAACAGTGAGTTATTGCCGCGAAAATGTGGTGTGATATGACGTAGGTATAGATTGCCATCTGCGTCGAGAAAGGGCCATTGGTGGTCTTCGGTGTAGCAAATACATTTATGCTGTTTTAAGTCTTCAGGAGACTCAGGCGTGCCATATTTTTCAAGATAAGCTGGTGAAGCGTAAAGACCAGCTGGTGAAGCGTAAAGACCAGCCGGTAAATCCAATAAGTGTTTAGCAATCAGATTAGGGTCCGGGAAAGTTTCATATGGGCGTTTGCCGGACACGATAATATCGAAGCCTTCATTAACATGCCTCAGCGGGTGCTCCACTGACTTCATTTGTATATCAATGTCCGGAAAATCTCGCATGAATTGCGGCAACAGTTTCTTCATCATCGACATGCCAAAGCCCACAGGCACAATAAGTTTTAAATGCCCCTCCGTGCCATCACACAGTGGTCGTGTGCTTTCGCGTGCTGTTTCGATTTGTAGAGGAATGCTTTTGACTTGCTCAAAGCAGTGTCGTCCGGATTCTGTTAACGTTAGGAGACGTGTTGAGCGGTGCAACAGCTGGATGCCTAGCTGTTTTTCGAGTCGGGTGAAGCGCTTGCTCACCAGTGGTTTAGAGATGCCGAGTTGTTTGCCTACACCCCGAAAGCCGCCGATCTCAATCACCTGAACAAAGGTGGTGATGTCACCCAGAGATTCTATTAGATCCATTTTGTAAACTATAATTCTATATTATATCTATTTTAATTATAATTATAAGTACGTAGAATACCACAACCTCACATGTGCAGAGACAAGATTGATGTGGAAATCTATTAAACACCTCCTATCCATGGGTATTCCAATGGCATCAGCACGATTCTTCCAAACACTCACGATGTTCATCATTATGATTATTCTGGCGCAAATGGGGCATCAAGTTTTGGCAGCCAGTTTGGTGATCAGCTTCTTGCGAGCCAGTGTCATTTTGATCTTTATTTCGCCTTTATTCTCCTTGGGCTCGATTATTGGTCGGCAAGTGGGGGCGCGTAATGTCACCATGTTGCCGGCGATTGTCCAACAAGTTGGTATTCTGGCATTGTGCTTGGCGGTGCCAGCGACTGCGGTTTTGTTCTGTATTGAACCGATTCTCCGGTTCTTTCACCAGCCGGCATACGTGGTGCATATCGTGGGCCAGTATTATCATTTTGCAGCTTTCCAATTGCCGATGATTCTGCTTGGCACGGTATGTATCCAATTCTTAGCAGGCATTAAAAAGCAGCATATTCTGATGATTACTGCAGCATTCAGTACCATAACCGCCACGTTTTTCACACTAGGGTTTGGTTTAGGATTTTTTGGCTTTCCCAAGATGGGAGTGCAAGGCGTGGGTCTGGGCGTGTTAATTTCCAGCATCATTTACTGTTGCAATATGGTGTTCTTTGCCCTCAAACATTTACGGACGTTTGGTCCTATCTTTCGCTTTTACTGCCGGTGGATGCAGTGGTTTAAGTTAGTGCTGCGGGTCGGTATGCCGATTAGTGCTCAGATTGCCAGTGAAATGCTGTCTCTGCAGTTTCTAATTTTTATGATTGGTTGGTTAGGTCTGGTCGCTTTGGCGGGTAGTCAGGTGTCGAGTCAATAT
>CAZIIK010000065.1:0-3197 GCA_964539235.1 uncultured Gammaproteobacteria bacterium | reverse complement strand
ATCCGAAAAAAATAGTATTTGAAAAATCAATTGCAAATGCAACTTTTAGACGTTGACTAAAATATTTATTACTTTGTATTATTAGCGCAAGTTATAGGCAGGCTGGAGAATGCTGATAAGTTTCAAGGGCAGACTCAATTGAATTAAAAACAGGCAGTAATTCTTATTGTTGTATTTGCAGTGGATGTGGAAGTAGTTGTAACAGGATGTAGATGTATCTCTAAATAGAGTTTCTCCAAAGTAGAAGAAGTGATTTGCGGTTTATCGCGCATGTTGCGCTGTGCCGATGCGATAATTTTTTCATGTACTGGATGGGGAGTGGGAGTCGTTGCACATTTTATCTTAGGGAACATAGCATTTTGTTATGGATTCGAAATGCAGTGAGACTATATCTAACTTATTAATGTTTTTAGATTTTACTTGGTCTTGAAAGCTTAACTTTTAAAAAGGTCAGATTTAGACATGAATGAAAACAACAAAACACTTAAAAGTACCGATGCTTTTACCGTCATTGTGCATTGGGTCTTGGTTATTACTCTTATTTTTAGTCTGGCAACAGGATTGCGTGTTTCAGCAGACAGTCCAGATTCAATTCTGGCTAAAGCAGTAGCGGGAATATTGTTGCAGGGAAATGTCGTCCAATGGCATGTATGGGCAGCTTTTGCATTGTTACTGGCGTCTGTTGCTTATGCGGTTTTCATGGTTCGTGCCAGATTGAAATCCAGGGTTGTTCTGGACAAAACTCGTCTTCAGGCACTGAGTAATCAAGACCGTAATCTGCGCTGGAAATCGATCAATATCGTGCTGTATTGGGTAGCATTTATCCTGATCTTGGTGGCAGCAATTACAGGAGTGATGTTGTATTTCTTTCCGGGTGTTTTGCCGCATGTAACGGTCAGTCGAATTCATAATATCGTAGCCTGGTCTATTATCGCCTATGTTGTAATTCATATCGTTGGCCAGGTAGCCTATGGCGGTTTTCGTCACTTGTTGAAAATATTCAATCCGAGAATCAATTATGCAGGTGCCGCTTTGGTTGGGTCAGTGGTGGCAGTTGCTATTGGTGCTGGTGTTTATGCGCTAGACAGGTTGGCCATTAATACTTTGCAGGTTGAGTTGGTTTCAACAGCGCCTAAATTAGATGGGCTTGCAGATGATGCAGCCTGGAAACGAGCCAATTCTGTTGATATTCCTACTAACCACGGAGTGAATAACGCTGGTGGTGAAGTGACTGTGACCGTGAAAATGGTCCGGGATGACACACACTTGTATACCCTTTTTGAATGGCCAGACCCCACACGTAGTCAGAAACATTTGCCTTTGCAGAAAACGGCACAAGGCTGGAAAGTAATGCAATATGAATATCATATTCAGGACGAAGATGAATACTACGAAGATAAATTTGCGGTGATGTTCAGCCGAACATCGGCAATTGCAGGGGCTGGTACATCGCACTATGGTTCCAAGCCATTAAAAAACAAGCCAGGCCCTATGGGGGGGCGTGGTTTGCACTATACCACTGATAATAGCATTGTCGATGTCTGGCATTGGAAATCAGTGCGAACGGGTTCTCCAGCAATGAATCAGATTGATGATAATTATTTTGGTCCACCTATGGAGGTGAACCCGAAGAAGGAACGTTATACAGGGGGCTACACTCAGGATCCGAGTACGGGTGGTGGTTATACGATGAATTGGGAGAAATTCTCCCCTGATACTATCAAGCCACTTCGCTTGCCAAAGAGTCCGGAAGTCTTAGCCAGGTTGGGAGACGTTAATTTAGATCCTGAGATAGGTGACACAGGTGAATATTGGATGGATATGGATATGACGGTTGAATACTCGGAAGAGCTTGATACATATCCAGTGGGAACAGTGATGCCTTCGGTCTTAATCAAAGGGCCAAGGCAGGGTGATCGCGGTGATGTTCAGGCATACAGCAAATGGGTCGATGGGCGATGGTTTATGGAGGTATCACGCAAGCTTAAAACTGATTCCAAATATGATTTGAACTTCAGTAAAGAGGATCCGCTGTATATGTGGGTAGCGGTTTTTGATCACACACAAACACGACATAGCCAGCATTTGCATCCAGTTGCTGTTGAGATGAAGTAGCCGAAACGAGATATAAGAGGGATATAAGGAATGTTTACTATAAAAATCAGTTCCTGGCCTGAGGCCATAGTTTCTCAAAAGAATGAGACTATTTTGGATACGGCACTTCGTGCTGGAGTGCCGTATCCACATAATTGCCGTAGTGGTGAGTGTGGCGAATGTAAGACTAAGCTGTTATGCGGGGATGTTGTTCATGACCCTTATTGCAAAAGCGAATTGTCAGATATTGAAAGAGAGCAGGGCTATGTCTTGGCTTGCCGCTCCCGACCTACTTGTGATGTTGAAGTTGCTTGCAACAATGCTATTAAAGATGAGATCAACCTGCCAGTAAAACGTTATAAATCAAGTGTCAGTTCAATAACGCAAGTGGCACATAATGTGACTCGCCTGCGATTATTAACAACAGGCAAAATCATGAGATATATGGCGGGTCAATACGCCGATCTCAGTGTTGGAAAGTTGCCTGCTCGCTCATTTTCCATGGCGAATAAACCGGGTGATAGAGAGCTGGAGTTTCACATTCGTCATTTTCCTGATGGCCTTGTCAGCGGGTATATTTCAAGCAGCCTGCGTGTTGGCGAGAAAGTGTGGTTGGAAGGACCATTTGGGGGTTCCTATTTACGCAGTGATTTTGCTGGTCCTATGATTCTGGCGGCCGGTGGCACTGGTTTAGCACCCATTTTATCTATCCTCAAAGAGGCACTTCAGCATAATCAGAAACGTTCTATTCACGTGTATTTTGGTGTGCAACAGGAGTTGGATATTTACTATGAACATGAGCTTCAGCAGTTAGCTGAGCATTACCCTAATGTGATTGTGCATATTGTTTTGTCGGGTGAGCTGGCTGAAACAAAAAGGCGACAAAGTTTTGTTCATGAAGCGGTTGACAGTGATTTTCAAGACTTGAGTGCAGCTAAGGTATATGCAGCAGGTCCGCCACCCATGATCGATGCACTACGAGACGTTGTCATCGCAAAAGGCGTCAGTGAAGACAATATTCACAGCGATCCGTTTACACCCGCTGTCAACAATGATGTCTCTGTTCAAAAAGGTAATTTCGGTGGCTTTATATCGCGCTTGTT
>CAZIIK010000064.1:0-2516 GCA_964539235.1 uncultured Gammaproteobacteria bacterium | reverse complement strand
GTCGCGTATTGCCCGGTTGATTTCATCCGCCCCTGTTTCTGCTAGAATGCGCGCCTTCTATGGATTAGGATGAAAAAAATGACCCAGACCCGTAAAGCCGTGTGTTTAATTTCCGGCGGCTTGGATTCGATGTTGGCAGCCAAAGTGGTGATGGAGCAGGGCGTACATGTAGAAGGCATTAATTTTTACACAGGTTTTTGTGTAGAAGGCCACACGCATGCGATTCGCGCCAAGGATAAAGCTAAACCAAAACGCAATAACGCGTTGTGGGTGGCGGAACAACTGGGTATTAAGCCGCACATTATTGATATTGTTGAACCGTATAAAGACATTGTGTTGAACCCCAAACATGGTTACGGCGCCAATTTAAATCCATGCTTGGACTGCAAAATTTTTATGGTGGGTCAAGCCAAGGCTTGGATGGAAGAGAATGGCTTTGATTTTATTATTACCGGAGAAGTCATCGGTCAGCGTCCGATGTCGCAACGCAAAGCGACCATGCCAGTCATCGCTGAAAAATCGACAGCAGAAGATCGTTTATTACGTCCCTTATGCGCGCAAAATCTACCTGAAACTTTGCCGGAGCGTGAAGGTTGGGTGCAGCGTGAGCAGTTGTTGGGTATCACCGGTCGCAGTCGGCATCAGCAAATCGAATTGGCAGAGCGTTATGGGTTTACCGACTATGCACAACCGGCAGGTGGTTGTTGTTTTCTGACGCATAAGGAATACAGTTTTAAATTGCAAGATTTATGGAAAAGTCGTGGCGAACGTGCCTACGAACCCGATGACATCATGTTGTTGAAAGTGGGGCGTCATATTCGACCGAAACCGTATTTCAAATTAATTGTGGCGCGTGAAGAAGGTGAAAACCATTTCTTGTCGGGGTATCGCAAACAGTTTGATTCTTTGCACTGTACATCGCATGTGGGCCCTGTTGTGTTGGTCGATGGTACGTTAACGCCGCAGGATTACACGTTAGCCGCGCAAATTGTGGCGCGTTTTAGCCAAGGCAAACAAGCAGACGAAGTGACAGTTGAACTCAAACGGCGTGATGGCGAGGTGGTGACGTTGCCAGTCAAGCCTTTTGCGGCTGAAGACGTCAAACGGGAGTGGTATTTATGACACAAGAACTTGATGCGCGACGGTTATTGTGTCCGTTGCCGGTTATTCGTGTGCAAAATGCGATGAACCAGTTAGCGGCGGGTGAAACCTTAGCCGTGTGGTGTACGGATCCGGGGACTTTGCATGATATCCCGACTTGGTGTCGCATCAATGGCCATGAAGTGTTGCAGACTGAAGAACAGGAGCGCGAGATTTATTTTTTGTTGAAAAAGGCATATTAATCACCAGTCAAATGCAGATCATCTCAATGATCTTGGCGCCGATGGACCTTTGTAATCAATGCTACTCTAGAAAGGCCGCAGCACAGCCAATGGCACGATGATCAATAATAGAATCGTCGGTATTTCATTAAAAAAGCGATAGAACCGGTGCGAATGCGGATTGCGATCGTTGCGGAATAAAGCCAGATAGTAATGGCAACCGTAATGGAAAATCACTAACAAACCCACGAAGCAAAGCTTAACACTGAGCCAGTTAATCCAATGCCAATGAGCTGGCTCAGGGAGTAGCATCATCAATGCGAAGCCTGAGAGCAGGGTAATCAGCATCGATGGCCACATAATGTAGAAAAACAGCTTATGTTCCATGATTTTGAATTGTTCATTGACGGCGTATTCCTGCGTCATGGCGTGGTAGACAAATAAACGCGGCAGATAGAATAAGCCGGCAAACCAGCAAATGACGCCGATGATGTGTAACGCCAGTACCCAATGTGTGATGGTGGACATGTGTTTTTCCTATATTGCTTATTGGTGGTCACGAGACGCTGTCAAAGCA
Organism: uncultured Gammaproteobacteria bacterium; assembly: GCA_964539235.1. Classification (GTDB taxonomy): domain Bacteria; phylum Pseudomonadota; class Gammaproteobacteria; order Francisellales; family CACEW01; genus CAZIIK01. The sequence goes on along the minus strand of CAZIIK010000064.1, from coordinate 617 downwards.
TAACGGCCGTTGCACCTGGAGTCGATATGCGCTTTCTCTATGGCGATCCATCTAGATATGATGCGGAGCTATTGTTTAATATTTTTATGTCAATTTAAAAAATTATATCCACTTTTAGTGATATTTTTTGAAAAATAGATACATAATTTTCTCGAAATACACCATTTTCAAGATTAGTATGTCCGCTGTTGAATGTTATAGGAGCCGATCCCGGCTTCATACTAGAAGGAATATATTTATGAATGCTCGAGGAGGACGCAACCTTGATCTTCAGAACATGCTTGAGCTGTCTGCTGTCTTGGGCGAGGTTTCTATAGGTTTAACAGCAATTTTTATGTTCTGCTGGTTGTCTTTGTTTCCAGGAAATGAATGTTTTAAATATCTGTCTGCAGTGCTTTTTATATTTCATGGATATGCGGAATTAAAATTTAGTCAAGCATGCGCTGAGGCTAATGTAGTATACATTGGACCTTTAGTAAGAGGGTACCCGAGAAGTTTCTGCCTTCGGCCAAGCCTTTGTTAAAGGCATTTTTCAGCATGCTACCGTAATGCACTCTACATTTGGATTTTTGATGCAAATTTGATCATCACAAGCCAAAAAGACTAATTTTCATGCA
>CAZIIK010000063.1:0-1695 GCA_964539235.1 uncultured Gammaproteobacteria bacterium | reverse complement strand
ACGCTGGAGAAAAATCAGGGGATTTAAGTTTTTAACATTGGTCGCCGACAATGTAGAATTCAAAGATGGAGAATTGGTTAGTGAACAGATAAACAGGAAGGCCGCTTAACCATCCCATACACCAGATTTGACATTAACTCTCGAAATACGTGCGGCATCTTCACGGTAAGACTTGTCAGCTAATATGGCTAATGCATCTGCCGCAAATAGGTGATCCAAAAATTGAGTGGATGGCTCGCCATCACCGAGGACCAGCAATAATGATTCAAGTTCATGGATACGTTCTTGAATCATACAGATATGTGCCAGGCCATAACCATCAACATCACTGAGCAATAAATCTGCTGTATCAGGATGGCTGATTAAAAGTTTAAAAACTTCATTCTGTAAATCAGGCTTTGCAGGCCCAGTCAGTGCATAAAACGCGGCGGTACGGCCTTGATGGATATGCATCCAGTTGCGATCTGCACCTTGTTTGAGTAGATATTGGCATACAGCTGTTTTTCCTAGCTCTGCTGCAAGATGTAAGGGTGTCACATAAGTTTGGTGTGTTTCAGCTGCTAATTTTGTGCCACTGCAGCTTAGAATTGGCAGATTAGGAAAGTCAGTGGCTTCAAGCGCTTGACCCGCCAAAATTTTTTGCGCAGCGCTTGGCAACCAAGCTTTACCGCGAATCCCAAATAAACTTTCCAAGGCCTCAGGTAAAGATGCCAGCTTATAATGTTGGAAATATGCTTGGAAGTACCAAGGTGCAGTGCGTACGCCTTGGCGTGCATTTAAGTAAATAGGTTCGTCTGCGAAGGCATAGTCTCCATGGTAGTCATAAACCAACATCTCTCCTGCTTTGACATTACGACGTAAAGTGAAATAGGGGAACTCTTCTGTCCCGTTTTTGACAATATATAGTGTGACATTTGGAATCGGAGAATGATTCATGGAGCGTGTCCAATTGCCGGTTTTCAACGCATTAATGCGGCGTGAGCCACAGCCTTCCATCATATAGCTGGTGTCGGCGCGATCTCTGATTTTATCAAGGTGTTGCTTGGTGCCAAGATAGTGACCATAAACAATTTTTTTGCCTTTAGCATCATGCATGGTAAGGTCGCGTGCGGCAAGCACACCAAAACAGTGCTGACTAATTTGTGGAACCGGTACGATAACAATAGGGGCTGCATCATCTGCTTTATTTCGATGATATTTAATTCCAAATTCTTCAGTATATTTTTTTACGGCATCAGGCGTATTAACAGCGAGTATAGGGCCTTTTGTGATACCGAGTTTAGGCGCCGCAATGAATTCATTCCATGGCCCATTTCGTGGATGTTTGGCTTTGCTGTCTACACCAGTGATAACCGCATGACTTCGTTTCTGATTTCTATGATACATGAGAATTACTTCGTCTCTGGTGCTGAAGCATCAGTGTTGTAATCTGTCCGTTCTGTTAGCTGGGCAACCGCATTTGTAACTGCTTGTGCATCTGCTTGCCAGTGTTCCGCTGAGGGTCTAATCCGTTTCCGCGAATAGCATGCTGATTGTATTGATGTGTGCAAATCAGCTAACTTGTGTACAAGAGTTTCTGCAGCTTTTCTGCTGTCATCTGGACGGTAATCTTTATATTGGGCTAAATGACAGCAAGCACCTTTTAATTGATTGAGGGCAAATTGTAGAGTTAATGTCAAATCTGGTGTATGGGAT
>CAZIIK010000062.1:0-21345 GCA_964539235.1 uncultured Gammaproteobacteria bacterium | reverse complement strand
AACGCTGGAGAAAAATCAGGGGATTTAAGTTTTTAACATTGGTCGCCGACAATGTAGAATTCAAAGATGGAGAATTGGTTAGTGAACAGATAAACAGGAAGGCCGCTTAACCATCCCATACACCAGATTTGACATTAACTCCTTCATTGGCTAATGAAGGTGAGAAATGACGTTCTCGAATTCCTATTTCAATGGTTTTATGAATTTCTTCATGGTTTAAGTCATCAAGATTTAACGATGTAGGTAGCGATTCCCATGAGCCTGGCGTAATCGACTGATTCAGTAAGAGTTGTCGATACCTGGTTTGGCTCATCGGCTCTTTATTTGATTCACCTCGTTCATATGGTCGACCATCAAAGATATATGGGATAGAGCGTTCATCTGGTCTAGCGGTTAAGACGATAAGGTGCATGTTGTCTTGATAGGGCACATAATCAACATCAATATTTGCACTTGGTTCAAACTTTCTCAGTACATTAGCAATATCCAGTTTGGTTTTATCGGTAACTGCTTGGCCTACAATCTGATGCGTGTCAGTAATACCGAATATAACTTGGCCACCTTTTGCATTTAAAAAGCCGCAGAGAGATTTTGCTGCTTCATTCAAACCAGCAGTCGATTTTTTTAACTCTAACGTGCTTGATTCGCCGGTGTGTGCATAAGTGATTTGGGTCTATTGCTTTATTTTATATTTTTACAAATGACCTTGGTTTTTAGATAAATCTCCCCTCCTGAACTTTTTTCAGTATTATTCTGTTGGTGTATAAAAAAATCGATATAATCAGATAAAAATAAGGCTAAGCACGGCAAATTCTGTGGCTAAACCATATACTGCTCAGGTAAATTATACACAGAGTATTCAAGTGCAAAAAACTGGGTTAACCAGGATAATGATGCCTTTTTTAATCAGTTTACACGAGAAGTCCATGATGAATGTCTGTTCAATGCAGGCTTGGCAACTAATAAAGACCTGGCTCATATAAAAGATTTGGTTATGCAGTCATCTGTAATATTGGAAGTAGGTGCGGGCTATGGTCGAATTGTGAATGGTATTAAGCATATTAATCAGCAGGCGCATATTGATGCAATTGAAAGAAATCAATTAATATTCAACGCCTTACAGATATGCGAACATTTGGATAATGTGACCTGTCATAATCAAGATGTATTCGACTTTTTGAATGTATGTCATAAGCAGTACGATTTAGTATTGCTCTTATGGTCAACGCTGGCAGTTTTCTCAGCTACAGAGCAATATCGATTACTTGAGCGCCTTAAAGTCCATCTCAATTCTGGCGGGAAATTTGTAATTGACTCTTTTCTAGGTGCTAAAGGAATTTTAAAACCCTATATGGTCGACAATTACTATCAAGTGACCACACACGGTACGAGTAATTTTGGTTATTTATGTCCTAAACATAAACTGTTAGGTATGGCCAAATAGATAGGGTATGCCAATATTGATTTTGATGAGTACACCGTTGATCAAAGCGTGATCAGGCAAATAGCAATTTTAGAGGCTTAATATTGGTTCTCTACCCCAATGCATCCAGTAAAAAATTTGGCGTTGTAAGGAAAAATTCGCTTCGGATATTTAGTGTTGAAATAGTCAAAATCTGGAGATTTGCTTAATAACTCTGCAGGTTGTATCTGCCGATACTTATTATTGGTCTGGCTATGATAAAGGGTTGCACGTTTGGTTTCTGCAACTTCATGAATATAAGGGGCATCCAAATTAGCCATTGTGCCATTAATGTGATTAACATGTTTTACATACACGTGCCTAGCATCATCAATGAGTTTTAGAGAGCTCTGGATTTTTCCATATTCATAAGCTGATTCAGTGGCTGGGAATTGCAGGCTGACATAAATGGGCTGCTTATCGTTTGGTGCCAGTGTATTGCTATGCATTATGATAGGTTGATAATCCCGGAGCTCATAAATATCGATATAGGCTTTTTCAATAAAACTTGCGGGTAAGAAATCATCGTTGATGGCGGGCTGGAAGCCAGAGAGTTGGACAGCTCCAACCGCAAAAATATTCTTCACCACGTCCCGTGCTAACCAACTTTGCTTGATATTTTTCGAATGACTGATATGTGAAAAGGCAACATTCCAAGGAAATATATTTGCCCAAAAATTTTGCAAATCACGTAATGTTTGGAGTAGGTAAACTTTCAATGGTTCCGAACCCGATAGGTGAATATAGTCAGCCCAGCCTTGGCTAAAAAACAAGGCTCTGCAACGCCAGTCTGCACCCTTGCCAATTTCCTTCAAATTATTCCAGTGATGATATAAGTTTTGAGGCTTGTTAATAGACACATCAAAATGTCTTTGTAATTTATTTAAGCCGTTTGTGTCTTTGGTTGTGGGTAGAAAGAAACAGCAACGAGAGCCTGCTGTTATTTCCCAGACAGATCCCCCTACGTAAGTGTTAGGTTTTATTTTGTTTTCGACAATAACAGATAGTCCAAATAAATCACCGGGTTTAACGAGATATGACGGGATTATGGTGCCGTCAATGACCACATAGAGCTCCATTGGTTTATCAAGTGATATGGAGGCTGGATTGGCTTGAAAGTTATAGGATAGGTCTTTTCTAATATCATTTGGGATGCTCTCATCTGTGATGGGTATAGTATTACCGCTTAGTGTGGCAATGTTGAAAATACCATTTTTGAGTATTTGAGCACCGAACGGGTAGGCACATTCATAAAAGTAGCAACTTTTAGGTAGAGAAAGGCTGTCAATGATCCTGTTGAATTCAGGATTCAGTAGGCTGACTTCTTTTCGAACTTGGGGCCAAGTTCTTTTTAATCAGTAATTCATTCATGGTGCGTCTAAAAAATATGTTTACAAATCATCTTTAAATTATATATCAATTTTATAAAGTATTTTTATTCGTTTTGCTATGTTTAAATCAAGGTCAGTTCAGGTTTTTAAGTTACATTAATTTATCTGAATTTTGATGTTTTATTAGTCCAAATCTATAAGCATCAAATGTTCCTAGGTCGGTTACGGATGATTGGCTTTTATAACTTTACAAGGATTGTACAGTTTCCCCTGGTGAAGGCATATGCTTAGGGGGTTTAACCTATCGCTAGTAATGTTGAGGCGCATGCAAATGAGTACTGATTTAAAACTAAAAGTTAAGCCAGGATCAAATTTCGGTGAAATCTCAATGACAGGATTTTCCCGTGAATTACTGGCAAGTATCCCCATTTCAAATGATGGTTATATTGATCCGGTTGATTTATCAAGAGCCCTGTTAGCCACTGTTGTCTTTGCAGATGAAAGTGCACAGGCAGCATCAGATAATGAAACTCCGGTCAAAGAACTTGATTTGATGAAACTGATTTTTGACAGCTCTATTGCTGTGGAGGGTCGCGTTAATTAGGGCTTGTGCAGCAGGAAGCTGATGGTAAGTGGATTAAAAAGAATTAGGAAGAATTCTGTCACCGGGAGAGAGGGCTTCGGCCCGTTGCATGGGACTTTTCTGGTGGCAGATCTTAATGGGGTTATTTTACACCCAAGGACACACTGAAATAGGTATGAGGTTTCAGTGTTTGGCAGGATGCCTTTGTTAGCTAAGCCTAGGCATGGCTAACTTTTTTGTATAAATCTGCTGGACCTGTGCGTGTGATAGTTTTTCAAGCGGCAATATGGGAGATTTGCCTGCATTATAAGGCTGCTGCATCACTCCAGTAGCAGATGGAATTCAAGGCGAAATCTGATGAGAAAGCCGATCATAGATGAACTATTTGAGGTCCCCCACTTTCGTGGGGACAAGCTTTGAAGAAGATTTTAACGATGAAGTTCGCTGCTACTGGAGTGATGCAGCAGTCTTATTATTTTATTTTCATGAATAAGATTAATCTTTGCTGAGAAGTTTTTTATTAGGTTTTGAGTTGTATTGAGTCTGCACTTCATTTTAAGCCATAAACTGCTTATAAAGTAAACTGAAGTGTAGAAATAACCAATACTTTTCTTGTAAATAAAATTGTGTTATAAATAACCAGTTCTATTAATTTATGAACAAGCTCCCATGCCCCCAGTCTTTGTGTTAGAGATTTCACTTCTTGGAATCTCTAAGGGGTGGGGTTTTTTTAGTCTCTGTAGTTATTTTTGTCGTTTCATGTCTTATACGCAGCCCCCACAGACCTATCCACCTAGGTGATGGCTTCTGATTTATTGATTTACCACATAGTGCAACTGAATAGTGTGTGTCAGTAATCAAACACCACGTTTGATCATGTCGATGTGTGGGATGCCATCTTCTAAATAGGCTTGTCCTTGTGCGCTAAAGCCAAAGCTTTGATAAAAATGAGTGAGATAGGTTTGTGCAGCTAGTGTGATGGTGTGCACGTTATGTTGTTGCAGGTGATGCAATATGCGGTTCATGAGCTCGCGCCCATAGCCAAACTGACGGTAATGCTGCGCCACGCAGACACGGCCAATGATCCAATGTTGGTTATCTTTGTGGATTAGGCGCGCGTAGGCTGCCAAATATTCTTCGGATAATCCCATGACGTGTACCGTATCACCCAGGTCTTGGTTATCCACATCTAAATATGGGCAATTTTGTTCGACAACAAATACCTGTGCACGTAATTGCAGTATTTGGTGGGTCTGTTCAGCAGACAGGTGCTGCAGTGTTTTGAATGCCCAGGTTAACATGGGTTTTAAAGCCCCAACTCTTGCCACAGCGTATCAATTTTTTGCTGTACTGCTGGATCCATATGAATGGTTCGACCCCATTCGCGTGTGGTTTCACCAGACCATTTATGTGTGGCATCGATGCCTAACTTTGAGCCGAGCCCGGAAATGGGTGAGGCAAAGTCCAGGTAATCAATCGGTGTGTTATCAAGTATGGTCATATCACGACGTGGATCAACGCGCGTGGTGAGCGCCCAGATGACGTCTTGCCAATTGCGTGCGTCGACGTCATCGTCAGTGACAATAATGAACTTGGTGTACATAAACTGCGTTAAGAAAGACCAGACACCGAGCATGACGCGTTTGGCGTGACCGGCATACGCTTTCTTCATTGTGACCACGGCCATGCGGTAAGAGCAACCTTCTGGCGGCAGATAGAAATCAGCAATTTCAGGGAACTGTTGTTGCAAAATAGGAATTAAAACCTCATTCAATGCAACACCCAGCATGGCAGGTTCATCCGGTGGCTTGCCAGTGTATGTCGAATGATAAATTGGGTTGTGACGGTGTGTCAGTTTGGTCACCGTGAATACTGGGAATTTTTCGACTTCGTTGTAATAACCGGTATGGTCGCCGTAGGGGCCTTCAGGCGCTTCTGTACCATCTAGAAAGCCTTCTAAAATAATTTCAGCGGTTGCCGGTATCTGTAGATCGTGTGACAAACACGTGGCCAGTTGGGTTTTTTGGCCACGCAGTAAGCCAGCAAATGCATATTCAGATAAACTGTCCGGAATCGGTGTTACGGCTGCAAGCATAGTTGCTGGGTCAGCGCCTAAGCTCACGGCAATCGGGAATGGTTTTTCTGGGTATGCCTTTTGCCAGGCTTTGTAATCGAGTGCGCCACCACGATGTGCAAGCCAGCGCATAATCAGTTGGTTTCTGCCGATAACTTGTTGGCGGTAAATACCGGTGTTTTGTCGAGTTTTGTGCGGGCCTTTGGTGGTGACTAATCCCCACGTGATGAGCGGTGCCGCATCTTCAGGCCAGCAGCGTTGAATAGGCCATTGTGCCAAGTCAATCTCGTCGCCAGTCAGCACAACTTCTTGGCAAGGTGGTTTCTTGACCACTTTGGGCTTCATATCCCACATTTTTTTGATGAGTGGCAATTTATATAGGCTATCTTTGAGGCCTTGTGGCGGTGTCGGCTGCTTGAGTTCAGCAAGCATTTTGCCTAATTCACGTAGTCCGGATAAATCTTGTTGCCCCATGGCGAGTGCGATGCGTTCAGTTGTGCCAAACAAATTGCCTAAAACGGGTGTATCAAAACCAGTAGGATTTTCAAATATAACCGCGGGACCGCCTTGTTTAAGTAGGCGATCGCAGATCTCGGTCATTTCCAAATCTGGGCTAATGGGAACGGTGACTCGTTTAAGTTGGCCTGACTGTTCCAGTTGTGCAATAAAATCCCTCAGGTCTTGGTATTGCATCGATCTATGATTGGCGTTTCATGGATTCGAAGAACAGTTCATTCGTCTTGCTGTCTTTGAGACGTTCGGTGAGAAATTCCATCGCAGCAATTTCATTCATCGGCGCGATAATTTTACGCAGAATCCAGAGGCGTTGTAACTCTTCTTGCGATGTGAGTAGGTCATCACGACGTGTGCCCGATTTGTTGAAGTGAATAGCGGGATAAACACGTTTTTCTGCCACTTTACGATCCAAGTGGACTTCCATGTTGCCGGTACCTTTGAATTCCTCAAAAATAACTTCATCCATTTTTGAGCCTGTATCAACCAGTGCTGTGGCAATGATGGTTAAGCTACCGCCTTCTTCTGTGTTACGTGCTGCACCAAAAAAGCGTTTGGGGCGTTGCAATGCATTTGCATCAACACCACCAGATAATATTTTGCCGGACGCCGGTGCAACTGTGTTGTAAGCCCGTGCTAAACGCGTGATGGAATCGAGTAAGATCACCACGTCCTGTTTGTGTTCCACTAGGCGTTTAGCCTTTTCAATAACGATTTCAGCCAGTTGCACTTGGCGTGTTGCGGGTTCATCAAAAGTTGCAGCAACGACTTCACCTCGTACCGAACGAATCATATCCGTAACTTCCTCTGGGCGTTCGTCGATTAATAACACAATGAGGTAACATTCGGGGTATTGTAATGAAACCGAGCGTGCAATGTTTTGTAACATCACGGTTTTACCCACTTTAGGTGGCGCTACGATCAATGCCCTTTGGCCTTTACCGACTGGTGCTGCCAGATCGATTACCCGTGCGGTGATATCTTCCGTGGAACCATTACCCATTTCCATGCGTAAGCGTTCTTGTGGGAAGAGTGGTGTTAAATTTTCAAACAAGATCTTACGTTTTGCGGCCTCAGGCGGATCAAAATTGACGCTGTTGATTTTAGTCAGCGCGAAGTAACGCTCGCTGTGATCTTTAGGTGGGCGGATTTTTCCGGTAATGCTGTCGCCAGTGCGTAATTGAAAACGGCGGATGAGTTGAGGTGATACATATAAATCATCTGGGTTGGCAACGTAGAAACTATCAGGTGAACGTAGAAAGCCGTAACCATCTTGCAAGACTTCGAGTACACCTTCACCAAAAATGTCTTCACCTTTTTTAGCGTGGTTTTTCAAGATAGAAAAGATGATTTCCTGCTTACGGACACGTCCAGCATTATCCACACCCATTGATTGAGCGATTTCCATGAGTTCAGCGACTGTTTTCCGTTTGAGTTCAGAGAGATTCATTATGTGTGATCCATTATTAGTGATGAGGTGAAAATTGGAATGAAATAACCAACGAGTGTGGCGATTGCCAAAATATCAATGCTTTATCCGTTTGCGGAGCCTAGTGTGACGAGACGGTAGGCGTAAGACTTAGAAAATCTTGCCCATGGCAAGACTCGGCGTATTATATCGATGGGGTGAATTGAATGCAAGCCGAGTGATGCAGATGCTCTCTCAGGTTAGGAAATGGATTCATGCTGCACGTAAGTTTGAGATGACTATGTCTTGAGGCCTTTGAGGTGGATATTGAATAAATAGCGACACTAATGCATGTTTTATATGAAAATTAGAGGTAGGGATACTTTTTAGACAGACTATGGGCGGATAAGATCATTACGCCTTAGAAATTCTAATGGTTAATCAGCCTGCTGCGCTTTTGGGCTGGCGCCGCAGGCTTGAACGAAGGTAGTTTATAGGTTCTCTTCGATAAAGTCTGCCAGTTGCGTGCGGCTCAAGGCACCGACTTTAGTGGCGACAACTTCGCTATTCTTAAAAATCATTAATGTCGGAATGCCACGAACACCATATTTGGCCGGAACTTCAGGGCTGTTATCAACATTCACTTTGCTGATTTTTAACTGCTCAGCATAATCTTCCGCAATATCTTCCAAAACAGGGGCAATCATTTTGCAAGGACCACACCATTCTGCCCAGAAGTCTACTAAAACAGGTTTATCATGTTGCAGGACTTCTGCTTCAAAATTACCATCCGTAACGTCTACCAGATGATCACTCATAAAAATTCTCCAATACGTTTATGAAGTCGAACAGGGCGTATATAATGCCGGCATTGGCAAGTGTATGCAACTGAGAAATGATGGCGAAATCTAATCGAACGTTGGCGATTATCGACCTAGGTTCAAACAGTTTCTATATGCGCATCGTGCGTGTGGATGAAAATGGTGTGGTGAAAGAGCTTAAGCTCTATAAACAACAAGTTCAGCTACGTTCAGTCATTGGTGAAAATGGCGAATTGACGCCAGAAATCGAACAACGAGCCTTTGCATGTTTTCAGCAGTTTGCTAAATATTTGGCGCAGCATCGGGTTGATGCCGTGCGTGTCACGGGTACGTATACGTTGCGTAAAGCGAAGCGCAAATGTCATTTTTTAGCAGAGGGCGAACATATTTTAGGTCACCCGATTCGGGTGGTGTCTGGCACCGAAGAGGCGCGTTTGATTTATGTCGGTGCCACGCATTTAAGCCCATTGACGGAAACGCATTTAGTGATTGATATTGGTGGCGGGAGTACAGAGTTAATTGTCGGTCGACATAATCAAATTCTAGCATCCACCAGCTTGGGCATGGGATGTGTGAGTTTTCAGGATCGTTTCTTTCCGGCAGGTCGTTTGCATTCAGATGGTTTCCAGCAAGCTATTCAATGTGCCAAGCAAAAATTAGTCCGCGTACAAGACCGCTTTTTACGCCATCAACCCCAAGATTTTCTAGGGTCTTCTGGAACGGTATTAAGTATTAGTGGGGTGTTAGAAAAACATTTTGCGGCACCTCTACAAGTTATTGATCGCACAGGCATGTTGGCATTGTTAGAAACGCTGCAGGGCTTCAAAACCTTTGCAGATATTCGACTCAAGGGCTTGCGAGAGGACCGTGTGGCAATATTGCCCGGTGGGTTTTGTGTGTTGTACGCCATTTTTGAGGTGTTTGATATTGACCATTTGGCCTTGTCGGCTGGTGGAATCCGTGAAGGTTGTTTGTATGAATTGATGCAGGCAGAGGAATCATTTGACGACAGACGCTAGAGTTTGTCGTTGATTCTTATGTATGCAAAGATCTCCAGTGGTCATTTTCATCTGGAAAAATCAGCCCATCTGGTTACAATAGGCGCAATTTTTTTCAGCAATAGAGGCTTACACTGTGGCAGAAGTTGAATATAAACAATACATGTGTGTTCTGTGTGGTTATATCTATGACGAAGCAGAAGGTTGGCCAGAAGACGGCATTCCTGCCGGCACCAAATGGGAAGATGTACCCTTGGGTTGGAGATGCCCTGAGTGTGATGCCGTCAAAGATGACTTCGAAATGGTGGAAATATAAGGCCTGTCATCATTTATGTCAGCGTGACAAGCTCTTCACTGCTGGTCGGATGAATGGCAATAGTGCGATCAAAATCGGCTTTGGTTGCACCCATCCCAATGGCCACTGCAAATCCTTGTAACATTTCATCACAGCCAGGGCCGGTCATATGGCAACCCACGACCTTTTCATCTTGCCCGGCACAGATCAGTTTCATGGCTGTTGGTAAACGATGCTGTGTGAGTGCGTTGTACATTGCAGTAAAACGCGTTTTATAGACCGTGATATTGTCCACGCCATACTGTTGTTCAGCCTGCGCTTCGCTTAAACCCATGGTGCCAATCGGTGGGTGACTGAACACAACCGTGGGAACCAGGTCTGTGTTGATCTGCAAATCTTCTCGATTAAACAGACGTCTTGCTAGGTACCGTCCAGCTTTAATTGCAACAGGGGTGAGTGCCGGTTGGCCAGTGGCATCACCAACTGCCAAAATGTTAGGCGCCGTGGTGTTTTGATAATTATCGACTGTTATAAAACCACGTGCGTCCAAGGCGACATCAGTATTTTCTAAACCAAGTTTAGCCGTGTTGGGTGCGCGGCCAATGGCCCAAATGAGGCAATCAACACCGTCGATGTGGTGGCCATTGTCAAATTCAACACGCAAGGTTTTGTCAGTATGTTGAGATACTTGTGTCACTTGGTGTTCTGTGAGCACCGATAATCCCGTAATGCTCAGAGTTTCCATTAAGGTATCACTGATGAAGTCGTCAAATTCGCGCAGGGCTTTATGTTTGCGTACAGCCAATGTGGTATCAGTTCCTAGGCCATGTAGCATCTGTGCTAATTCAACTGCAATATAGCCAGCGCCCACTACCACAGCTTTTTTCGGTTGGGTTGTTAAAGTGAAAAATTCGTCTGAAGTTATGCCGAAATGCGCACCGGGTGTTGCCGGCACGATGGGCTCGCCGCCGGGTGCCAGTAAAATGTGTTCTGCCGTGAAAGTTTCTGTACCCACTGTGACGGTTTGGTTATCACTAAACTGTCCCCAGCAGTTGATGTGCGTAATGCTTTGCTTTGCCAGTAATTGATCATAAAAGCCATGAATGCGTTTGATATAGGCATCACGCTGTTTGATCAATATTGCCCAGGAAAACCCGTTGAGTTGCATGTCTAAGCCATAGCCTGATGCATCGTGACTCATTTCAGCAATTAAGCTGGAGAAATACATGATTTTTTTCGGGACACAGCCGCGGTTAACACACGTTCCGCCCATTGCTTGATGCTCAATTAAACCAACACGGGCGCCTAGTTTGGCCGCTTGAACAGCACTGGCGATGCCACCGGAGCCGCCACCTACAACGAGATAATCAAAATGTTTTTGAGACATGGCACTGTTTCCTAGAACGTATGCAAGTCACATAGTGTGCCTGGTTCTGGAACCTATCGTCAAATCGCGAATGGGTTCTTCAATGGTTTTGCGTCTAACCGCTGATACGGGCAAAAGCAGAATGGTTGTGAATAGATTCAAAGTTTTCACAGGTTACGCTAAAGCTTTTTACGCTGCTGCAAACCTTGAGTTTAAGCGCAATGTCGCGTGTTAAGTCTTCAACAAACTTCGGATTATCATAGGCCTGCTCTGTGATCGCCTTTTCATCTGCGCGTTTGAGTACAGCGAATAATTCAGATGAAGCTTGTTGTTCAGCCAGTTGAATAAAGTATTCGAAATGATGCGCTGTATCGTTGAGTGTCAAGTCCAATGTGATGTGTGAACGTTGGTTGTGTGCGCCGTAGGCAGACATTTTTTTTGAGGCCGGGCAGAGGGTTTTGACCGGAACAACCAACTGCACGGAAATATTGCAATGATCAGGGCCAAAAGCTGCCCGCAATGAAACTTGATAATCCATTAGGCTTTCACGGCCACTTTTGGGTGCACGTTTCCGGATGAAGTAGGGGAAGCGGCAAACGAGAAAAACACGTTCGGCATCCATTTTTTCATGTAGTTTTTGCATGAACGCCTGCAAGGTTTGTAGTGAAAATGTTTGCCCGTATGTTTCCAAAGCTTCAATGAAACGAGACATGTGTGTGCCTTTGGCATGCGCGGGCAATCGGACGGATAAATCAAACTCTGCGACTGAATGTTGTACTTCACCTTGTCCATCGAGGATGGAAATTGGATAGAGCAGTGCTTTGATACCGACTTGATCAATAGGTAAGTCTCGGCCGTCTTGTAAGCTTTGTACGTCGGCAATATCAGACATCTGGGTCAATTTGTATGCAGTGTGTCGGCAGACTTTACGGTAATTGAGGGTGTTTCGCAAGGATGCCGGTAAATGTTCACGGCCATAGTGGATGATACTGCTGATGAAATGGTGCTATACTCGCGCCTCCTTTCAACAAGTCTTCAAAAAAACATGTGTGGAATTGTCGGGATTTTGGCGCAAAACCCAGTTGCTTCGGATTTATATGATAGCCTAATTCACTTACAGCATCGTGGCCAGGATGCCGCCGGTATTATGACGTGTGACCGTTATTTTCACAGTCACATTGACCAAGGCTTAGTGCGTGAGATTTTTAATCAAGATACGATGCAGAAATTGTCTGGAAATACCGGAATAGCTCATGTGCGTTATCCCACGGCAGGTGGATTTAGTCGTGATGAAGCACAGCCATTTCGGGTGGCCAGTCCATATGGGATCAGTTTGGCGCACAATGGCAATTTAACCAATCACCAGGCATTAATCGATTACTTGCAGGTTGAGCGGCGTCGTCATTTGAATACCACATCCGATTCGGAGTGCTTGATACATTTGTTTGCGGATGGTTTTCACCAGCAACCCATTACCGTGGATTCAGCAGAATTTTTTGAACAGATTTGCCAGGCCGTTTCCGCATTACAAGCCCAGGTTGAAGGTTCTTATTCTGTGGTCTCTAACATTGTAGGTAAAGGTTTAATCGCTTTCAGGGATCCCCACGGTGTTAGACCTCTAGTGATGGGGCGGCGTGGTCAGGATATTATTTTGGCATCAGAAAGCACGCCATTTTTCAGTTTGGGTTTTGATTGTGTCGGTGATATTGAACCGGGTGAAGTAGTCTTTGTTGATCAAGCAGGGCAGGTATTTCGAAGAGTGTTAACGCAAAAAGACTTTCATCCTTGTGTCTTCGAATATGTCTATTTTGCTAGACCCGATGCGGTTTTGAACGATGTGAGTGTATATCGTTCACGGCTGCGCATGGGCGAGAACTTGGCTAAATTGTGGCGCCAGCAGTATCCAGACAAACAGCCAGATGTCGTCATTCCGGTGCCGTTTACCTCTAACACCTCGGCGTTGTCGTTTGCCAAAGTGTTGGGTGTGCCCTACAGCGAAGGTTTATACAAAAACCCATTTATCGGCCGGACATTCATCATGCCGGAAAATGAGGTGCGTAAACGCTCAGTGCGTTATAAGTTGACGCCACAAATGACTGAAATAAAAGACAAAACAGTTCTGCTACTGGATGACAGTATTGTGCGTGGCACGACCAGTCGAGAAATCGTACGTATGCTGCGAGAATGCGGTGCCAAGGCCGTTTACTTCGTGAGCGCTTGTCCGCCGGTGAAGTACCCTTGCTACTACGGCATTGATATTCCAACGCAAGAGGAATTGATTGCCAATGGTAAGACAACTGCAGAAATCGAAGCTTATTTGGGCGTAGATGCCTTGTTGTATCAGTCTGAAGAAGATTTGGTTGAAGCCGTTGCGCGTAAAGGGAAATACCATATCGATTCGCCTTGTTTAGCCTGCATGAATGGTGAGTACCGCTGTGGCCAAGGAGGTGTCGCGTGAATTTACTGTATGGTAAAAGCATTATTTCAATTGCAGACGTTTCACGTGCCATGATTGAACAAGTCCTAGCAGTGGCCGCTAAAATTAAGCAAGGTGAAGTTGCGGATGTATTGGCTAAGCGTGTGATTGCCAGCTGTTTCTTTGAACCATCGACCCGTACGCGTCTATCATTCGAAGCAGCTGTTTATCGACTGGGCGGGCAGGTGATTGGTTTTGCCGATGCGGCCAATACATCTGATAAAAAAGGCGAAAACTTGCAAGATACGGTGCGTATGGTCAGTGGTTATGCCGATGGCATTATCTTGAGGCATCCGGCTTCTGGTTCAGCTCAGTTAGCCGCAGAAGTTGCACATGTACCGGTTATTAATGCTGGTGATGGGGGTAATCAACATCCCACACAAACCTTGTTAGATTTGTTTACCATCCAGGAGAAACAAGGCCGCTTAGATGGATTGAACATTGCCTTGGTCGGCGACTTAAAATACGGCCGTACCGTGCACTCACTCGCACAAGCTTTGAAGCATTTTTCGCCGCGGTTTTTCTTGGTGGCGCCACAGTCACTGGAAATGCCGGATGCTGTGTGTGCGGAATTACATGCTGCGGGTGTGCAATTTTCTTGCCATCAGAATTTAGATGCAGTTCTGCCGGATTTAGATGTGTTGTACATGACGCGACTGCAAAAAGAACGTTTTACTACGAGTGAGCTGCAAACGGTCAAACAGCAATTTGTCTTAACACCCGATGTGTTGTCTAGTGCAAAAGAGACGTTGAGTGTTTTGCATCCACTGCCGCGGGTTGGAGAAATCGATCCATGTGTCGATGATCTGCCGCAGGCACATTATTTCGAACAGGCTGCAAATGGTGTGCCTGTGCGCCAAGCGTTATTTTCCTTAGTCTTTCAACAGGACATGTGACGGAGAGACCTTTGCAGAAGTCTAAGGCATTACATGACGTTTATTTGAAATGTCATTGTTACAGGCCGATGTTTTGGTCCATGCTCGAGTCTGGGCAAAGCCGGTAAAATTCTATATGCTAGCGCAGCGAATTTCCGGGTATTTTTTCGAAGGTAAGAGATATGAAGAAAAAAAGGCTGATCGGTGGCGGTATCGTTGTCGCTATTTTTGTCATCATTTTTGCAGCGATATTTGGTTGGCGTTTATTTGTGAATGCCCAGGTTAAAAAATATTTGGCAAATTTTAGCTTGCCGCCTTCAGCCGTTTCCGTGGAGAAATCGAAGACCGTATCATGGCAACCATCCATCGAAAGTACGGGTACTTTGGAAGCACTCAACGGTGTGCAAGTTACGCCACAGACCAGTGGCCTTGTAACTGCTATTTATTTTAAATCTGGACAGATGGTTACCAAAGGTCAAAAACTGGTACAAATTGATCCACGTGAAGCCTGGGCACAATTGCAAAATGCTATTGCAACGGCTAAGTTGGCTGAAATCAATTACCATCGCGAGCAGGAGCTCTACGCAAAAAATGCTGTATCTAAATCTTCGCTCGATACAGCGACCGCGACACTGGCCGAAGATGAGGCCAAAGTAGCTCAATTCCGAGCACAGTTATCGTATAAAACTGTTCGCTCGCCTTTTTCTGGCAAAATTGGCATTAAAAATGTGGATTTAGGACAGTACTTACGATCCGGTACAGCCATCGCGAATCTACAGACATTAGATCCAATCCACGTCAACTATTATGTGCCAGAACAGGACATCAGCCAGCTTTACATTGGCCAGCCAGTCACACTGAAGATTGGAACGTACCCGGGGGTCATGTTTAAAGGCAAAATCTCAGCTTTAGATTCTGCTGTGAGTGATGATACGAAAAGTATCGAAGTGCAGGCAGTTGTGCCGAATCATAATGCCAAGGCTTTGTTGTTGCCCGGTATGTTTGCCATGGTGCATACCTTGTTACCGAAGGAGAATAGTTTGGTTGTTGTGCCACAAACAGCCATTGCATATACGTTGTACTGTGATTCAGTTTATGTAGTGGCTTACCGAACCAATAAAAAAGGCAAAAAAGAAGCCTATGCCAAGTTGGTTTATGTCACTGTTGGCCAGCAACGTGGTAATGAAGTAGCTATTACTAAAGGCTTGAAAGCAGGTGAGCAGGTTGTCAGTGAAGGGCAAGTAAAACTGCAAAACGGTGCACCTATTACATTCAAGTCGGCGGACGACTCATCTCAAGCCAAAAAATCATAACGTGTCCAACACACATGTAATACAGCCATTTGCTAGGGAGTGTGCACGGTGAAGCAGCGATTTACCGATATTTTTATTAAGCGGCCAGTTTTGGCTTCAGTTGTCAGCCTATTAATTCTGGTTATGGGGTTAGGTGCAATCTTTAAACTGCCGTTACGTCAATATCCAAAAATGGAAAATACTACGATCACCGTGACGACGGCTTATCCGGGTGCGAGTGCGCAGGTTATTCAGGGATTTATTACGCGGCCACTGGAAAAGTCAATTGGCAGTGCGGACGGCATTGACTACATGACGGCAAAAAGTACATTGGGTGTCAGTACGATTACGGTTTACGTTAAACTGAACTATTCGCCCAACGCTGCACTGACTGATATTACCGGTAAAGTGAATGCCGTGTTGTCGGTGTTACCACGTGAATCGCAATCACCCGCCATTCAGAAGGAAACGGGTCAAACAATGCCCGATTTGATTTTGGGCTTTACCAGCAGTCAATTATCTCCTGAACAGGTCAGCGCGTATCTGGATAATGTGATCAGCCCCGAAATTAATAGTTTGGGTGGTGTGTCGCAAATACAAGTATGGGGTGAGAAAAAATACGCCATGCGGATTTGGTTGAATACGCAGCGTATGGCCAAATTAGGCATTACACCCACCGAAGTTAATGATGCTTTAGCACAGAATAATGTGCAGGCTTCAGCAGGACAGATGAAATCTAAATATGTATTTACGGATATTAATATTTCGACAGACTTACATTCTGCAAAACAATTCAATGATATTGTGGTTAAAAACGACCATGGTCATCTAATCCGAATAAAGGATATCGGTAAAGCTGAGTTAGGCGCGCAAAGTTACGATTACCAGGTTTATTACAACGGTAAAAAAGCCATTTTCGCTGGAATTAGCGTTGCCCCAGGAGCCAACCCATTAAACGTTGTGGGTCGAATTTTGAAAGCTATGCCAGATATGGCGAAACGCTTGCCCCCTGGCTTGAAGATGTCAGTTGTACACGACAGTACAGAATATATTCGTGTGTCCATCGAAGAAGTAATCCACACCATCATCGAAGCCTTGGTGATTGTTATTATTGTGATCTTTTTGTTTTTGGGTGCCTTTCGTTCAATTTTCATTCCAATTGTGGCGATTCCATTGTCGTTGGTGGGTGTGTGCTTTTTTATGTTGGCATTGGGCTTTTCGTTAAATCTATTAACATTACTTGCCATGGTATTGGCGATTGGTCTGGTAGTTGATGATGCGATTGTCGTATTAGAAAATATTTACCGACATATCGAAGAAGGCGCGACGCCTTTTCAAGCTTCTATCCAAGGGGCGCGTGAGATTGCAAATCCCGTCATTGTGATGACGACTACTTTGGTTGCAGTGTTTGCACCCATTGGGTTTATGGGCGGGTTGACAGGTAAGCTATTTACAGAATTTGCCTTTACGCTGGCCGGATCAGTTGTGGTTTCTGGTATTATTGCGTTGACGCTATCGCCTATGCTGTGTTCGAAGTTAGTTAAGCCCGAAATGCTACAGGCGCCGCTTGTTAAAGTGATTGACCGATTCTTCAATGGCTTAAAAGGATTATATCACCGTGCGTTGCATGCGATGCTCAATGTACGTTATGCCATTGTGGCTGTCGCAGTTTTGGTGTTAGCGAGCTGTTACTTCCTCTTTGCTGGTACGCCAACTGAATTGGCACCAACAGAGGACCAAGGTTTTATTGGTGTCGTGGCCAATGGGCCGAGTTGGTCGAATTTAGCCTTCATGGAGCAGTACAATAAACAGCTTGATAAGATTTTTGACCAGTTTAAGCCTTACAAATTAGATTCTTTCGCTGTAGATGGTGTTTTCCCCAATAGTTACAGCATTTTTGCCGGGTTAATTCTGAAGCCGTGGGATCAACGCAATAAAACTCAAATGCAGTTGACACCGCAGTTATCGAAACTGCTTAGTGGTATTCCCGGCATGCAGGCTGTCGCGATTCAATTTCCCTCTTTGCCAGGTATTCCCTTTGGTCCCGGTGTTCAAATGGTTTTACGTTCTACGGGTGACTTTCCAGCTTTATATGAACATGCCCAGGCATTTTTAGGTGCGGCTATGAAAAGTGGCTACTTTGTATATGGCCAAAATGCTTTGCGTTTCGATAAGCCTTTGTTGGATATTCATATCGACCGATCTAAAGCGCGCCAATTAGGCATTAACATGCAAACATTAGCCACTGCAATGAGCACGATGATCGGTGAAAATTATGTGAATTACTTCAGTAAGAACGGTTATAGTTTCCAAGTTATTCCACAGGTTGATCATAAATTGCGGTGGGATCCGAGCCGTTTAAAACAAATTCATGTGCCAACGGCGAGTGGAAACTTAATTCCACTGTCTAGCGTTGTGAGCATGAAACTTGTGAGTGAGCCATCTGCGCTGACACAATTCGATCAGCTTAACTCAGCTGAGCTGGAGTTTGCGATGCCACCCACTGTCACGCAAGGGCAAGCCATTCATTACCTAGAAGATTTAGCAAAGCGTATGTTGCCGCGTGAAATGAGTTTTGATTTCTCAGGGTCTGCTCGACAGTACGTACAAGAAGGTAATGCGATGTTATTTACATTCTTGTTTGCCTTAATCATTATTTATCTGGTCTTAGCGGCTCAGTTAGAAAGTTTTCGTGACCCATTTATTATTTTGGTCAGTGTGCCGATGTCGATTTGTGGTGCCTTAATTCCACTGTATCTGGGCGCAGCAACGATTAATATTTATACCGAAATTGGACTGATTACTTTGATTGGTTTGATTTCCAAGCACGGTATTTTGATGGTCGAATTTGCAAATAAATTGCAAGAAAATGAAGGTATGGGGATTCGTGAGGCGATCGAGGAAGCGGCAGCTGTGCGTCTGCGTCCGATCTTAATGACAACTTTTGCGATGGTGTTTGGTGTTTTGCCACTAGTACTCGCAACGGGTGCAGGTGCGGTTAGCCGGTTTGATGTGGGGTTAGTCATTGCCATGGGGATGGCCATTGGTACCTGCTTTACCCTGTTCGTGGTGCCGACGGTTTATACTTTCTTGGCAAAAGACCGTCAGGCCTATTTGGCTAAAATGCGTCAAATTCAGGCAATGCCGGATGAATAGTTTTATGACGAACCAGCACCTGCTTGAAGTTGTATGGTGCTATTAAGGCCCGCAATTGCGGGCTTTTTTATTGTGGTGGTTTGTGTGGTTGTTGAATATCGACGCGTGTACCATTTTGCAAAGTGACCTGCGTGGCATAAATTTCCTTACGAATACCAATGATGCGCTTCCACTTGGAATAATCTGTATGGCCTTTCACTGTCAATCTTTCATCGCGATAAATCGGTAAGTCAGCATGGTTGGTAAACACTTCAACTTTGCCGGTTTCTTCAGCTAGGACGAATTCGTCGGCGTCATATACTTTGGCAATATGCCCTTTGGTTTGTACACATCCTTGGTCTGGCAATTGGTCAATCAGTTTGGCGCTGCATGCAGCAGATTGTTGAGGCATTGTGGTGATTTGTATTTGTGCACAGCTAGCCATTAGCGCGGATGTCATTAGTAAGAGCAGGTACCTTGTTTTATTCATGTTATTTTCTGATTGAAAGCTTGGGCGGAATTTACGCAAAAAAACTGCCTAATGCTAGCCTGTCGTCAAATTCCTGATTTTCTGAGCGAATAAGGTTTCATTCTAACCTGAATGTTTGAGGGTTTGAAAAAATAATCATGTTGTCTAGACTCCGCGGGCCTTCAGTGTTTCATGTTTGAGAGCGTTCATGAAAGAAAAGAAATCTAGAAGTATTGCTAAAGCATTATCTTGGCTGGTAACGGCCAGTTGCATGACGGTTATTATCTCCTTGTTAGTGACCGGGCATATCAGTACGGCACTCACCATCGGTGGTTTTGAGGTGGTGATTAAAATTTTCTTGTATTACTTTCATGAACGATTGTGGAACGCCATTCGTCTCGGGACATCGTAAAATAACGGACTCCATTGTGTGTTGAAATCAGGTAACCTTGCCAGCCTGATATAAAAATGTTGAATACAGATGGAATCTCCACAAGATACACATGCGGGTCAGGCCGTGTATACGCCATTTCTGTTGCGCCTCTATAATGTTGTTGTCTTAGCATTGTCCAATCGTTTTGCCTGGAAATGTCCCACCAAACGGCAATTGGCACATTACAATCAACACATAAGCGCATGTCATTTAGATGTAGGGGTTGGCAGTGGCTATTATTTATACCGATGTAAATTTCCGGTCGAAAATCCAGATATAACGTTGATGGATGCCAATCAAAATTGCCTACAGTATTGCCAGAAGTTACTGGCACGTTATCAGCCAACAACTATTCAGGCGGATATTTATGATATTCCCACATTAGACGCGCGTTTTGCCTCCATCGGTTTAAATTACGTATTACATTGCTTGCCGGGTAATTTTGAAACCAAATCGAAAGCGATTGCTCAGTTACTGCCGTTATTGCAAGCTGAGGGTGTGTTATTTGGTACCACTATTTTAAAAACCGGTGCTCAGCCCAATTGTATGGCGCGCAAATTACTCAATGTGTATAACCAAAAAGGTATTTTTGGTAACCAGCAAGATGATGTGGTGGGTTTGGAAAATCTACTCAAACACTACTTTCATGAAGTGTCAGTTGAAACAATGGGGCTGGTGGCAATTTTTGCTGCGAGACGTAAAAAGTAGTTAGAAAATGGTGTGAGCACCGCATCTGCAAGACATCCGATAAATATCTGCTATACCCTTGGGAGTGAGTTATCAGAGGGTCATGATTGTGGATGCGTTAGATCAAAAAGAAGCCCAATCTATTTACATCATTCGTGAAGCCTATCGATCTTTTAAACAACCCAGTATGTTATGGTCCATCGGCAAAGACAGTACAGTATTGCTGTGGTTGGTGCGTAAAGCTTTCTTTGGTCATGTGCCATTCCTGTTGGTGCACATTGATACGCATTACAAAATCCCTGAGATGATCGCGTATCGTAACCAGTTGGCGTTGGATTGGCAGTTGAATCTCATTGTGGGACAAAATGAAACTGCATTGGCCCAAAAGCAGACCTATCCAGATGGCAATCTGGATCGCGTTCACTGTTGCCAAAAGCTCAAGTCAGAAGCGCTCAGTGCCACTTTGTCGGGTACGGGTGTGCGTTACCGGCTGAATCACCAAACAGGCGTATTAGAGCTTGATCACAATACGGAACCGTATACAGGTGTTTTATTGGGTATTCGTGCAGATGAAGAAGGCAGTCGTTCCAAGGAGCGTTATTTTTCACCACGAGACCAACAGCATGATTGGCAATTAACCGAGCAGCCGCCAGAATTTTGGGATCAATTTAAAACAGAATTTGCGCCGGGCACACATGTACGCATTCACCCATTATTGGATTGGACCGAATTAAATATTTGGGAGTATATCGAGCGGGAGAACATTCCAGTTATTCCGTTATATTTTAACCAGGGCAATGGCAAACGCTATCGTTCCTTGGGATGCTTTCCTTGCACGTTTCCGATTGAGTCGGATGCCCGCACCGTCGCGGATATTGTCGAAGAATTACGCGATGGGAAATTATCTAACATCGCCTAACGTTCAGTTCGGGCACAAGACCAAGAAGATGGTGGTGGTTTGGAAACTTTGCGTACGAAGGGGTATATGTAAGAGTCTGTCCGAAAATGGGTATTTTTCTTGTTATGCATTCAAACAGATGCGGATTTTTGGGATGTGCAGGGTCATAATACCGATTTGTCACGTGATATGCAGCACACAAGCCATGGAAAAGGTATACCCGAGTGAT
>CAZIIK010000061.1:0-6630 GCA_964539235.1 uncultured Gammaproteobacteria bacterium | reverse complement strand
GCTTTCACCAAGCGCTTAATTATCAAAAACCCATGCAGGTGTATTGGGAGAGCATACAAGGAATGAATATGAAAGCAGCTTAGAAAAGAAAAATAGGAGCACTTCCTCAATAACCTGTCTAGACAACAGAGGCACTAAAGTCATACACCAGAAATCATCATAACTCCCAGATGATTGATGTTATACGTAAATGCCTCGATTCGTGGCAAAACCGAAGGCGTGCAAGTGTCACGGGCTGAATTTGAAGAAAATTTATGCCTAAAAAGGAGAAGTCCAGTATTTAATTCTGATATTGGACCATTGCTCACCACTGATCAGTTAAGAAAGTATCAGATGGAAGAGGCTTATGAGTTGTTATTTCGTGATTTCCTACCAAAGCTAAATGGAGCTCCTTGGAAAAACCTTTCGGTAGATTAGAGCCTGTCGTCAATAGCTATACAGGCTTTGGAATAGCCTAAGTCTGAGTGGCAGCATCTAACATTCTTTGCTATGCTATCGCGAGTTTTTTAAGCCGTACAGATGCCATGAGCGTTTACTTTCCCCTGATTCTACTCATATTAACCATTGCGAGTGCAATTATTGCGTTGGTTGATAAATTTTGTTTTGAAAAAAAACGCCGTGCGGCTTTAGAGGCTTTGCCTGACTACGCCAGCATGGATAAAAAGGCACAAAAAGCCTTTATGAAACCGCCATTATTGGCCGATTATGCGCGTTCTTTGTTTTTGGTTTTTCTGATCGTTTTAGTCGTGCGCAGTTTTATTGTTGCGCCTTTTCGTGTGCCCACAGGTTCGATGCTTCCGACCATTCAGTTGAATGATTTTCTGTTGGTGAATAAATTTGCGTATGGCGTACGTTTTCCAGTTTTTAACACCAAAATTTTCAACGTGGGTGAGCCTAAAACTGGTGATGTTGTGGTATTTCGCTATCCGCCTTATCCAGGGGTTGATTACATTAAAACAGTGATTGGTGTACCAGGCGATCATATCTCTTATATCAACAAGCAGTTGTACATTAACGGTAAGAAAGTGCCGACGCATTTTCTGCAAACAACCATAGAGCCTGATAACCGTAATCTTGCGCTACTGTATCCCAAGCACAAAAATTTGGCCGGTATTGTCAAAGCTTACCGACAAGATATCGGTGGGCATGAGCATTTGATTTATGACAGTCCGATTGTACCGCCAACCAATTTCAAAAATCTGGTTGTGCCCAAAGGTGAATACCTTGTAATGGGTGATAACCGTGGCAATAGTGAAGACAGTCGCTATTGGGGTTTTGTGCCCGAGAAAAATCTGATTGGCAAGGCTTTCATGGTGGTATTCAGCTGGGACGCACAATTGCATAAGGTTCGTTGGGACCGTTTAGGCAAATTTTTACCGTGATGAGTATGTAACGCAATGGATCTGAATACCCAACAGCAGTACCAACAAGCTGCCATGGCACAGCGCATTGGATATGACTTTAATGATCCAAAGTTATTACGTACCGCCTTGACGCATCGTAGCTATGCGCACGAGAACAATGAGCGCTTGGAGTTTCTCGGCGATGCTGTATTGAGTTGTATTATTGGTGAAGAGCTCTATAAGCTTTTTCCGCGTGCACAAGAAGGTCAATTAAGCCGTCTACGGGCCTATTTGGTGCGCGGTACGACTTTGGCAGAAGTGGCGCGTGCTTTAGGATTGGGTGAAGCCTTATTGTTAGGCCAAGGCGAATTAAAATCCGGTGGTGCAGATCGCAAGTCGATTTTAGAAAATGCTTTGGAAGCTTTGATTGGGGCTATTTATTTAGACAGCGATTTAGCGACCTGTCGCGGTTGCGTTGAACGCTGGTATGCAGAGCGTTTGCAGAATCTTTCACTCAATGACAACGTACGAGATGCCAAGAGTTTTTTGCAAGAATGGGCACAGGCTGCAGGGCATGATATGCCGTGTTATGAAGTATTAAAAATTGAAGGCGCTGAGCATTGCCAAACTTTTCATGTGCGTTGTGAAATTCAAGCTTTATCACAGGCGGCAGAAGCGCAAGGCACCAATCGCAAAATGGCAGAACAAGCTGCTGCCGGGCAATTGATTCAACAATTAGGACTAAATTAACGCAATGACTCAGGAAATGCCACACTGTGGTTACGTGGCGATTATTGGTCGTCCTAACGTCGGTAAGTCGACATTATTAAATCGAATTCTCGGGCAGAAAATCAGTATTACCTGCCGTAAACCGCAAACGACGCGGCATCAGATCTTAGGTGTTAAAACCGCCAGCAGTGTGCAATATCTGTATGTTGATACGCCTGGCTTACACCGTCAGCAACCCAAAGCGATTAACCGTTATATGAATCGTGCCGCGAGTAGTGTCGTGCAGGATGTCGACGTCGTGGTGATGTTGATCGACAGTCGCTGGACGGAAGCTGATGACTGGGTCTTAACTCAATTAGACAAAGTGAAATGCCCTGTATTGTTGGTGTTAAACAAAGTCGACCGTATTGGGCAAAAGTCTGATCTGTTGCCGATTATGGCGGATTGCCAACAGCGTTATCCATTCGCGCATATCGTACCGATTTCAGCCAAGCAGGGCGATCAAGTCGACGTATTGGAAAACTTTATTGCTCAGTATTTGCCTGAACGTCCTTTTCTATTTGATGAAGACCAGGTAACCGATCGTTCTATGCGTTTCTTGGCAGCTGAGATTATTCGGGAAAAACTGATGCGCTTTTTGGGTCAGGAGTTGCCGTATGCGGTGACGGTTGAGATTGAACAATTTCAAGAGACCGAGCGATTGTTTCGTATTTCAGCCAGTATCTTAGTCGAGCGTAATACGCAAAAAGCGATGATCATTGGTAAACAGGGGCAGAAGCTGAAAGAGATTGGTCAACTTGCCCGTTTAGATATGGAAGCTCAATTCGGTACCAAAGTATTTTTGCAGCTGTGGGTGAAGGTCAAATCTGGCTGGGCAGATGATGAGCGCGGGCTGCGCAGTTTGGGATATGAGTAGGGTGCGTCTACTCTACATCTTCCAAGCTTAATAGACCGGTATCATAGTCATACGCAAATAACTCAGCATAACGACCCCAATCAATCATCGTGGTTAGTACACGTTCCGCTTCTTCTTCTGAAAAATGCTCTTGCAAGGCACGATGAAAACGCTCTTGCGAAGCACGCTTGCCGAGCTTCTCGGCCAATTCATCGCAAATGTGGCGGGCGAGTGGAATGTGCATCAGCAGTAGGCTGGCAAATATTTCTTTTTTCTCGGTAATATCAGCTTCTAAGAGCTCTTTGGCTTTGCGCGTCATGCTGATATCACCTTCAGATACTGTGGCGAGGCCTAAGATATTCAGTGCTTCTAGCACAGGAAATAGGGTATCGATATCTAGACGCACAGCATCGGCCAATTCGGGTAGGTCTAAGGGGCCCTTTTCTTGTAATTCTTGTACTTCTTCTAATAGACCAATCAATTCGGCAATGCGCACATCGGGTAGGCGATAATCGAGTACCGCTTGGGCAGTATGCGTTTGTGTGCGTTTGGTTTTTTTCGGTTGCTGAGCGGCTGTGGTCATCAGTCGATAAATTTCATCAACCAAGGCGGTGAATTGAGGGTCTTGGCTATTGCGTTCTTGAGGTAAATCGATTTTTAGCTCGCCACTGATCGTGCCGGGGTTACTGCTAAACACAAAAATACGATCCGCCACTTGTACAGCTTCTTCAATATTATGCGTAACGAATAAGACGCCTTTCATCGAGCTTTGCGACTCTTGCCATAATTCCATCAAGTCATTGCGTAAGTTTTCCGCGGTGAGGACATCCAATGCCGAAAAAGGCTCATCCATCAGCAATAAATCGGGATTCACCACTAAAGCACGGGCAAAGCCAACCCGTTGGCGCATACCGCCAGACAGTTCTTTGGGATAGGCGCTCTCAAAGCCATCCATGCCAATCATATCAATGGCTTCTAAGGCACGCTGTCGACGTTGTTTACGTGAAACACCTTGTGCTTCCAAACCCAGTTCGACATTCTCCAATACGGAGAGCCAAGGCATCAGGGCAAAGCTTTGAAATACCATGGAAATACCCGCCACCGGGCGTTTGACCAGTTGGTTACGGTAGCGCACTTCACCTGAAGTCGGTGGCATTAAGCCAGCGATAATGCGTAATAAGGTCGATTTACCCGAACCGGATTTGCCCAGGAGTGCGATGATTTCGCCTTCGTGCATGGTGAAATTCACATTTGAGATCACCTGCAGTTCTTGTTGGTCTGGGTTTTTAAAAGATTTATTAATGTTGTTGACATCAATTAGCACGTTCGATTTGCTCATCACATTATCCTAGTCGAAAGCTGGTTTCTGCATATTTGTACAGTGGGCGCCACAGCAACAGATTAAATAAAATCACCCACGCACACATCACCACAATACCCAACGCTATTTTGGCGAAATGCCCTTCGGTGGTGTTAAGCGTGATGTAGCTGCCAAGCCCTTGGGCAATCAATGTGTGGTGACCCCAATTAATGATTTCGGCGACGATGCTGGCATTCCACGCGCCACCCGCTGCGGTAATGGCGCCAGTGAGGTAAAACGGGAAAATTGCTGGTAATAAGAAGCGTTTCCATTTTAACCAGCCTTTCAATTGCATGTTTTTGGCGACCAATTTGATTTCTTTCGGAATGCTCGACGCTCCGGCGACGACGTTAAATAAAATGTACCATTGCGTACCCAGTACCATCAGGGGGGAGCACCAAATCTCAAAGTTCAGGTGCAAGCTGACGATTAACACCACCGCAATCGGGAAGAATAAATTGGCTGGAAAGGCGGCCACAAATTGCGCCACTGGCTGAATGATCTGTGCGACTTTCGGTCTTAACCCCATCCAGACACCAATGGGTACCCAGATGCATGAGCAGATGATAATCAAAACCGACACGCGCAAGGCGGTATAAGCCCCCAGCACCAACACATGCCAGGTGTCACTCAGGGGTAGGCGCGTGTAAATAAAGCGATAAACTAGGACCAAACACGTCACGCAAATCGTGATCACAATCAGATACCACACGGCATTACTCAGCCATGAAGTTTTGCGTGTCCGTTCAATTCTATCGCGAATGCGTGAAGGGCGGTTGAATAAGCGGTTGTTGAGGCAGGCATCTGATACGATATGCAGTGGAATTAACAGGCGATTCACCAGGCGTGTGCGTTGTAGTAGAGTTAAGACCCAAGAGCTCGCGGTGTCGTCTGGGATGTCGGTTAATTTGAATTTTTGTGACCAGGCAATGAGTGGACGAAAAAACAATTGATCATAGACCAAGATCACCACCAGCATGGCAATGATGGCATAGGCGATGGCGTGTAGGCTTTTATGTTCAATCGCCAAGGCAATATAGGAACCAATGCCGGGCAATGTGATGTTTTGATTAGCCACTGAGATTGCCTCGGCGGCCACAATAAAGAACCAACCGCCAGACATCGACATCATGGCATTCCACAATAAACTCGGCATGGCAAAAGGCAGCTCTAAACGCCAAAAGCGTTGCCAGCCAGAGAGCTGGTAAACTTCGGTCGCTTCACGCAGTTCGCTGGGAATTGTAATTAAAGACTGATAAAAACTCAGAGTCATGTTCCACACTTGCGAGACGAAAACGGCAAAAATCGCAGCGCATTCTGGCCCCAGCATGGAATTGGGAAAGAGGGCGATGAACCCTGTGATGGTAATGGACAGATACCCCAAAATCGGCACAGACTGCAAAATATCGATCAGCGGAATAATCAGCTTTTCTGCACGTTTGCTTTTGGCCGCCATGGTGGCAACCACAATGGTAAAGAGAAATGAGCATGCCAGTGCGATGAACATGCGCAATACCGTTTGTAAGGCATAACCGGGTAATTGTGTGGGCGAAAGTGAAATCGGAATAATATGACCTAGTTGGAACGGCAGCATCATTTTGGAACCTGCCCAGCCAAAAGCGAGGACAATCAATAGAACCAGTAGAAAAGCTAGTGCGTCCCAGGCGTTGGGGATCAGTTCATTGCTGGGGAGCGCGTAGATTGATTTAAATCGCATACTCTGGCGCCATCTGCAGTGAAACAGCGGGTATTATAGTGATGGTGTCTGGGAAAACAATATGGGGCCTGTTGCTGAAGTCGAACCTATTGAAGGGTTTGGGTTCTTGTTCAAGCTGGGAATGGCGGATTGCGATGTATTTGGCTGGGTACGACCTTAGGGAAATAAATGGCCCTAGACTGGATTCCCGCCTGCTCGGGAATGACGGAGTGATGTGTCACCCTGGACCCTCCCTTTTTCACCCCGGACCTCCACTTTGTCATCCCAGGCAATCCCCTTGTCATCCCGGACCCTCTCTTTGTCATCCCGGACTTGATCCGGGATCTACTGTCTTAAAAGTCAAGCATATTTAAGGTTAAATTTGGATAGGCCGCCATGGAGTCATATGCTTAATCATGGTGTTAAGCATAATGATCATTTTTCTCATGACGGCGACTAATGCGGCTTTAGAGGGTACCCGAGAAGCTTCTGCCTTCGGCCAAGCCTTTGTTAAAGGCATTTTTCAGCATGCTACCGTAATGCACTCTACATTTGGATTTTTGATGCAAATTTGATCATCACAAGCCAAAAAGACTAATTTTCATGC
>CAZIIK010000060.1:0-2478 GCA_964539235.1 uncultured Gammaproteobacteria bacterium | reverse complement strand
TTCCATTGCTGATCCGTCAAATCACTCGGGTATACCTTTTCCATGGCTTGTGTGCTGCATATCACGTGACAAATCGGTATTATGACACTGCACATCCCAAAAATCCGCATCTGTTTGAATGCATAACAAGAAAAATACCCTTTTCGGACAGGCTCTTAGCACAACTAAATGGCCAATTGACCACCAGTAACTTGATGGGTAGCGGTGCTCCATGAAAATTAGTCTTTTTGGCTGGTGATGATCAAATTTGCATCATAAGTCCAAATGCAGTGTACATTACGGTAGCGTGATGAAAAATGCCTTTAACAAAGGCTTGGCCGAAGGCAGAAACTTCTCGGATACCCTTTTAGGACCATCAGCACAATTCAATTATTGGGTTTGGGCCAAATCGACATACCCTGTATACTCAGCCAAATGCGCTTACCAACCCAATACAAAACATGACGCTCAACACAACCGGAACCACCTACCAACGACCCTGGGGCACATACACCACGCTCAAAATGGCCGACAACCACCAAGTCAAAAGCATCACCGTAATGCCGGGCGGCAAGCT
The DNA here is from genome assembly GCA_964539235.1 of uncultured Gammaproteobacteria bacterium. Classification (GTDB taxonomy): domain Bacteria; phylum Pseudomonadota; class Gammaproteobacteria; order Francisellales; family CACEW01; genus CAZIIK01. The sequence continues at coordinate 1,922 of CAZIIK010000060.1, read as the reverse complement.
ATCTTTACAAAGCCACCAACATCGCGCTGAGCATTGGGTGATTGTACAGGGGATTGCGACAGTTACGCTCAATGAAGACGCACGTGACTACGGCGTCAACCAAGCCATTTACATTGCAATCGGCGATAAACATCGCCTAGAAAATCGCACTGAAACGCCTATCACCCTCATCGAAGTGCAAATTGGCGACCACCTCGGTGAAGATGACATCACACGTTATGCGGATATTTATCAGCGCTGATAAACACCCGCATAAACGGTTTAGGATACTGGAGCATGTTTCGTACAATACGCGGCAGCTGCTTCATATTTCGCAACACGTGTAGTTGGGAAGCCTAAGCCTTCAACCAGTGCAGCGGCGTAATAGCCTACTGCCACAACACCACTGTTATTGCCAATGAGCGTTTTTGCAAGGCCTAGTCTCGCCGCTTCAGCGGTTGAAAATCCATCACCAGCTTCTTGCTTCTCAATATTGGATTTCACTTTAACCCGCAGCGCTGCTTTGTGGCGCTCTACACCACGTGTATCGCCGGCATTAACCACTCGACCCAACATGGTTGCCGTACCTTCAGCCAAATACTGAACCCAACCACCGACACCGGTGTAGCTATCGGTAACACCAGAAGCGTTTGGCGTATCTTCTTCACCATCTAATGTCATCTTCTCATCATGATTCTTATCACGTTCTAACTGCTTAACGTACCCGCGTGGCGCACAGCCAAAACGATCACACAGCCCACCGAGGAAAAGTTGCAAACAGTTCAACGTTTGCGCTGTACTGGCATCTGGACTTGCTGCACACTCTGACATTTCCTGCACAAGCCGGTACAGTGCTTTCACGGCTTTGACCTGCTCTGAACGAGACAGTACAACCTCTTTACCTTCTGCTTTCACTGGATTAACAGATGACTCACCGACATTTTTCTTATGACCAAGACCCGCAGCCGATACAGCTGCAGTAGGCTCACCAGGCAGTGAACTATAGTCGGCATGAGAGCTAACAGATGGTATTTTTGGACCACAATACCTTGCAGGACAGAAAATCAAATTAAAAATCACTTGAGTGAATCGGCTCAGAATCTCACCAGAAGCCAATCCAGCCAGACCACCAACCAGACCACCCAATGGACCATGCGTTTCGTAACCCATTGAGTAACCTTGACTAAAGCCTGCATTTTGCAACACAAATCTCCAAGCCTTAGAGGGCGAGCTAAACGTCTCGAGAAAATACTGCCGTAACGGTGGCAATACCTGATTTAAAATCGCAGGTAAGTTCACCACCATGATACATGCAGCGACCAGTGCTAATTGAGATGAAGCGAGACCCGCTAAAATACTTTCGCCCAGACCAACAATGGTTGAAGAAGCCACACCGGCCAGTGCAACAACACTGGCAAGAAATGTTGGACCTTGATACAAAAGATTGCGAGCCGACATACCGTAGGTGTAAAACATGGTAGACAGAAAGCGCGGCCACTGCTCAACACCAATCACCGCAATAGGTGAATAGGCACCCGCAAAACAAGCCATACTTAGCGCCACATTTGTTGTCACCTTGCCGATAAAAGGCACATTTTCCCAAAGTGTCTGACTCAGGGCTGCCACTACTCCTGGAAAGTACTTTTTGTAAAGCGCAGCCAGGAGTAATGCTGGATGCTTAGGACTAAAAATCTCATCATTACCAGCACCTACTGAAGCCCCTAAGAATGCCATAGTTGCAATACCCAAAGGCACGCCGAGTATTCGACATATACCAGGGAGCGTTGCAAATGGAATCTGGCTATGAGAGGGTACCCGAGAAGCTTCTGCCTTCGGCCAAGCCTTTGTTAAAGGCATTTTTCAGCATGCTACCGTAATGCACTCTACATTTGGATTTTTGATGCAAATTTGATCATCACAAGCCAAAAAGACTAATTTTCATG
>CAZIIK010000059.1:0-12839 GCA_964539235.1 uncultured Gammaproteobacteria bacterium | reverse complement strand
GGCTTTTAACTCCGCCGGATACTTTTGACGCTTTTGACTCATGATGTCGATCTCCCTAAATAATTAAAAAATAATATCACTTTAAGGAGCACTACTCGCAAATACTGTCCGATTATTTAGGGGCACTATACCTTAAATATGCTTGACTTTTAAGACAGTAGATCCCGGATCAAGTCCGGGATGACAGTGGAGGGTCCGGGATGACAAGAGAGGTTTGTGGGTGACAAAACAAAAAGTCCAGAATGACAAAGTGATGGTCTGGTATGGCAAGATGAATGGTCACGAGTAACAAACGGATGGACTGCAATGACACAACGGAAGGTCATGAATAAAATCGGCAGTTATAGAAAACCCACTGTCAATGCGTCGTCAGGTGTTGGCAGCCATGTGGGCCGCTCTGGCGTATGCGTTGTGCGATTTGGGCATTATTGGTGAAGACAATCCTGCCGTGTGCATAAGCCAAGCATTGCACTTTAGGCCGCCAAGATTGGATCTGCGGCCAGTAAATGGGATTGGTAAAGGCAAAAATGGTTTTATTCGTGTGGCGCAAAAACTGTTGGAAATGTTTTTGCAGCCACAGGGTGTCTTTAAATTTTGGGTCATGCTGGAGTGCGATCATCATTTTTCGTGCCCAATTGTCTGTGTTGAGTACCGCTTGATTGCGCCAGAAGTAGACGACAATTACATGGCTTTTCAGCAGTAACGGCACGTCTTGATAATAAATCGAGTAGGTGGCAATGACGTCGTTAGGTTTGACGTAAGGTTTGATCACATTGGTGAGTTTCACGCTGTTGTTTTGGTCGACATGCGGGACGATAGTCAATGCTAGCCATTCGAATAACACCATGGCAATGACCCAGAGGATTAAAGCAGGTCGTTGTTTGCGACGTGCTGTGCAGAGTACAGTCAGTCCGCCCGTAATGAGTAAAATTGCTGCCAGGACTTTCAGTTGAGGCGTAATACTGTGTGGGATGTGTGTGTTGATGATCGGCAGCGCAATCAGTGTCAAGGCGAGGATGAGTGTGCATAGGCTGTTGAGCACCAACATCACTCTGAGACCTTTGCTAGGCACATGCCATTGTTGTGCGATGTAACGACCTAACAGGAGGGCAAACGCTGGAAAAATCGGCAGAATGTAGTCGATGATTTTAGATTGCGGGATGGAGAAGAAAATCGTTAACAGCACAACCCATAATGTTAACAGTAATATATCAGGTTGTTGCTGACGTTGGCGCCACAGATGATGCCAGCGGCGCATGCTTGGCAACGCGAATAAGCTCCAGGGATAAAAACCGAAAATAATGATGGGCAGGTAAAACCATATTGGCATGGCGTTATTAAAACCACTCCCGAGAAAGCGATGGATTTGTTGGTCATAGAAAAAATATTTCAAGAACCAAGAATTTTGCAGTTGCACCGCGACAAACCAGGGCGTGACCACAGCTAAGAAAATCACCAAACCACTGACTAAGTGCATGCGTTTTAAAATCGACCATTGGTTGCGGACGATGGTCCAGGCGCCAATGATGAGAATCGGGAATACCAAGCCCATCATGCCTTTGGTCAAGAAAGCGCAGCTGGCGCAGAAATACGCGCCCCACATCCAATAACGTCGTGACGCTGTACTCAAATGATCACGTTGTGCCAGCATAAAACCAAACAGACTGAGGCTGATCCAAACCGCCACTTCTAGGCTCATGTTGTTGTAATGGCTGAATACGAAATACAGCAAAGATGTTGCCAAAATAGCCGCTGACCACAGGCCAGTCGTGCGATCAAACAACTTGCGCCCAGTGAGGTATACCGCCAATACACCGATGACGCCAAACAGCAATTGCGGTAGTCGAATGACCCAGTTGTGTACGCCAAAGCATTTGAGGGCTAAGGCTTCAATCCAATAGTACAAAATCGGTTTATCTAAGAATGGCATGCCGTTAATTGTCGGTGTGACATAGTTGTGATGCATTAGCATGAGTAATGCAGCATTGGCATAGCGACTTTCATCGGGATTGGTCAACGGGCGTACACCGAGGAATACAGCGTAGAACAGTCCGGTGAGCACGGTGATAAAAAGGATATCTAGCCAAAGATTTTTCTGAGTATTCTGCTGCATTGTGCAAAGGTCTCAGGCGGGTTTTTAAGTGGCTGCAATGTATCAAAAAACCCCTTACAATGTTAGATCGCTTTTGTCCCGAGAAAATTTTGTGTCAATTGAATTGCTGGCCAGTGACGGCCTAACACGCTTGACCTGTCTGCCTGAACAAGGTGGTTTGTTAACCCAATTACAGATGCCAGATGCCAGCGGCCAATCGAGAGAGATCTTGTATTTACCGGGTGACTGGCAAGCACAAGGCAAGATTTGTGGCGGTTGGCCACTGTGTTTTCCGATTTGTGGGCGTTTGTCTTGTGATGGTGCTTCACAATATCGCCATAATGGCCGGTTGTATCGCTTAGATATCCATGGGTTCGCCCATGCGCAACCGTGGCAGGTGGTTGAACAAACAGCGCAACGCTTGACCATTCAGTTGCAAGACACGCCCGAAACACGTGCGTGTTACCCATTTGAATTTTGTTTGACACTGACTTATGAAATTGCAGCCGGTGTGTTGTCTTGTCGGCAGCGGTGTGAAAATCGTGGGCAAGGACCACTGCATTATTATGCTGGGCTTCATCCGTATTTCTACATTGATCCAACGTATCAAAAATCAGCGGTACAGATTGATGTGCCCGGTCTGCGGCGTATTGTGTATAACGATGATTTGACTGATGTTGTTGGCGAAGCCGCCGCGCCTGAGTTTCCCTTGCCTTTGAGTGCGCCGGATGTGAACGAATCTTTACACGAGATCGACGTTGAACAGCCAATTCGATTATTATTTCCGGCTGATTTTTGCTTGGAAATGATGATTTCTGGGCCTGCACAACGATTATTGCGCTATGTGCAGCTGTATCATGTGCCCGAGCAGCCGTTTTTCTGTATTGAACCGTGGATGGCGCCACCCAATAGTTTAAATCACCCGGAACGTTTGCCCGTGTTAGCGCCTGGTGAGGTTCATGATATGACGGTGATTATGTCGGCTAAATCCTGCCAAGGAATCGCGTAAATACCATCGCTGAGCTTTAGCTTGCGCGTGACTTGGCAGACCACATAAGCAATGTCACTTTCAGCGTACTCTTGTAGGAATAGTTTGAGATGGCGGGCATCGTGTTGACTGGGCTGGTTCGTTAATTTCACTTCGATCGGGATCAATTTCTGCTGGCATTTTAATAACCAGTCGACTTCTGGGCCGTTATGGTCTTTCCAATACATTAATTCGATGCGGTTGAGTGATGTGCGTGACAGTTGAATCAGTGATAAACCAACCCATTGTTCAAATAAATGCCCTTGTTGTTTTAGATCAGGTTGTTCACCTTCATGGGCAGCAATGCGCCGGATGCCGAGGTCAAAGAATAGGTATTTATTGGCTTGACTGAGTTTGTGGCGTGATTTGCTTTCTGTGTAAGCTGGGATTTTATGGGCGACTAAACAGTCGACCAAGATTTGGTAGTACTCAGCAATCGTGGTGTGTGCAACGCCAATTTTTTGCGACAATTTTGAGTAATTGATGGCGTAACCAGACTCATTGGCTGCAAGTGTTAAGAATTGACTAAAAGCTGCTAAGTTTCTGACCAAGGCCTCTGCACGGATTTCTTCTTCTAGATAGAGTGAAACGTAGGCATTCAGTAATTCAGTTTTGTCCCGCTTATTCGGTGTGCTGATGATTTCAGGTAAGCTGCCAAAGCTCAGAATATTCTCGAGATTTAGGGCATTTGACAGAATTTCTATGAGATTGAGCGGGTCCATGTACATCGGAATCACGCGACCTGGCATTAAATTGATCTGTGGGCCACGCTTCAGTTTGCGTGCTGAAGAGCCAGTGAGAATAAATTGCGCAACCTTCCGGTCGATCAGATCCTGGATAACGTCCATCAGTAACGGTACTTTCTGAATTTCATCAATGATCACTAATGGATTAGGGTGATCTTCGGCCAATGCCTCAATTTCATCACACAGTAGACTCGGGTTTTGTTCTTACTGTTGTCGTATTCTCGGTTGAATCAGGGAAACCATCAGGGTGTGATAGAGCTGTTGCAATAGGGTTGTTTTGCCAGTTTGTCTTGCGCCTAACAGCAAGATGCTTTTACCAGATAAAAGGGTTGTGGTGGGTAATGATTGTAGGGTTCTATCTAGCATTTGGGGACAGGTAGAGTAAGAAATTTTGTGAAATTATAGCAGAAATCTGAGTATTCACACTCAATTTTCTGGATTTGACTCATTTCTCTATCGAATCTTCAGCGGGATTTCCCACCAAGGTTTGGTTTGAATCACAGAGGTGATCAACGCTATTATCTCCAGCCAGTGTCGTCGAGCCTTATTCATTTGCAGCAGCGCTATTTGGTGGCAGGTTCTAATCAGGAGCATCAGTCATGCCACGTTCCAAAAGTAGTAATCGGTGGTTGGAAGAACATTTTTCTGATCAGTTCGTCAAGCAATCGCAACGTGATGGTTATCGTTCGCGGGCGGCTTATAAATTGTTGGAATTGCAGCAGAAAGATCAGCTGATTAAACCTGGCATGACCGTTGTGGATCTGGGTGCAGCGCCGGGTGGTTGGTCACAGGTGTTGTCGCACATTTTAGGGGACCGTGGTCAGGTTGTTGCCTTGGATATTTTGCCGATGGATCACTTTGCGGATGTGCATTTTATTCAAGGTGATTTTACTGAACAGGCGGTATATGACGAGCTGATGAACGTAGTGGGTGAACGTCAGGTTGATTTGGTGGTTTCAGATATGGCGCCGAATTTGACGGGTAACAAAACCACGGATGCTGCGCAGTCGATGTATTTGGTCGAACTGGCAACTGAATTTGCTCAGGCGGTCTTGCCTGTTGGTGGGCAGTTGGTAACCAAGGTTTTTCAGGGTCAAGGCTATGAAGCTTGGCTCAAACAGCTCCGCCAACATTTCAATCAGGTGAAGATTCGCAAGCCGCAGGCATCACGAGATCGCTCTGCTGAAGTGTATGTTGTCGCAACACGTTGCTGATGCTCAGCGTTTGGTATAAACCGCGAGTACCGTGTGGCCACGTCCATGGCATTTAAAAGGCGTACAGGCGAACATGATTTTAAATAACCCGCGCAAGATTTTGCGTAGCGCGGTTCGCAGCATATTGGTGTCCAGTAAATTGGGTTTGAATACCCGAGCGAGTAGGCGAGTTTCGAGACACCAGTTGAAATGAATCGGTTGTACCGGCTCATGGTATACATCATGTAGTGTGAGGTCGTATTGTTTGGCGATGTAATGCAAAGTTTCATCTGGCCAATGTGTTAAATGGTGTGGCGGCATGTTGAAAACGTTATTCACTGCATGTTGTAGAAAAGTATCGGCACTAGGGACTGCAATGATTAATTTCCCACCAGATTTCAAGGCTTTGAGTTGGTCACGCAAAAATTCAGCGGGTGCTGATACATGTTCCAGTACTTGAAAACTGGCCACAACGTCATACGTTTCAGGGTGTTGTTGCGCATACTCCGCAATCGGTGTGTTGTGTATTTCTCGACCATGTTCCGCTGCGATTTGCTTGGCCGTTTCGCTGAAATCTAAACCGACATATGTGTTGCTGGGTGCGAGATATTTGGCAAAATGTCCTGCACCAATGCCGACTTCCAGTACTTCGTCATTAGGCTCAATATAATCTGCAGCCTGGGTAAATTCAGATTTTTCCGGTAGGTAATACCAATCAATGTTTTGTAATTGGCTGTAAAATTTTTGATCGCCCTCACCATCGGGTCAAAGAATTTCAACGCACAATCTTGGCATTCATGGAAAGTTAACGGACCAGCAAACAGATAAGAAAAATCCTGTTGGGTCAGTTTTCGGTAGCGTTTGAGTAGGGTTGGCAGATCAATTGTGTCTAACAGTTTCGTTTGTTCGCTTTGGCACAATGGACAGAGTATGGGCTGTGTCATTTTTATTCTGTGTCGCATGGATAGTTTTTGATGGCGCATCATAAATTCTTTTCCCGAGTGAATCTACCGTGCCCTATGCGATTGGCGTTGTCAGTCAGCTACTGTATACTCGCTGCCATCTTAAATTGCATCAATTAAGGCGCCTTGGATGAGCGACATGATGAAAAACATTTTACTGTGGGTCGTAATTGCCGTGGTTTTGGTGGTTGTATTCAGTAATTTTGGCCCGCGCAGCGGCAGTAATGTCCAGGAAATGAGTTACTCCGCATTTGTTAAAGACGTGAAATCGGGCAGTATCAAAAATGTGGTGATCAGCAACCAAAACATTAGCGGTCAAACCTCATCGGGTACAGATTTTTCGACGTATATGCCGTGGCGTGATCCTTTCTTGTTGGAAGAACTGTTGAAAGCCAACACCACAGTGGTTGCCAAGCCACCGCCGAAACGCAGCTTGTTGATGAGTATTTTCATTAGCTGGTTTCCGTTTATTTTGTTGATTGCAATTTGGATTTTTTTAATGCGCCAAATGAGTGGCGGCAAGGGCGGTGGTGCCTTTTCTTTTGGTAAAAGCAAAGCACGCTTACTGGGTGAAGATCAGATAAAAACGCGGTTGTCCGATGTGGCGGGTATTGAGGAGGCTAAAGAAGAAGTTGCCGAAATTGTCGACTTTTTAAAGGATCCGCAAAAGTACCATGATCTCGGCGGTAAGATTCCACATGGTATTTTAATGGTGGGATCTCCAGGTACCGGTAAGACTTTATTGGCCCGGGCGATTGCGGGTGAAGCGGGTGTGCCATTTTTCTCCATTTCTGGTTCAGACTTTGTCGAAATGTTCGTCGGTGTCGGTGCATCGAGGGTGCGTGACATGTTCGAACAAGCGAAGAAACGAGCGCCATGCATTATTTTTATTGATGAAATTGACGCGGTGGGACGTCATCGTGGTGCCGGGCTGGGTGGTGGTCATGATGAGCGTGAGCAAACTTTGAACCAAATGCTGGTGGAAATGGATGGCTTTGCCGATAACGAAGGTGTGATCGTCATTGCGGCGACTAACCGTCCGGACGTATTAGATCCTGCCTTATTACGTCCTGGTCGTTTTGATCGTCAGGTGGTAGTGCCATTGCCAGACGTGCGTGGTCGTGAGCAAATTTTGAAAGTTCATATGAAGAAATTGCCTTTGCGTGACAATGTGCAACCAGAATTCTTAGCGCGTGGTACCCCAGGATTTTCCGGTGCCGAGTTAGCGAATTTGGTGAATGAAGCGGCTTTGTTTGCCGCGCGGTTGAATAAACCGAAAGTAGGCATGGATGAATTCGAAAAAGCTAAAGATAAAATCCTGATGGGTGCGGAAAGACGTTCCATGGCGATGAGCGATGAAGAAAAAAGTTTGACGGCTTATCACGAAGCCGGCCATGCGATTGTTGGTCGCTTAGTGCCCGAACATGATCCAGTCTATAAAGTCAGTATTATTCCGCGTGGCCGTGCGCTGGGTGTGACCATGTATTTACCTGAGCAAGATCGCGTGAGCTACAGTAAACAAAAGCTCGAGAGCCAATTGTCCAGTTTATATGGCGGCCGGATTGCTGAAGCCTTAATTTTTGGTGATGAAAAGGTTACAACTGGTGCGTCTAATGACATTCAACGGGCAACCGAGCTGGCGCGTAATATGGTCACCAAATGGGGTTTGTCTGACAAAATGGGACCACTCATGTATGGCGAAGACAATGATCAACCCTTTCTTGGTCATTCCATGGGTACTGCGCAGAATAAAGACTTTTCCGACAAAACGGCGACGGTGATTGATGCTGAAATTCGGCGTATTATTGACCAGAACTACGTCCGTGCGGAAAAACTATTAAAGACCAATGAAGACATCCTGCATGCGATGGCTGATGCATTGATCAAATACGAAACCATTGATAAAGAACAAGTTGATGATTTAATGGCGCGTGAACCAGTGCGTGCGCCAGAAGATTGGTCTGATAATAAAAAGAAAACCGCTAAAAAAGCCGCGCCTAAGCGTAAAACTGCGAAGAAAGCCGATGCAGATGCGCCAAAAGAAACGGCAAAATCTGCAACGACTAAGCGTAAATCCAAAGCAGATGATTCAACTGAGTGATCTCGACACTATTGTCAAAATGCCAAAAATTATGGGCGTGCTTAATGTCACGCCAGATTCTTTTCATGCCGGCAGTCGGGTGCAGTCGGTGGATGCCGCTGTGCGTTCTGCCGAAGCAATGGTGGCAGCCGGTGCGACTATTTTAGACATTGGTGGTGAGGCGACCAATCCACAACTGGATGTGACTGTTTCACAAGTGTCAGTGGATGAAGAATGTAATCGGGTGATTCCGGTTGTTGAAAAGCTGCGGGCACATGTAGACGTTGATATTTCAGTGGATACCAGTAAGCCAGAAGTCATGAAAGCAGCTGTTGCTGCCGGTGCCACGATGATTAATGATCAACGTGCTTTGTTACGGCCGGGTGCTTTGGAAGCAGCTGCCCAATTAGCTGTTCCCGTGTGTTTAATGCATATGTATGGTTTGCATTTGCGTGAGCCGAACTCGCAGCCATATCAAAATACGTTAGATGAGGTCAAAATCTTCTTACAAACACGGGCAGAAGCCTGTGTAGCAATGGGTATCGCGCCTGATTCGATTATCATTGATCCCGGCTTTGGTCATGGCAATTATGGTAAAAGTACGGAAGAAAATTTGTATCTAATCAATCATATTGATCAGTTCGTTGAGCTAGGCTTTTCAGTTATGTTAGGTGTGTCGCGTAAGACGACGATTGGCGATGTGTTGCAGGTGCCTGCAGCTGAGCGTTTGTCGGGAAGTTTAGGTTTACATGTGTTAGCTGCATTGCGTGGGGTGAATATTATTCGCGCGCATGATGTATTGGAAACGGTGCAAGCTGTTCGTATGGCGTTGAGTGCCTTAGCCATCCGATAAAGGCCCTGATGCTATGTAATGAGTAAGGATTAATGTTCTGTGAATAATGCTTCAGTATGGAAATGGTTGGCTTGGATGCCAGCTGTCCTATTTGTTTTGTATCAATTCTTACTGCAAACCTCGACCAGTGTGATGGTGCCGCAATTGATGTGTGATTTGCGTCTCTCGTTGGAGCAAGTTGGCATTCTATCCGCAGCGTTTTTCTATCCCTATGTCATTTTGCAGATTCCGTCTGGCTGGTTAGTCGATCGGTTGGGTCCACGGAAAACACTGATCATATCTTTGGTTATTTGTTTGGTTGCAGCCACTTGGTTTAGCTGTTGCAATAGCCATGCTGCTGCATTACTGAGTCGGATTCTCATGGGGATTGCCAGCGCGCCTGCGGTGGTCTGTGCCATGTGTTTGGCTGCACGTTCATTCCCATCGCAACGATTTGGCATGTTGGCAGGTGTGGTGGAGTCAGTTGGTATGTTGGGTGGCGCATTAGGTCAATATGCTTTGGCACATTTGGTGGTCTGGTTTTCTTGGCGTTGGGCGATGGGGATTAGCGCTATGGTGGCACTGTTACTGCTACTGGCTGTCATTATTCTGGTGCGACCAGCGCCAAAACAAGAGGGTTCGCCAAACTGCTTAGCGCTGCCTCAAGTCGGTCTTTTGCAGGCATTGCGTCAGGTGATGTGTGTGCCACAAATCTGGTGGAATTGTGTGTATGCCGGGTTAATGTTTTCGGTGGTAACGGCGTTTGCCGCCTTATGGTCAGTACCCTTGTTAATGCATGTATACACAGTGGATGCGACAGTTGCAGCATTTGGCAGTGCATTGATTTTCTTAGGCATTGCTGTGGGTGCGGTACTGGCAGGTTGGTTGGCGGATCGTTTGGGTTGCTATCGTTTGTTGATGCTGATGTTCGCATCAGCGGCTGCAGCGTTGATGGCCATTGTGTTGTACGGTTGTTGGATACCATTGCATGGCATGTTCGTCGTGTTATTTTTATTGGGGGTGAGCGTGGGCGCTTATGTATTGCCATTTTCTATTGTTAAACGCATCATCAAGCCGCATATGCATGGCGTGGCCTTAGCGTTTACCAATATGCTGTGTATTTTACTGGGCGCACCGATCTTACAGCCATTAATGGGCTGGATGTTAGGGTCAGAGAATGTACATGCCTGTGCGATTCTACCGGTGACCAATTACCAATTTGCGCTGTCGCCGTTGGTGATTGTGTTGTTATTAGCAGTTCTGGTGGTAGGTTTGATCCGGGTTGATCAGTAGAGGGGATTTTGTCATGTCAAAACGGATGTGTGACTTTGTCGGTTGTGGTCGCTTGGGTCGTACGATTGCCAAACTTTGGGCGCAACATAACAGCGTCACGTTGTCTACTATCGTGACTCGGCAGTTGGAAACGGCACAGCAAGCAGTGCAATTTATTGGTGCAGGTTCTGCCAATACGTCATTGGCAGACTTATCGGGTGATTTGATTTGTATTGCCTCAGGTGATGACACCATTGATACAATTGTGTCGGATTTAACGGCGCAATGTGATTTTGCGCCTGGGACCATTGTCATGCATTTCAGCGGCTCGTTACCTGCAACCATTTTGGCGCCCTTGCGAGCCAAAGGTTGTTTGATTGCCAGTGTGCATCCTTTACGCGGTTTTGCCGATCCGGAACTGAGTGTGCAAAATTTTGCGGGAACCTTTTGTACTTTGGAAGGTGATGCAGAGGCCTTAGCTATTTTACAACCTTTATTTGAACAGATTGGTGGGCGGTGTTTAACGATTAACTCTGCAGACAAGGCAGCTTATCATGCCGCATCAAGTTTTGCCGGCAACTTTATTTTGAGTTTGGCCGACATCGCGATGCGTATGTTCCAGGATTCAGGCATGACAGCAGCAGACGGTTATGCCGTGACGCATTCGTTGATGCACACGGTGCTGCAAAATTTCCGCGGTCCAGATTTGCAAGGTGTGTTAACTGGGCCGATCAGCCGAGGCGATTTTGGTACTGTGGCAAAACATGTGCAGGCAATTCAGGAGAGTGATTATGCCGAACCGTACCGCGCGTTGGCATCATCCACCATGCATTTGGCCAACCTCAGCGCCGAACAACGTGCCCAGTTAACGCAATTATTAAGCCAGTTGGAGGTGCCTAATGTTCACTAAAACCTTGTCGGTGCGCATCAATGATTTGAACCTTGGTGCACATCTCGGCCATGTCGAATTTGTACATCTGTTACATGAGGTGCGCGTCTGTTATTTGCAACATAAAGGCTTGAGTGAAGTCGATATGTTGGGCCATGGAGTAGTGATGCGCCATATGGACGTGACTTATCTCAATCCGGCGTATTTGTATGATGAACTGCAGTTTGAATTGACCATCAAAGCTGACAAACTGCGGTTTTATTTCGATTATCAGGTGCGTAATCTGACGCGTGACAATGCCATGGGTCGTGCGTCTTTGCAGATGGTGTTGGTACATGCACAAAGCGGTCGGCCGTTACGCATCGATGCAACGCTACGCGAGGCAATGGATTTGGGTGTTTAACTGTTAGTTAGTGTTACATTTACCATCGTAGGCATAAGACCCAGCACAAACGGGTAGGAATACATCGATTTTGTTGCCGTAATTATCCTTGCCAATAAACTCATGTTGAGCCACTGCACCCCAATTACCACTTGAGCCCGGGCTGTGCCATGTGCCGACATAGTAAGTATCAGGTTTACCTTGGGCGTAAAATCGAGCAGTTGCTTGACAGGTATCCTGAATGACCGGGCGGCTGTAATCATATATTTTTGCATTGTATAGCTGCGTCCAGATACTGGAGTCATTAAATCTAGCACGCGAATAATTATGGTCTTTAGCGTTTCTGGAGATGGTACCCTCAGAATAATTATAGCTTTGGGTCTTTCCGTCATTGCAGCCCCCGAACCCAGAGATAAGGTTGTAATTATATCCATCGCCCGGCCATGACTCAGCGGTTTTGCCGGTAAAATCTTCTAATGAAATGATCTTATACCCTTTGTTTTTCAGGGTATCTGTTAGTCGATAGGCGTTAATTACATACGTCCAATTTGAACCTGCCATCCAGGCATAATAGGACAGAACATGGGCTCTGGTTACAAAATCTGATGGCTTATAAATGACCGGAGATCTAATATAAATATCAGCCGAAGACTTGTCTGCACCTTCACAGGTATCGATGACACCACCATTTTCTTTCTTCATGATTGCACAGACTTTTGCGGCCTGATCCAGAAACTTCGTGGCCATGATATGGTATATAAAACTACTGGTAGTGATCCCCGAACTGTCTGTTTTACTTAATCTAGAAAACAAATCATTATGATCGTGAGTAGAATAACCATAATAAAAAAGCTCTTCTCCCGTCACATCAAAAGTATAACCAAATGATGCTCTCTGATCTGGCGGTATGTGTTTCAGTCCGCCAGGCAAATAACCCAGCTGGATTTTTTTCCATCGGCTTTTAAGAGATACAGTTTGATGGCAGACGTTAAACGTTTTTTGATGAGATTATTTCGATTAGACATTTCCCCCTTTATATATTTCCCCTCGATTTTAATCGGCACTTCGCCTATACCATTGATGAATAGTACCTTACGTTTTCTACTGCTCACTTTGATACTTAATACATTGATCGCATTCGACAGCTCCTGTGGGACAATGTAATAGAATTTAACAGGGTTCATTTCAGTGCTGGCATGAAACCACATAAACCAAGGGTAATCCGAGTTAATGTCAAATCTGGTGTATGGGATGGTTAAGCGGCCTTCCTGTTTATCTGTTCACTAACCAATTCTCCATCTTTGAATTCTACATTGTCGGCGACCAATGTTAACAACTTAAATCCCCTGATTTTTCTCCAGCGT
>CAZIIK010000058.1:0-2107 GCA_964539235.1 uncultured Gammaproteobacteria bacterium | reverse complement strand
CATGAAAATTAGTCTTTTTGGCTTGTGATGATCAAATTTGCATCAAAAATCCAAATGTAGAGTGCATTACGGTAGCATGCTGAAAAATGCCTTTAACAAAGGCTTGGCCGAAGGCAGAAGCTTCTCGGGTACCCTCTCATATATTTTATTCGCGCAGCCGTTTTTTTTATCAATCCCAGCTGTTGGGATTTCCCTACAACGGCACTGCCTAGCAAAAATTCACGGTTAATCGAAATTCTCGCCATACTGTTGGCTGAAGGCTCACCTTCACATCATGACCCAGCAGCAATTGCACTCATTTATCCCGACCAAACCATCCCAGCATTCACCGGCCATCATTCAGATACCAGTCCTGGACGCATGCCTTATGCGATGACACCCACACACGGACCGACTGCCACACCACGAGGCCGACGTGGTTCGTTTACGTTTACGCTTACCTCAGCCCCAGCTGGAACAGCAGGTTTACCACCAAGACCCGGCGGAAGGCCTCGCGCGCATACAGATGGCGGTGGATTTGGCGGATCAGCAGCCCCCGTACTCGAAGACCCTGATTTCAGGACCTTGGGTGATCGAACAGACGTGGCTGGAGCAACAGGCGTGCTACCCGAACATGACAGAAGACCACACGTACTTACAGGTGATAGTCTTGGAGTTGGCGCTCCTGCATTGGCCCTTGGCGCACGAAGACTCCCACTACACCCCGGCTCGATCTCTAAAACTGATACAGCTGCTACTACCGCAGATCGAACCGAAGCTGCTGCTGCACCCGCACCTGGTGACGAATAGCAAGGCTTTTGCAGGTTTCCAAAGACTACTAAAGGCTGTTGCACAACCTCAGCAGCGGATAAGATTCGCGGTTAATGAGCTTAATACAACAGCCTCTTCAGATATGTCTCACAAAAAAACGTTACATTTATGACTAACGCACACCCGGCAAATTTTATATGCTGGCCGACACGCTGGCTTGACGGCTTTTAACTCATCGCATAGAGTGACGCCGCACTGAGGAAGGTTGCCCATATGACTCACACACCCGACGCTATTCATCATTTTGAAACCGCACTGACTGAACTCGACCAATTGGTTGAACAATTGGAGTCTCAGCACCTCAGCCTACAAGATGCACTGAAGTATTTTGAACGCGGTATCAATCTGACACGCACCTGCCAACAGGCATTGCAAAACGCTGAGCAACGGGTGGAACAATTGTCATTGGCGCACACACCCACTGCCGCTGCCTCATGACCGCCTTAAACACTGCACTGCAACAGTATCAACACCACATCAACGCCAAACTCGAAAATTTACTCACACCTCAGACCGAACCCACATTGACCGATGCGATGGCTTATAGCCTGCTGTCTTGCGGCAAAAGAATTCGCGCCCTTTTGATCTATGCCACAGGTGAACTGTTGCAACTGCCCCGAGAAAAATTAGACGCGGCTGCCATGGCGATCGAATGCATACACGCATTCTCCTTAATTCATGATGATTTACCGGCAATGGATAACGATGACTTACGTCGAGGTCAAGCAACATGCCATATCGCATTTGATGAAGCTACCGCAATTCTTGCAGGAGATGCATTGCAAGTACTGGCATTTGAACAACTCGCGATTGATGAAAGTATTCAAGCAACGGCTGAGCAACGTTTAAAACTGATTGCGAAACTGAGTCATGCCAGTGGTACTTTAGGCATGGCAGGTGGTCAGCATTTAGACTTAGAAGCTGAAGATGCAAAAAATCCTATATCGCTTGCTGAGTTACAAAACATTCATGCCTTAAAAACAGGCGCCTTAATTGAAGCATCAATATTGATGCCTGCTTTTTTGTGTATCGAGTTAACCGATATCGACCTTACTAACCTTGAAACCTTTGCTCATGAGATTGGTATTGCCTTCCAAATTCAAGATGATATATTAGATGAAACCAGCGACACGGAAACATTGGGCAAGCAAGCGGGTGCAGATAGAGCTTTAAATAAAGCAACTTATCCTGCAGTAGTAGGATTAGATGAAGCGTATCGTTTGCGTGATTTACGCTTTAGTCACGCTGAGAAAGCATTGGCGAAGTTAGATTTTGATACTAAAATGTTACATAACTT
>CAZIIK010000057.1:0-14532 GCA_964539235.1 uncultured Gammaproteobacteria bacterium | reverse complement strand
CATGAAAATTAGTCTTTTTGGCTTGTGATGATCAAATTTGCATCAAAAATCCAAATGTAGAGTGCATTACGGTAGCATGCTGAAAAATGCCTTTAACAAAGGCTTGGCCGAAGGCAGAAGCTTCTCGGGTACCCTCTTACGTAACAATTCACTCAATGGATCTGATTCCATTGATAGCTCAGCAGCCAAATTTCCTGTAACATTTTGCATGTGGCGTATCTCCTATTTTTGTTGGCTTATTTTTGCTGAAAATAGACAACAGGATGCGCCGCTTCACTCACACTGTCATACACCAGAAATCATCATAACTCGCTAAATTGATCCTCGCTCAGAGTCAGCGAACCACCGGTGTATTCTAGCTTGAATCGTGACTTTTCAAGCCTTTTATACCAAAGTGCAAAGCCATTAGTGTCCCAGTACAGTACCTTGAGCTTATCTCGTGCTCGATTACAAAAAACATAATATGCACCATCCGCAGGATTACAATCAAAGTGCGCTTGTGCCAACAGTGTCAAACCATTGATTGATTTACGCATATCTGTGACACAGTTAGCCAGATATATTGGGCTATGGACAACTAGCATGACTTGGAATCCGTAGCGTAATACCATGGGGCAATTCAATGACAATCTCATCTGAGGAAATGCTTGGACTCACTTTCAATTCACTAAAGTCCATTTGTGGCTTGACTAACACCGGATGCTTGCTTTGGCAAACACCCTTAGCAATCCCTTGCTTACGCCATGTTTTAAAGAGGTTATAATTCAGATTATGGTTCGTGCAAAACTGTTTTTGTGACTGACCACTTGTTTCCCAGGTTTGAACCCAGTGCTGCCAATCTCTTTCCATTGCTATTCCCGTCGTTAATTACTAACAGGCCTGATTGTTACAACATCTCCACTGATGGAAAAGGTGGGTTAGTGAAACGCTTACCTCGTTACTGTCATGCGAAACATAGTATTGCTCGCAGCCTGTGTATTAAAAAGAAGGGCACCATGAGTAAATTTGACTGAAAACACCTTGACCTGAATACAGATGCTACAACTTTGCTCCTGCACTAATTTGTTTTTTTGGTGTTTTGTTTGTATTTTATCAGCTTTTATGAAGAGCAGTTCCGTTGATGAAATCCGTGAGTCTGCGACAATTACACTTATTTGTCTTAGTGGCACAGACGTGCAATTTAAGTCAGGCTGCGCAAAAAGTTGGTTTATCCCAGTCGGCGGCAAGTATGGCTTTATCAGAGTTAGAAGCATTACTTGCAGCGCGTTTATTTGATCGGATTGGTCGGCGGTTGGCGTTGAATGGTTTTGGTCAACAATTACTGCCAAAAGCTTTGGAGGTTGTTGAGCGAGTTGCCGAAATTGAAGCCTTTGCTAAGAGTGGTGAAGCTATTTCTGGGCCATTGAAAATTGGTGCAACGCTGACTGTGGGGAACTATTTGCTACCACCTTATTTAACCGCTTTTGTCGAACGTCATACAGCTGTCGAGCTCTCTATGGCCGTCAGCAATACCGAACATATTATCCAACAAGTGGCGAATTTAGAGCTAGATGTTGGTTTTATTGAAGGGAGCTGTCGTGATTCTCATTTGCATGTGATGCCATGGTTAAAAGATGAGTTATGTGTATTTGCTTCCGTGTGCCATCCATTGGCTCATCAAGCCTGTGTCAGTATGGCGGATTTGGATGAACACCAATGGATTCTGCGTGAAATTGGTTCGGGTACACGAGAGCTATTTGATCACAATATTGGGGCTCGTTTGCCGGCTGAACCCAAAGTTTTAATGGCCTTGGGTGAAACAGAAGCGATTAAACGTGCTGTACTCTCTGCCGACAATGCGCTCGGGTGTTTATCCCTGCAAACCCTGGCTCATGAAATTGATATCGGTCTGTTTAAGGCATTGCCAGTAACCGCATTAGACTTGCATCGTCAATGCTACATTATTTTTCATAAAGACCGGTTTCGTTCGAATGCTTTAGCAGAATTATTGACATTCGTTGGCATTAATACTGTGCCCAAGTGACTCTGGGTGTGTGATTGAGATCATATAGCGTTTCAATGTGATCATAATTTTCTTGAGCAAATAGCGCTTGTACCGCAGGTGCTTGGTTATAACCATGTTCTAATAATAAATAGCCACCAGGTTTTAGGTGCTTGGGCGCATTTTCGATTAACACTCGCAGATCTTGTAGCCCAGATTCTGCGCTGACCAAAGCGCTGTCGGGCTCGTATGGTAATCCCTCCCGTTGTAGATGAGGGTCTTGAGCGTCGATATAAGGTGGATTGCTAATAATGGCGTCAAAGCGTTGGCCATGTAATGGTGCAAACCAATTGCCTGACACAAAGTTTATCTGCGTGAGATTGTGTCGTTGCGCATTCTGCTGCGCAATTTCGAGTGCTGCTGGGCTTTGGTCTGTCGCTGTGATTTCCCAATCAGGTCGTTCTATTGCTAACGCGCAGGCAATTGCCCCGGAACCTGTGCCAAGATCAGCCACTTGTGAGTTGGGCTGCGACATCAATAATTTAAGTGTGTTCTCAACCAATAACTCGGTTTCCGGTCGCGGAATGAGCACGTGTTCATTAACATATAGATCCAAGGTCCAGAATGCTTGGCGTTCAGTAATATAGGCTAAGGGCTTGCCTCGTTGGCGTTGATCAACATACCGCTGATAAGTGTCTGCAGCATGTATTGAAAGAGGTTTTTCAGGCCAGGTATATAAATAGGCGCGATCACAGTTAAGTGCAGCGCACAGTAGATATTCAGCCTCGCGTTTAGGGTCCTGGGTTTGGGGCAGGTTTGCATGGGCTTGTTGTAAGGCTTGCGCAATGGTCAGTGTCGTCGCGCTATTCATCACCCATGCTAGCCAATAAGTCCGCCTGATGTTCATGCATTAAAGGTTCAATCACAGCACCTACATCGCCGGCTACAATTTCTTCCAATTTATACAGTGTCAGATTGATGCGGTGATCCGTGACACGGCCTTGAGGGTAGTTATAGGTACGGATGCGTTCAGAACGATCGCCACTGCCAACCAAGCTGCGGCGAGTTTCTGCCTGTTCCTTCGCTTGTTTATCTTTTTCCGCTGAAAGTAATTTGGCTTGTAACAGTGACATCGCACGCGCTTTATTTTTATGCTGTGAACGTTCATCTTGGCATTCGACCACAATTCCGGTCGGTAAATGTGTCAGGCGAATGGCAGAATCTGTTTTGTTCACGTGTTGTCCGCCGGCACCAGATGCGCGGAATGTATCAACACGCAAATCATTGCTATTAATTTCAATGGCTTCCACCTCATCGACTTCAGGCATGACCGCAACAGTGCAAGCCGACGTATGAATGCGGCCTTGTGATTCAGTGACAGGTACGCGTTGTACGCGGTGTGCGCCTGATTCAAATTTTAGGTGGGAGTACACCTGGTCGCCATTAATTTTGGCAATGATTTCTTTAAATCCGCCATGTTCGCCTTCATGCTGGCTGATAATTTCTACGCGCCAATTCTTGCTTTCGGCATAACGGCTGTACATGCGGAATAAGTCGCCAGCAAAAATTGAGGCTTCATCACCACCTGTACCTGCACGGATTTCCAAATAGACATCCGCGTCATCATTGGGGTCTTTGGGCAGTAACAGAATTTGTAACTCTGCGGTCAGATTGTTCAGGCTGTCTTGCGCAGTGTGTTGTTCTTCTTCTGCCATGGCACGCAGATCTGCATCACTTTCATCCAACAGTTCTGTGGCTGTAGCCAAGTCAGCTTCAGCTTGTTGGAAATTCTGAAAACACGTCACGATAGGTTCGAGTTGGGCATATTCTTTGGAGTAATCGCGGAACTTATTTTGATCACTGATGACATCGGGGTCACCCATTAAATGACCGAGTTCTTCGTGTCTTTCCAAAAGGGTGATGAGTTTGTGTCTAATAGAAGCTTTCACGGCGTTTTGGCGTCGGATAATGTGCGCAGAAGGATAGAGCGTTGCCAGTTATAAATCAAATAGATCGTGCGCCAATTCAAGCAGCGCTTTTTCACCATTTGCGCCGGCTTCGCTCAGCGATGTAGAGGGTGTATGTAACCATTTTTGTGTGAGGGATTGGGCTAACCTTTGCAAGGTTTGTTCTGCATCGGCACCGGCCTGTAATGATTTAAAAGCTTTAGCTAATTCTTGGGTTTTAATGGTTTCCGCTTTTTCACGCATGGCGCAAATCACATGATTGGCATCCAGTGCCTGTTTCTGACGGCGGTAATCAGCCATGTGTTTTTGGATGACTTCGTAGGCATGAATGGCCGCTTGGCTAAGGGCTAGGGTATTGTCCCGTATCACAGCACCGATATCGTCTACATTGAATTGCTGGATGTTTTTGAGTGCTTGTGTGCACGGTTCAATATCTTGTGGCATAGCCAGATCGATCATGAGCAATGGTTTAGTGCGCTGTGCATCCAGTTCGATTAAATCAGGTGAGGTAATGATTGGCTGTTTTGCAGCAGTTGCGCTGATGACAATGTCCACTGTGGGCAATAGATTGGGAACTTCAGTCAAAGCATGCGCTTCAGCTAAGAAGGGTGTGCCAATCATGCGTGCATTTTCAACTGTACGATTTGCAATATGCAGTTTTCTAACACCGGTTTGTGCCAAGTGCTTAAGCATGAGTTGAGTCGTGTCACCAGCACCGATCAATAGCAAGGATGCATCCGTCAGTGTGGTGTGTTTTTCTGCCAACCGCAGACTGGACAGTGCAACTGATACAGGGCAGTGGCCAATGGCAGTTTCATGACGCACCTGTTTGGCAGCTGCCAAAATACGCTTAACCGCAAAGTTAAGTTTACTGCCTACCATTCCATGTGCGTGGGAACGCCGTAAAGCTTGTTTAAATTGCCCCAGAATTTGAGGTTCACCTAATACCAGTGAGTCGAGGCCACAGGTTACGCGAATGGCGTGTTCAACTGCTTCTTCGTTTTTGCGGATGTAGGCATGTTCGGCAAATATTTCGGCCTTAAGTTGGCAGTGGTTCTGCCACCAGTGGATTAGGCGTTCACAGTGCTGATGGCGTATATAGATTTCAGTTCGATTGCAGGTGGATAGGATGATAGCTTCGTCAAATCCATGGCGTTTAAGATCCTGTAGTAAGTGGTCATGTTGTGCCTCTGGGAAAGCGATTTGATTGCGCAAATATGTCGGGGTGCGATGGTGGCTAAATCCGATAAGCGCAATAGTCATGAGAAAATAGTGAGGTCCGTCAATAACGCGTTGGTATTGTATATGAATTTCTCTAAAATCATAGCGCTTAGCCGGCGGGTGAGATCCTGTGAACTCGATACAAATCAATGCCAAAATTTAAAGCTAGCCTTATTCTCGGTGCGTGTTTGTTGTTATGTGCCTGTGCCCAATTACCCATGTTAAGGCCGGTAAGTGATCCTGCCCAGGCTTGGGTGCATCATCAACAATATTTAAAGCAGTGTACGCAGTGGCAATTTTCAGGTGTAATTTCTGTGCAGCAAGGTCAACAATTGCAAAATGCGCATATTACTTGGGTGCAGTCGGGTCGGCATTTTGTGATTACCTTATCAGGTCCGCTTGGACTAGATGCCATTTCGCTTAGTGGTCAGCCTGGAACGGTAACTTTGCGTAAGGATCATCGAGAGTATCATGCACAGTCTCCGCAAACCTTAATGCAGGATTTATTGGGCTGGTCGGTGCCCATCGCCGGTGCGGTCTATTGGGTGCGGGGTTTGCCAATGCCGCATCAAGCCAAGCAATATCAGCTCAATCAGTATGGTTTGTTGGCCGAGCTGCAGCAACAAGATTGGACTGTGTCTTTTCCTCAGTATATGGCTGTAAAAGCAGATGGTTTGCCAGCCAAACTCATCATGCAACGATCTGGATTGAAGGTATTCTTGGTGATTGATCATTGGTATCTATGATGATTGAAATCTAAAAGTTAACTTCAAATTATTGAATGATTATTAAGACCAAATTTTTTATTTGTTTGTTGTCTGATTTTTGTTAATATTGATCAATAAATGATCAATATTGGAAGCATTATGGCGGCTGTTGTTACGAAACCTCATGATCGTTTCGCTAAGCTGAGTCTTCAGGATGTAGCAATTGCGCGGGAATTTTTAGAAGTTCATTTGTCGGATGAGTTGAAGCAGCGGATTAACTTTCATGCATTGCGGTTAACGCATAGTGAATTTATTCTACCCCATCTTAAGCAAATTCAATCTGATATTGTTTATGAGTGTCAGATCGATAACCAGGCTGGTTATATCTATTTTTTGTTAGAACATCAGTCAAGTCCAGATCAATTAATGGCCTTTCGCAAGTTACAATACAATGTTGCACTGATGGGTCAACATTTGAAAAAGGGCAATCAAAAGCTGCCAGTGATTGTTTCACTGTGTTTATATAACGGTCACAAGTCACCTTACCCGTATAGTACGAATGTTTTTGATTGCTTTGAAATGTAGAGCTTGCTAAATCACAGGTGTTTAAGCCTTTTAAATTGATAGACCTGAGTGTGCTCAGTGATCAGGAAATAAAGCAGCACGGTGTGGCAGCATTATTTGAGATGTTACTCAAACATCATGAAACCAAACAGTTATACAAATTGTTTGAAGATCTGATTAATTTAGGACTACTCAAAACGGCATTAGATGCCGTTCATGATAAAAATTATCTGGCGAACATGTTAGAATACGCACTCAATACGGGTGAAGAGCGTCAGCATCAAGTTGAAGACATTGTCCAATTGCTTGCTCAAGCCTCACCTAAACATAAGGAGCAAGTGATCCGTTGCTGATCAGTTAAGACAACAAGGCATGCAAAAGGGTGTTGACCTGGGTAAAAAGGAAGTCGCATACAATATGATTAAAAAAGGGCTTGATAAGGTCACCATTTCTGAGATGACCGGTCTGGATTCAAAGCAAATTTCAGCGATTGAGCAGTCAGATGCTTAAATCTTGCAGCTCTACAGGCTCTAGCCAAAAAACTGTCGATAACAGTCTGCCACTGTGTCCAGTGTTGCCGGGCATGATTGCCATGACGTAGAACGATCGAGCAGCTGTTGTAAATGCGTGGGAACGCGGACTTTGTTATCGAGTAAAGGTTCGATAATGGTTTCAAATTTGCTCGGATGAGCCGTCGCCACTAATGTCCATGGGCGATTATCGGCATGGTGATGACGGATGTAATAGGCTGTCGCAGTGTGTGGGCAGATAATGGTTTTATAGCGTTGATAGCAATCTTGAATGGCTGCGCGAATTTGCGCGTCAGTGACACTATATGCGGTTAGCGGTGTCTGAGATTTTGTGCTGGGCTGCTCACGCGCGTATTGCAAACGTTCAAAATTGCTTGGATTGCCGACGTCCATGGCATTAGCCAAGGTTTCAACACTGGCTCTAGGCGTGTATATGCCCGTTTTTAAACAATCAGGTATAGTCGCATTAGCATTAGTGGCTAAGATAATTTCACCAATTGGAAAACCAAGAAACTTAGCCCAGTAAGCGGCAGTCGCATTGCCTACATTGCCAGATGGGATAATCAGATTAAGCGCTTGCTGTTGCTGTTTTTGCCATTGCACACTGGTGTAAGAGTAATAGCTCATTTGTGGCAGTAGGCGTCCTAAGTTAATGCTGTTGGCCGTATTGAGGTCAGTCATCGCTTGCCAATGATTATCAGCAAATGCCGTTTTGACGAGTCTTTGGCAGTCATCAAAAGTGCCATCGATAGCAATTGGTAGAATGTTATCGCCCCAACAGGCGATCTGTTGCTGTTGGCGTGTGGAAATTTTGCCGTGCGGAAATAGTACGACCACACGAATATTCGGTTGTTGATGAAATGCGGCAGCAACAGCTGATCCAGTATCGCCTGAAGTGGCGACGAGAATGGTCATCGGTTGTGTGCGTTGCGTGGCAATGTGTGACAAGCCATGTGCTAAGAAGCGTGCCCCAACATCTTTGAACGATAAGGTAGGGCCGTGAAAAAGCTCCAGCACATGCGTATTTGTATCGAGTGTATTTAAAGGGATTGGGAAATTTAGTGCACGTTGGCAAATATTAGAGAGTTCTGTTGCCAGTGGGTCGCCACTCAAAAAAGGTTGTAATAATACTTGGGCAAAGTGGGCATAGTTTGTCAGCTGATTCCAGTCATGCTGGGCATAAATGTGCGGCCATTCGTTGGGTACAAATAATCCGCCATCAGTAGCAAGACCTTGTTGAATAGCAGCAGAGAAATGGCAATTTTCAGATGTGTTGCGGGTACTGTGAAAAATCATGTGGACTCCGGTATAACGTAAGCACCCTGTTCAGCAATTGGACTCAGCCATACATCACTATCAAGCTGGTGCTGAGCAAAGGCTTGTTGCATAGCCTGACCTGCTTCAGTAGCGGTTTCAGTATCAGGCGCAAATGCAAATAATGTAGGGCCTGCGCCAGAAATATTGGCGGCCAATGCACCCGCTTCAAGCGCTGCTTGTTGGGCTGTATCAAATCCTGGTATCAACTGAGCGCGTCTCGGCGTGACTAAAACATCTTGTATGTGACGCGTAAATTGTGCCATATCACCGGTATATAAGCTGCTGATAAAGCCTGCGAGGTTTGCAGTTTGTTGTACGACATCAGCTAGAGCAAAGGGCTGTTCTAAGCATTGGCGGGCGGCTTTGGTTTCAATGACCAAGTGTGGATGAACAAAGACGGCATGTATCGCGGGAATTGGTAATGCAATGGTGTTCAGTGGTGTGAGTTGTGTGGTCAGTTGTAAGCCGCCGAGTAAACAGGGGATAACGTTATCACCATGTTTTTGCCCAGAAGCAACTTGCTCGCCACACAGGGCAAAATTGATTAATGCGTCTGTGCTTAAGGGCTCTGGCAATAGTGCATTCATCGCCACTGCCGCAGCAACGGCCGAAGCTGCTGAACCACCGAGTCCAGAACCGAGTGGAATGCCTTTCTCAATGCGAATATCAACGCCAAAATTTAGGGACAACTCTGTTTGCATACTCAAGATAACTTGACCTGCTGTGTTATCGGCTGTTTGTCTTGGTAAGCGTGCAGCATCCGGGTGCCCGGTAATATCTTGAATAATAATCGCAGAATCTTGACGTCGTTCAATGCTGATACGATCGCCTAAGCCAGTTATAGCAAAGCCTAGGATGTCAAAGCCAACGGCAACATTGGCACTGGTGGCTGGTGCAAATGCAGTGGCTGCAGTACGCATCAGATGCGCGTTGCCAAGCGGAGCAAGTCAGCAAAGACGCCAGATGCTGTGACTTCAGGGCCAGCGCCAGGGCCTTGGGTAACCAAAGGCTGTTCGGAATAGCGCTGTGTCTTAATAATCACAATGTTGTCAGTGCCGCGCAGGTTGGCAATGGGGTGTTGGTGGTCATAGGCACGAATGCCTACGGAAGCTTGGCCTGTTTCACAGTCAATGCGGCCAACATATTGCAAAATTGGCGATGCTGCCGTTTTGACTTGCTCCAGTGATTGGCTGATTTCTGTTTGATGGGTTTCCAGCTGTGCCATAAAGTCTGAAGTTGCAACAGATGCTAGCGCCTTAGGGACTA
The DNA here is from genome assembly GCA_964539235.1 of uncultured Gammaproteobacteria bacterium. Classification (GTDB taxonomy): domain Bacteria; phylum Pseudomonadota; class Gammaproteobacteria; order Francisellales; family CACEW01; genus CAZIIK01. Next base: position 4,979 of record CAZIIK010000057.1, on the reverse strand, counting down.
GGCTTGTGACTTCAAAATCCTCCGCTGACAGTGTTAAGCCCACTTCACGTGCTAAGCAAATGGTCTTGCGGGCAACATCCATGCCCGATAAATCCTCCCGTGGATCAGGTTCGGTATAGCCTTTGCTGTGTGCTGTATGAATGGCGTCAGCAAAGGAATAGCCTTGTTTTAACTGATCAAACACAAAGCTCAATGTGCCGGAAAATACGCCTTCTATCGATAGAATGGTATCGCCGGTATTGCGCAAATCTTGCAGGGTGCTAATAACCGGCAAACCGGCACATACCGTGGTTTCATAGTAGTAATGTGCACGTTTTTCATGCTGCAGTTTGCGCAGTGTCTGGTAGTAATCCCAGGAACCAGAATTAGCAAATTTATTTGGGGTGATGACGTGAATGCCTTGCGCCAACCAGTCTGCATAGTAATCAGCAATTTTAGGGTTGGCTGTCGTGTCTATAATCACTTTGCGGGGAATATCATGTTGGTGCAAAAAATCAGTCAATGCATCGATGTCAGGGGTTATTGCGCTTTGGTTTAACGCATCTGCCCAACTAGATAAATCTAATGGCTGCGCCTGTAAGACCATTCTTTTCGAATTCATTAAAGCCACACAATGCATATCAAGGTGTTGCTGGTCACGTAGGTTCTGTTGTGTGTGGTGCAGCTGTTCCAGCAGGCAGGCGCCGATGGTGCCAGGGCCGATTAAAGCAATTGCAATGCGTTTGTCTGATAAATGAAAAGCGGAATGCAATACGCGTAGCGCGCGCGCTTGTGTCTGTTGTGAGACCACTAAGGATACATTTCTTTCTGAGCCGCCTTGGGCAATGGCGTGAATATTGATATGTGCCTTGGCAAGGCTTTGGCAGAGTTGGCCGGATAAACCGATTTGACCCACCATGCCATCACCCACTGCCGCGATAATGGCCAGATCTGTTTCGCATTTAATACGTTCGATACTATTGGCCTGCAGTTCCAAATCAAATGTTTGTTCTAGAGCCTGTTGGGCAATGGCAGCATCTTGCGCTTCCACTGCTACGCAAATGGAATATTCTGAACTTGCCTGGGAAATTAAAATAACCGATACGTGACTGAGTTCTAATGCGCTAAAGGTGCGTGCTGCAATACCCGATACGCCAATCATGCCAGCACCTTCAACAGTAATGAGTGCTGCGTTCTGAATGCAGCTCAAGCCTTTGATCATCGATTGAGCCGGGCGCGTACGTTTGGCAATAGTGGTGCCAGCGTGGGTAGGTTTAAAGGTATGCTTGATGTAAATCGGAATATCAGCCGACATGGCGGGTGCAATCGCTTTGGGGTGAACTACCGAGGCACCAAAGTAGGCCAGTTCTAGTGCTTCTTTGTAGGATAAATAAGGTAGCGTAAATGCCTCTGGGACTTGATTCGGGTCAGCACTCATAATGCCATCGACATCTGTCCAGATCACTAAACTGGCGGTTTGAAATAATTTGGCGAAGATGGCGGCAGAATAGTCACTGCAGTTCATGCCCAAAATACACATGCGCTGCTGTTGATCAGAGGCGACAAAGCCGGGTAAAACAATATGCTGTAAGTCTTGGGTTTTAGTTAGTCTGTGTATCAGTGCGTGTTGGCTTTTCTGCCAATCGACCGTCAGTGGCTGAGTGTGTGTATTGACGTGTAATACATCACGCGCATCTAAATGCAAAACTGATGGACTATGTGTGGCTAAGTAGGCCGATAAGATGGCAGCCGACCACAGTTCGCCTTGACCTAAAATACGTTCAGTCAGTGCCGTTTCAGCTTCTCCGACAATCGCAATTGCAGATAATAAGGCATCTAATTGGGCAATGTCTTGGGTCAATTGCTGGTGGAATGCCTGCGCATCAGGTAGCATTTCATCGCTTAATGCGCGATGTTGTTGTTCGATGGTTGAGAGTAATGCCGAAAAACTTTGGCCTTGGCGGGCCGCATCAATGCAGTTTTGCAGTTGTTGTGTGGTCCCTGCAACAGCTGATACGACAACGATGCAAGGTTGTGTGAGAATTAAATCTGCTACGCGGCGAAAGCAGTTAGCATCTGCTAGGCTGCTGCCACCAAATTTGTATGTGTGGAATTGAGCAAAATCTTCTATTTTCATCCGGCCATCGCAAAAGCCTCTTCATGTTCATACTCTACCGCAAAAGGTAGGGTGATTTCTTCCTCTGAAATAACATGTGCAATGTAATCGTGGGTAGTGCCAGCAATTTTTTCCAAACGGTACCAGTGCATGGTGGTATCATCGACTTCATAGGGTGGGGTAAACACATCGGTGAACTGTGTGTTTTCAAGCGCTTCAAACTCATGAAAGTTACAGTGACTAGGCGTAATCGAACAATGGTCACCAGTCTGTACGATTCGGTCCTGCACGAGACGCAGCACTTTTTTACCGTCCTTAAAGCCCACAAAATCATAACTCTTAAGTCGACATTTGCCATAGTTGATTTGACAGAAAATGGTCATGTCAGTGTGGTCGTGCAAGGGGATTTTTTCGCCTTTATTGAGTTGTATTTGTACAACTTCCATTGCGTGATGGCGGCAGATGACGGTACGACGGCCCATTGTTTTAGTCCTCAGCATGGTTGTATCGAGCCGGAGCATAGCATGGTTTTTTAACTTTGTTGAGTATTGCTTATAAGGTAGATCAGTTTTTTTGATATGGGATTAATGCAACGTAATTTTAGGCGTGGGTTTGGTTCTGCTAAACACCAGCAGATATTTCAGTGTCATTCGCATATACTCTAGCTCTCATGCGGAAAAGTGGTGGCGAAAATGCAGAAAGTTGGTTTGATTGGTTGGCGCGGTATGGTCGGGTCTGTCTTAATGTCACGGTTGCGTGAAATGAACGATTTTGCCCATTTTTCAGCACACTTTTTTTCCACGTCACAGATAGGGCAGTCAGCGCCGTTAGAAGCGTGTCACGCCATTTTGCATGATGCCCATGACATCGTTCAGCTAGCAGACATGGATATTGTGCTCAGCTGCCAAGGCGGCGCATATACCGAGAAAATCTATCCGCAATTGCGTCAAGCCGGTTGGCAAGGTTATTGGATTGACGCGGCATCAACGCGGCGTATGACCGATGATAGTGTGATTGTATTAGATCCCGTGAACCAAGCAGCCATCGAACAGGCAATTGATCAAGGACAGAAAGATTTTATTGGCGGTAATTGCACCGTGAGCTTGTTGCTGATGGCGATTGCACCTTTGTTCCAAGAAAATTTAGTCGAGTGGGTGTCGTCGATGACATATCAAGCTATTTCGGGTGCTGGTGCGCAAGCGATGACCACCTTTGTGGCGCAAATGCAGAGCATGACCCAGACAGTTAATTTATCAGATGCTGCGTTATCCATTGATCGAAGCTTACAAACTGCCGTGCATGCTGCTGAATTGCCAACTACTGGGATTGGTTTTCCTTTGGCTGCCAATGTATTGCCTTGGATTGATACTGCAGTTGCGCAAGGGCAGACCCGTGAAGAATGGAAGGCGATGGTAGAGGCCAATAAAATTTTGGCAAATGATGTCCCCGTGCCGATTGATGGCACTTGTGTGCGCGTTGGTGCTATGCGCTCGCACAGCCAGGCTTTGACCATAAAGCTTAAGCAATCGATTGATTTATCGACGGTTGAATCTTTATTGCACAATTGGCATCCCTGGCTACGTTGGGTCGATAATTCACGAGCAGCCAGTTTGGCACAACTCACACCCTTGAGTGTGTCTGGTACCTTGGACATTGCGGTCGGGCGTGTGCGGCATTTAGCTATGGGGCGAGATTATTTAAATCTGTTTACGGTCGGTGACCAGTTGCTATGGGGGGCAGCAGAACCGCTGCGACGTATTTTGATGCAATTGCTGAGTGTCTAAATGCATAGTGTTGACATCCCTGAAGCTAAAGCAACGACGGATAGCATCCGAGAGTTGATTGAGTTGGAAAAGGGCGCTAAAACAAACATTGAGATGGATGGTCATTCATTTTCTGTGACTTTGCTTTACCAGCGTGATGCACCTAAACAGTGTAGAAATTGCGTATACTGGATTCAGTCTAATCACGGCCCTGGATCTTCTTACGCTCTTAAGTTTACGTATCGTATTGGCACAAAGAGTGCAGGAACAAAGGCAGCTTATTGGGATGAGGGTTGTCAGAAAATCTTGCGGGGTGAAATGGCTTATGCTGCTTTATCACCTTCCTTGCCAGATATTACTGAGGTATCAATCCATCAAGCAGATGATGAAGAAAGGCCGGTTGTCATGATGCGTATGCCATATATGTCAGCGGGCAATTGGTTAGAGCGTGTAAAAGGAACTGGCAAAACACCCGCTCTTGGCTGGGCAGGGCTTGATCGGGTTGGTTTCTGGCGTGCTTATGTAGAATTGTTATTGGCTTTGATGTGCGTGCACGATCACGGTATTTATCATCGAGACCTCAAACCAGCCAATTTGCTGGTAGGCACAGACGGTTCCTTTAAGCTGGCAGACTTTGGTCTTTCTAAACAAATGCTTACTGGCCTTGGAGAGGCGGGACAGAGGCTTGGCACTCATGGCTATATAGCGCCGGAACGATATCTGAAGAAAAAAGAACAAATCAGTCTGGCGCAAGCGGATGCCTGGTCGCTGGGCATGGCGTTATTTGAGCTGTGGTTCTATCCTGTCATCAGTCGGATTCAGACAGACGCTCAATCATTGGATTTTCCAGGGGTCACTCCAAGAACGACAAAGCATCAAATTTCACGTGATTCAGCGTATTATCAAACTGTTTTGCGGCGACTCAATCGGCCTTTTTTTCGTGGAAATTTGTCGGTTGGCTTGTCTGAAATTCTGCAAGATAAGAGCCTGTCCGAAAATGGGTATTTTTCTTGTTATGCATTCAAACAGATGCGGATTTTTGGGATGTGCAGGGTCATAATACCGATTTGTCACGTGATATGCAGCACACAAGCCATGGAAAAGGTATACCCGAGTGATTT
>CAZIIK010000056.1:0-14172 GCA_964539235.1 uncultured Gammaproteobacteria bacterium | reverse complement strand
AACATTGGTTTGATGAAAGCGGTTGATAAATTTGAGTATCGTCGAGGCTATAAGTTTTCCACTTATGCTACGTGGTGGATTCGTCAAGCGATTACGCGTTCGATTGCCGACCAAGCACGTACGATTCGTATTCCGGTACATATGATTGAAACCATTAATAAACTCAATCGTATTTCACGACAAATGCTGCAAGAGAAAGGTCGAGAACCTACGCCAGAAGAGTTAGCAGAGCACATTGATATTCCGGAAGATAAAATCCGCAAAGTCATGAAAATCGCCAAAGAACCCATTTCGATGGAAACGCCGATTGGGGATGATGAAGATTCAAACTTGGGGGATTTTATCGAAGACTCCACCACTGAGTCCCCCATCGATTCAGCTACGTCACAAAACCTGCGCGAAGCAACGCGTGAGGTGTTGGGCGGCTTAACCGCTCGAGAAGCAAAAGTCCTGCGCATGCGGTTTGGTATTGATATGAATACTGACCATACACTGGAAGAAGTGGGTAAACAGTTTGATGTAACGCGGGAACGTATTCGTCAAATTGAAGCCAAAGCTTTGAGAAAACTGAGACACCCGAGTCGTTCGGAAGCCTTACGCAGTTTTCTAGGCGACCAACAAGAGAAGTAAAGCCCCATGCCTGCGCTGCTTGATCGAAAAATTTCCTGGCTGGATGCGCTTTTGATCGAAGCAGACCACGCGCTCAAAACGGTGTGCAAAGCACACGAACCTGCGGTTAGACCTTCTCCGGCTAATACAGAAGCTGAGCATGAGCTATCAACCAGTGAGCGCCAAGTCAGTACGGGGTGTATACGGGTGAACCATACCGGTGAAATTTGTGCGCAAGCGCTTTACCGGGGACAAGCACTAACCGCTAAACAGCCTCAACTTAGGCAACATTTATTGTCAGCCGCACGAGAAGAGAATGACCATTTGAATTGGTGCCAGCAGCGTTTAGATGATTTGCAGACGCATACCAGCTATTTAAATGTATTTTGGTATGGCGCTTCGTTTAAGTTGGGCGTTCTATCAGGCCTGCCAGGCGACCGTTGGAGTCTAGGCTTTGTGATTGAGACCGAAAATCAAGTGGAAGCCCATTTAGACCATCATTTAGCGCGCATTTCTGAACGAGATATGAAGAGTCGGGCTATCTTAGAGCAAATGAAAATCGATGAAGCTGAGCATGCCATGGCAGCACAAAGCTCAGGTGGTCAAGCACTGCCAAAATGGATGCGTTGCCTGATGAAATGTCAGTCTAAAGTGATGACCAGTTTGGCTTTCTATATCTGAAAGACCGTTGCATAACCTCATTAGCAGCGAACTTCATCGTTAAAATCTTCTTCAAAGCTTGTCCTCACGAAAGCGGGGACCTCAAATAGTTCATCTATGATCGGCCCAGGATCGTGGTCCTGGGCAGGCTTTTCTCATCAGATTTCGCCTTGAATTTCATCTGCTACTGAAGTTATGCAAAAGTCTTTATAATTAGAGTCTGTCGTCAAGTGACTCTCCTGCCTGCAGAAGACGTTGAATTTGCCTAAATAAATTCAAATTATTGCCCAATAGTCCATGCAGTTCGACGCAAATTTGAATTCATATGTTCTAAATTTTCACCTTTTTCGCTACAGGTAAGCAATTTAACGACAGGTTCTAGCTAAAACACTAACAGGGTGTGCCAATTCCATGTGTGCCAAACGCTTTGCCTGGCAGCGACAGGAAAAACCGGTCGCTAAACTATCAGCTTCATTCAATTTAGCTTGCCAGCTGGCTTGAAATAACGCTTTTGATTCAGCTTGGTGTTCGATCTCATGCCCGTAGATTCCAGCCATGCCACAGCAGCCAACGGTTATAACTTCCAGCTTTAAGCCAAAAGCAGAAAAAATGCTTTGCCATAAATCACCGCTGTTGAGCAATAACGCGCGCTCGGAACAATGACCAAATAATCGATAGGTTTTATAGTCTTTAGGCGCTTTTTTAGGCGGTTTCGGAAGTTGCTTAGCCAACCACTCTTGTAGTAGATGAACCCTAGGTGGATGTTTTAATATTTTGGCGTACTCATCGCGAAAGCACAGTGCAATACTGGGTTCAATTGCAATTAACGGTATATCTTGCTCAATAAACGTTTGAAATTGAGCCTGGTTGTATTGCGCAATTTTTTCGAAATCCCCCAAAAATCCTTTGGCATGAGTTGGTTTTCCGCTGGAATGAAATGGTATTGCGTATACTTCAAAACCCAGCTGAGACAAAAGCTGATGGGTGTCAATTAAAACTTGTGGATCATAACAACTGGTTACATCTGGAATAATGCCTACCGTTTTAGCTGCATTAGATGGGCTCAATGGTTGAGAACAGATGTTTTTTAGGGCATTGCTTTTAACCCGAGGCAAGTCAACAAGCCCAAATTTTGCCAAGACAAAATCAGACAGTTTATTTTGAAATAGCAGGCGCAGCCATGCAGGTTTCATACTTAAATGATAAGAGAATTGTTCTGAGTATTTGATGAAATGATCACGCAAGGGCCGTCGATAACGTGTATGGTAATGCGCCAAAAATTGCGCTTTGATGTGCGGGATATCAATATTGACCGGACAACTGCTGGCGCAGGCTTTGCAACCTAAGCAGCCAGACATAGCGTCGTAAACCTCACTGGAAAAGTCAGTTGGGTCTTGAGCTTTTCGGCCGGGTTCAACTAAGTTTTGACTGTCCAGGGCATATTCGGTTGCTGCAATGCGTTTGAGCCATTCGCGAAATACCGTGGCGCGGCCTTTCGGTGAGTGAATGCGGTTACGAGTCACCTTGGCAGAAGGACACATAACATGGTCAACTTGATAGTCAAAACATTGACCATTGCCATTGCAGCGCATGAGGTTATCAAACTGTTGGCGTACTGGCAGTGGAATATGTTGATCTCGCTCTCCACGGGTTGGGCTGACGACTTCAACTGGTTGAACATGATTTTCTAATGAGGTGGCTATTTTTCCGGGATTGAGTTTGTCTTGTGGGTCAAATGCCGTCTTAATCTGGCGCAGTGCATGGAACAAAGTTGGACCAAAATAATCTTCGGTATACGTGGTTCGAAAGCCGCGGCCATGTTCTGCCCACAGTACACCACCATATTTTTTAACCAATGCGTTAACCTTTTGCGTGATGACTGGGACAAGATTTCTTTCAGCTTCTAGCGTCATATCAAGCGCGGGTCTTACGTGTAAACAACCGGCATCGACATGGCCAAACATCCCATATGATAAGCCGAAAGATTCCAGTAATGCGCGGAATTCCGCAATATAGTCTGCCAGGTTTTCTGGAGGGACTGCTGTGTCTTCGACAAAGGGCAATTGCTGTCGTTGGTTAGCGCCTTCTTTACAGGCAGCCAGGATTCCAACGCTTTTTTTTCGTAAATTCCATAATGTTTTGATCTCATTTGCATCACTGGCTTCGTAATATCCCACGATAGTGTGGGTATTCAGCTGACCTTCTAAGGTCTTTTTCAATGCTTCAATGGATGATTCATGATCAGAGGTTTCATCGGTAGAAAATTGCACAAAGTTAATTGCTTGAGTCTGTGTGTCATTTTTATCCGGGTCCAACATAGGTTGGATTGAATAATAGATTTCGTCTGATTTTGCTGAGCGCCAAATTTTATCGTCGATCGTTTCAATCGCTGTAGGTTGGGTTGGAAGTAGGTCCCGAGCTGCGCGTAACGCATCATCAAAGCTGGCGTACTTAATCGCAAATAGAACTTGCTTCTTTGGTTTTGGAATAATGCTCAGTTTTAGTTCAGTGATAAAGGCCAATGTGCCTTCTGAGCCCGATAGTAAGTAATTTAAAGAAAAATTTTCCCCCTTATCATCATAGACTTTAGCAAGGTTATAGCCGGTCATATGACGTGGCAGTTGCGGAAATTGTTGTTGGATGAGTGCTTTATGGGTGGTGACCGTTTCATCTACCGTTTGATGAATATCGCCAACAATACCGGGAATGGTTTTACATTGCTCAAGACGTGTTTTTGTGATTGGTAATGAATGCCATGCAGTGCCATCGCTTAATATGCAGCTCACAGCTAAGACATGCTGGCTGGTGCGGCCATGACGACAAGAACCCAAACCACAGGCATCGGTATTAAACATGCCCCCTAGTGTTGCACGGTTACCCGGCGACAAGCTGGGGGCAAAAAATAAGCTTTCTTCTGCCAGCTCTTCTTTGAGTTGATCCAAGACCACACCTGGCTGCACGCGTACCCAGTTTTCAACCGTATTAACTTCTATAATGTGGTGCATATAACGACTGCAATCGATCATAATGCCTGGCGTTAAAGACTGACCATTGGTTCCCGTACCACCACCGCGTGGTGAAAAACGAATGTCTTTAAACCCAGCTTGTTGTGCCAATGACAGAGCGCATTGAATATCACTAGAACTTTTCGGGTACAACACAGCCTCAGGAATGATTTGATAAATACTGTTATCTGTGGCCATCAGCAAACGGCTTGCTAAGTCTGTACAAATATCACCTTGAAAACTTGTCGCAGATAATGCCTGCAGGTATTGGTAATATTCAGGTTTTTGCGGATCAGCACAGGGGAGTTTGGGTAGCATATCTTGGGTGTCAGCAAAGTTTTTCAGGGAGGAAAATACGTGAATCAGGATCCTGGTTCAAGACCCTGTTTGGGTTTAGCACCAGCGAACTACCCTGGGGCCCGATACAGTCTTTTAGAGAGGCTCTAGACATTCTCTTACAAAAATACGAGAAAACCCCCTGTTTATATTGGGTTTTTTTTGACATAATAATCAAGCACAAAGACATACCAGCACGGACTGGCTGGTTTAGTACTCGAAAGATTAGACTGCCATACCGCAGTAGGGAAGACGGAATTTTCCAGGTTTTCTTTTTATACTCCTCCTTTTTGGCAGCCATTTGGCTGCCTTTTTTTTCGCTGACGCACCTTGAACCCAAGTTTTTTTTCAGCAAATATCCGCATGATACACACAACGTGGACGTTCGCGTGTCTAAGCCCTATCGACTCATTATTTTGGACCGAGATGGTGTCATTAACCATGACTCGGATGACTACATTAAATCAGCAGGTGAATGGCAACCTATTGCCGGCAGCTTGGCGGCTATTCACCAATTATGCCAGGCTGGTTTTTTAGTAGCCGTGGCCAGCAATCAGGCCGGTGTGGCGCGCGGAATCTTTACCCAGCAGGCTTTGGAAGATATACATGCCAAAATGCAACATTTGCTTGCTTCTGTCGGCTCACACTTAGCGGATGTCCGCTATTGTCTTGAAGGGCCTGACTCGAACTCACCGCGCCGAAAACCAAATCCCGGCATGTTGCTAGAGAGTATGGAAAAACTGCAATGTATGGCAGCAGAAACGTTGTTTGTCGGTGATAGCTACACAGATTTTCAGGCTGCTGAGCGTGCTGCATGTGATTTTGTGTTGGTCAAAACAGGTAAAGGTCAAAGAACATTGGCTAAACATTCCGAACTTGAGACCACGGTGGCGGTATATGAAGACCTAGCTACACTCAGCAGCCATTTAATCGAAGACCGAAAATCATAAGCCCGACGCCTATGCCGAGAGTGCCGTCATTGAAATATTTCCTTTACAATGCGTTTTTTGCAAAATGGTAGGTTGCTTATGCCCGCGTTAACCCTTTGACGGTGGCCAGCAAGTAAGTTTATCCGAGTCACCCAGTGTCGCTATCATGACCGCCTTGATGGTATGCGTGCGGTTTTCAGCTTGATCAAAGACAACAGAGTGCGCACTGCGGAATGCTTTATCCGTCACTTCCATTTCGTTCAGGCCATAGGTTCTGGCAACCATTTTTCCGACTTCCGTTTGCATATCGTGATTGGCGGGTAGGCAATGCATAAACAGTGTGTCAGCATTACCGGTGCATTTCAGCATATCCAAGGTTACTTGGTAAGGCTTTAGCTGTTTGATCCGGGTTTCAAATTGGTTTTCTTCGCCCATTGAAACCCAAACATCGGTGTAGATCACATCGGCATTTTGTAAGGCGGTGTCATGGTCTTCCGTCAGCGTGATATTGGCTTGTGGGCAGACATCGTGGACATTGGCTAACACTTCAGGGCTTGCAAATAACGCTTTAGGGCCTAACCCCGCGTACTGCATGCCTAACTTAGCAGCGCCGATCATCAGTGAATGGGCGACGTTATTACGTAAATCGCCGACGTAGACCAGCTTGATTTGATCTAAGGGTTTATCCAAGTGTTCTTGTATGGTGAGAAAATCCGCCAAAATTTGCGTTGGGTGATATAGGTCGGTTAGACCATTCCACACGGGAACCCCAGCATGTTGCGCCAGTCGTTCAACTGTAGTTTGTTCAAAGCCGCGAAACTCGATGCCGTCGTAATAACGCCCCAATACCTTGGCAGTATCTTCGATCGACTCTTTTTTGCCCATCTGACTGTTGCTTAGAAAGGTCACTCGTGCGCCTTCGTCATAAGCCGCCACTTCAAATGCACAACGTGTGCGCGTGGAGGTTTTTTCAAACAAGAGCGCGATGTTTTTATGACGCAGTCGTTCTGTAAAATGCCCTGCTGCCTTTTCAGCCTTAAGTTGGGCGGCGAGTTGCAGTAAAGATAAGATTTCAGAGGGTGTGTAATCCAATAAAGTGAGTAAATGTCGTCCTAGAAGATCCTGTACCATTGATTTCTGTGTCCATGCAGTCGTTGATGCGTAACATAATGGCATTTTGCAGTCTGATTGGAAACTCTGAACGCTTTAGAAACAGAAGCGTTATTTGCTCAAAAAGGCTAATGCACAATTTCAACGGAAAATTACGTATGTTTTTTTCATTGTATGGCTTGCTTCAATGGGTCTTCAAAGCAATGTTTGGCCGCCTGTTTCATGCGCTTGGCACTGGTCTTACCTTTCTATTGTCTGTTGTTCGTGTGTTTTGCTATGCCTGCAGCTGTTGTTCATACAACTGAGCTAAAAACCAACCAACCTCCGCTAAGATACCAATCGCTTAGGCGGTTTGGTTTTGACCATCAACTCACGGGTCAAACCACGGGGTGGCAATTTTTAGGTCAAGGATATCGTGCCTACAACCCGCTGCTACACCGGTTTTTATCAAGTGATTCAGCTTCGCCTTTTGGTCAAGGAGGGGTGAATCGCTATATATTTGGTCACAATAACCCCATTGGGTATTTCGATCCTTCTGGACACATGCCGATGGTACTGAAGGAATTTACAATAGGACTGCTATGGAGTCTATCCGCTTTCCCAGGCATATGGATGTCGTGTCGTTCATTTCATTTAGGATCGCCATTATTGTCACCAGGCTTTATCATGAGTGGTTCGTCTGAGGCATTGAGTTTTGCTTCCGTTGTTATCAGTGGAGCTGCTTATATATATAAATCTAAAGTGTTGCAACAAGTAGGGCTTTACACAGGGGTTGCCTCATTGGGCCTAGGCTTTAGTTCTATGTTGGTGCATTTAAACATCCCTAATCCAATTTTGTCCCTGTTCAACAACCAGGCTGAATTAGATGAATATGAACTCGTCCGGCAGCTACAAATATTGGATTCCGACCGGGTTTCTGTCCGTGCGCAATTAGCCAGGGGGCGCAGCATCAACCAACTTAAAACATCACGGCTTATTCGTATAACAATGCGTTTAAATAGGCATCAATATGCACAAATCAACGCCTATCGTAACAGCTTGGTTCAGTATGCCGAATCGTTACCTATGGAGGTTCGACAGCATTTACGTTCACTGTATCAGTGGGACCGCTGGGTAAGACGAGTGGTCGGTCATACTGAGCGTTCCGATCTGGGTTTTGTAGATCGATATTTCGTGGAACACTATGAAGCGCGGATACAATCTTCCCAAGACTATTTTGCTAGGACACTATCCAACCGCTTAACGATCGCGCAAGAAAAAGCTTTTGCAGAGACAACAGGTATCAGCTGGACGGAATTTATTCACAGTTTGCACGTGCGCGATATTCTCACCGTACCGATTAGTACTGTGTCCCGCTTGGCATTATTTTAGTATTCCTTTGATGTCGACTACTGCCTAAACATGACTGACCAGCAGGTCGGTATTTGTGTGATGTAATAAGGCATTTGCTGTGGAACCAATCACCAGGTCATGTAGTGTGCTGTGACCGTGTTTGCCGATAATAACCAGGTCAGCGGAAATTTTCTCTGCACACTCGAGAATACCCATTCTCGGCAGCCCATGGTACAGATGACGATAAGGCTCAGTAATAGAAAACTTATCAGCTATTTGAGTCAGTTTTTTGCGTGCAGATTGTTCAATGGCATCTTCAATTTCTAGGCTGGGGATCATCATGACGCTGAGTGCAGAGCCGTCTGGGATTACATTAACGAGATGCAATTCTGCGTCCATGGCGTCACTGATCAATAAAGCTTTTTTGATCAAGACATCGTTTTGGAAATCCGTTGCCACTAGGATGCGTTGGTAAGGCAAAGGGCGCGTATGCGTTTCATTCTTATTGACACGGAATGTGAGCACATCACACTGCGCGTGATGCACGATGCCTTTAGCCGTAGAACCCAATAAGCGAGACATACCATGTTTGCCATGGCTACCGGCAATAATCAAATCAACTTGGTGTTGCTCAGCATGATTTGTGATTTCAATATGGGGGCGGCCGATTTTAAGTTCGTAAGGGGTTTTCAGTCCTTGTGCCTCAAGCGCTTGGTTCAACGTTGATTTGGCATTTTCCTCCATCTCCTGTTCAAGGTCAGCAGGGTATGCCATGGTCCCTGGAATAAATGGCGTTACATGAATAAGCGTTTGTTGGGCATTCATCGATGTGGCAAAAGTTGTCGCATCTTTTAAAAGGTTTTCAACGGGTGCAAAGGTATCAACTGCAGTGAGGATATTTTGATAGCTCATGAGGGTGTCCTATTTTGGTTGATCGGGATTATGATATGATGCCGTGCGTTTTTGGTTAAGCAACTTCTTAACGGTTTTTTTGATTTAGATCAATATGAGAAAAATACCCGCATGGCAATTAGACGGCTATTTAGCCCTCTCCGTTTTAATCCTGATGATGATTGGCTTGGTCATGGTCGCGTCGTCTTCCATGATGATCTCTCAACACCTGGGGCTCAATGGCCTGTATTACTTTTTTAAGCAGCTGATTTTTGCAGCATTAGGGTGCCTGTTCGCAACAATCTTGCTGTATGTCCCGACACGGTTTTGGCAAGAACTGGGGCCTTTATGGTTGATTGGTGGTGTGATTTTATTGGTGCTGGTTTTGGTACCAGGTATCGGTCATGTAGTAAACGGCTCGCGTCGTTGGATTCGGTTAGGCCCTATTGCGTTGCAAGTATCAGAGCTCGTGAAGCTATGCGGCATTATGTATGTGTCGCAATACTTAGTCCGCCATGGCGCCTATGCACGTGAGCATTTTATCGGTGTGTTTAAACCAATTGCTTTGCTCGGACTGATGGCGATTTTGTTATTGCTGGAACCTGATTTTGGGGCGACCGTTGTGCTGTTTGTTGCGGTGTTAGGCGTGATGTTTATGGCCGGTGTCCGTCTGCGTTGGTTTTGCTTGTTAATGGTATTGGGTGCGGGAGCAATGGCTGCGCTGGTGATGTCATCGCCCTACCGTTTGGCGCGATTAACGGGTTTTTTACATCCTTGGCAGAATCAGTTCGATACGGGTTATCAGTTAACACAATCTCTGATCGCCTTTGGCTGTGGCGGTTGGTTTGGCGCGGGTTTGGGTGAAAGTATCCAAAAGCTGTTTTACTTACCTGAAGCACACACGGATTTCATTGTGGCTATTTTGGCCGAAGAGTTTGGCTTTGCCGGGGTAGTATTGGTGTTTTCCCTATTTATGTTGATGGTATGGCGCGGACTTATGATTGCTCGGCAAGCGCATGTATTGACGCGTTTATTTCAAGCCTATATTGCCTATGGCATTACCTTTTGGTTGGGCATGCAAGTGATCGTGAATATTGGCGTCAATATCGGCCTGTTGCCGACCAAGGGCCTTACTTTGCCATTTATCAGTTATGGCGGCAGTAGTCTGGTGATTGACCTCATCGCAATCGGTATGCTGTTGCGTGTCGATTTAGAAAATCGTTTTACTTTGCGCCAGGAGCAACGTCTGCCATGCGAATTTTGATGATGGCCGGTGGAACCGGCGGGCATATTTTTCCAGCGTTGGCAGTTGCAGAAGCCTTTCGGCAACAAGGCGATACTGTGTCTTGGCTCGGAACCGCTGATAAATTAGAAGCCAGGGTCGTGCCGGATGCAGGTTTTGCCATAGATTTTATTCGGATTGGTGGTGTGCGGCGTAAAGGCGTGCTGGGATGGTTGGCCTTGCCATTACGTCTGAGCGTTGCAGTTTTTCAGGCTTATCGCGTGATGCGCAAACGTAAACCCGATCTGGTGATTGGTTTGGGGGGTTACGCACCAGGCCCAGGTGGTCTGGCAGCGTGGTTAGCTCGTAAACCTTTGGTCATTCATGAACAAAATGCCGCGGCTGGGTTAACCAACCGTACGCTAGCCAAGTTGGCTGCGCTTAAGTTAGCCGCTTTTGCACCTGTATTAGGTGCGAAAACCCAAGTAATTGGCAATCCACTGCGTGCGGATTTTTTATCGGATTCTGCATCGCATACTGAGCCCCATCAAGATCGGTCGTTTCGCCTACTAGTCGTCGGTGGCAGCTTAGGTGCAAAAGTGTTGAACGAAGTGGTGCCGGCTGCATTAGGCCAATTAAGTTTAGATGCTCGTATTGAGGTTCGTCATCAAGCGGGTCAAGCAACCTTATCACTGGCTGAGCAAGCCTATGCAGCAGCGGGTATTTCGGCAAATATTCAAGCTTTTATAGATGACATGGCAGCTGCTTATCATTGGGCGGATTGTGTGATCTGCCGAGCGGGCGCTTTGACCGTCTCTGAGTTGGCAGTTATCGGCACGCCAGCCATTTTTGTGCCGCTACCTCACGCAGTGGATGACCATCAATATAAAAATTCAGAGCCTTTGGTTAAGGCTGGCGCGGCGATTTGTTTGCGACAAAATATGTTCAATGCCAAAACCTTGTCGACGCATTTACGGTATTTGATCCAAAACCCTGATACCTGTGCTGCTATGGCTCAAAAGATGCAAACATTTGCACAGCCTGACGCGACTCAGGCATTTATCCAGCTTTGTCGTACCACAATTTGTTCGTAGGCATTCGCATACTAATCGCGTAGAATCCGCAGCCTTATAAAGATGCTTCAAATTTGACAGACCTTGGCCGCTTTTCACCCCCACATCAAACGTATTCACCTGGTCGGCATTGGTGGCACAGGTATGTGCGGTATTGCAGAAGTTTTGCATCATTTAGGTTACCAGGTGTCTGGGTCGGATTTATTGGCATCTTCGGTTACCCAGCGTCTGGAAAAATTAGGCATTGAGGTTTTTATTGGTCACAATGCAACGCAAGTAGAAAAGGCCGAGATGGTCGTGGTTTCCAGTGCGGTTCAGACTGATAACCCCGAGGTTGTGTATGCCCGATCACACCAAATCCCGGTGATGCCGCGTGCGCAAATGTTAGCAGAACTCATGCGTTTGCGTACTGGGATAGCTGTTGCGGGCACGCATGGAAAAACCACCACCACTAGTTTGATCTCTAGCATTTTTGCCATGGCAAATTTAGATCCGACTTTTGTCATTGGGGGTTGTTTGAAGCATATGGACAGCAATGCCAGCTTAGGGCGCAGTGATTATTTTATTGCGGAGGCTGATGAAAGCGATGCATCTTTTCTGCACTTGCACCCCCAGTTGGCGGTGGTGACCAATATTGATGCAGACCATATGGCAACCTATCAACATGACATGCTGCGGTTAGAGCAGGCCTTTGTCGATTTTTTGCAACTGTTGCCTTTCGATGGATATGCTGTGCTGTGTGGTGATGATGATAATATTCAACGCATACTACCAACTTTAACGCGCCGCTATGTCACCTATGGCTTTACATCGGATTGCCATTTTTGTGTCAGCAATTTTGAGCAAGTGGGTCGGACATCGTATTTTCAAGTGACCTGGGATGATGCAAAACACGCCGGATTTTCTCTGCCTTTATTCGGCCGACATAATGTGCTGAATGCCGCCGCTGCTATTGCGATGGCGTTGATGTGTCAGATTGAGCTTGCAACCATTCAAAAGGCTTTAGCCAGTTTTCACGGTATTGCGCGGCGCAGTGAATGGCGCGGCGATTTCGCGGGCCATCCGCTATTTGATGATTATGGGCATCATCCTTGTGAAATTAACGCGACCTTACAAGGCCTGCGTGCGGCGTATCCAGGACAGCGATTGTTTTGGTTTTATCAACCGCATCGTTATACGCGTACGGCACAGTTATTTGAGGATTTGGTTAATGAGCTGGCCCGGGTTGATCAATTGGTGTTATTCGATATCTATCCTGCGGGTGAACCTGCGATAGCCGGGATTGATAGTGAGCACCTGGCGCAAGCGATTACAGCAAAAGGTGGTCATGTGGTGTTGGTCAGCAATTTTGATGAAGCTTTGCAGTATTTACTCAACATCCTGCAGCTAGGTGATGTGATCGTTACCCAAGGTGCAGGGAGCATTGCTAAACTGCCGGAAAAGATTGAGAGGAAGCTGTTGCATGAGTGAAAAGCGCGGGGTTGAAAAAGGACGTTTGCTGCACCAGGTTTCGTTAGCGCCTTTTACCTCTTGGCGTATTGGTGGGCCAGCTGGGCATTTATATTGGCCGCATGATCTCAATGACTTGCAAAACTTTCTGCGCACTGTGCCTGCCGAAGAACCGCTAACCTGGCTGGGTTTAGGCAGCAATATTTTAGTGCGTGATGGTGGTATTCCCGGCACAGTCATTATTACCCAGGGTGTCTTAAAAAATTTGTCACGGCAAAGTGAGCTGGAAATCTATGCTGAAGCGGGTTTATCTTGTGCGCAGGTAGCGCGGTTTTCTGCCAAACAAGACCTGGTGGGCGGTGCATTTTTAGCGGGTATTCCTGGCACAGTAGGTGGTGCTTTAGCAATGAACGCAGGTGCCTTCGGTGGAGAAACTTGGTCGTGTGTTGCGTCCGTTAAATTGTTGAATCGTACGGGCGAAATATTGATCCAATCGGCTGATGCTTTTACGGCTGGTTATCGTACGTTGGTTGGCCTGCCGGATGACCATTGGTTTGTTGCGGCAAATTTTGTGTTTCAACCTGGTCCAGGAGAGGGCGGTTTTGCTGAAATTAAACAGCTACTGGCAAAACGTGCCGCAACGCAGCCGACAGGAGAACCTTCCTGTGGTTCGGTCTTTCGTAATTCTGAGGGTCAACATGCAGCTCAGCTTATCGAATCATTGGGCTTAAAAGGCTTTACAGTCGGCCAAGCACAGATATCAGAAAAACATGCGAACTTCATTATCAACCAAGGCGGTGCATCTGCTAAGGCTGTTGAAGCGTTAATTGCGCATATACAAGACAAGGTGCAGGTTGCTTACGGCATTACTTTAAAGCCTGAGGTTAGAATTTTGGGGGTTGATTAGCTGTAACCCATAGCAAAGATCGCTTAAAGTGGCTTGCTGGCAATTGCACCCACCCAAGCACCCTTTTCACTTTGGTATTTGACATTGCTCAAGCCAAAATTACAGGTTTCAATGTGGGTAAAGCCCGCAATCTTCAACAGTTTGGCAATATCTTCATCGCTAAATACGTGAAAAAAGTTGTCTCTTGGTGTATAGCGCTGGTTTGCTGTGGGGACATAAGTGTCAATGTCATGAACCTCTCCTGGAAACGGAGCTCCTTGTGCCTTGTTGCGCTTATAAATAGGTAAAAAGGCTTCCATAATCGGGAAATTAATGGAGCAAACAATCAGATAGATCTTGCCCCCAGGCTGTAGCCATTGAAGACACTTTTTCAAGCCTTCTATGATTTCATCTCCGCGTAAAAAATGCAGCATATTGCAAATATGAATGCCACCAAATGTGTTATGGGCAAACTCGAAGCCTTCCGGAAACCGCCCTTGTACCAATTGAGAGGGTATCCGAGAAGTTTCTGCCTTCGGCCAAGCCTTTGTTAAAGGCATTTTTCAGCATGCTACCGTAATGCACCCTACCTTTGGATTTTTGATGCAAATTTGATCATCACAAGCCAAAAAGACTAATTTTCATGCAGCACCGCTACCCATCAAGTTAC
>CAZIIK010000055.1:0-6382 GCA_964539235.1 uncultured Gammaproteobacteria bacterium | reverse complement strand
TGATGAGACGACTGTCTCCTGATTAGCAAACTCAGTAGACACCATTAATAGCCAAATTAACCATCAGTAACTTGATGGGTAGCGGTGCTGCATGAAGATTAGTCTTTTTGGCTTGTGATGATCAAATTTGCATCAAAAATCCAAATGTAGAGTGCATTACGGTAGCATGCTGAAAAATGCCTTTAACAAAGGCTTGGCCGAAGGCAGAAACTTCTTGGATACCCTCTAATGGATCTTCGTTAACTCAGCCAAACGCGCAAAATAATCCGGACAGGTTTTTGCCACACATTCAGCACCTTCAATAACCAAGCCCGGCACTTTCAAACCAACCAAAGCCAAAGACATGGCGATACGATGATCATTATGACCTTGCACGACTCTACCGATAGGCACACCAGGTTCAATGGTCAAACTGTCTTCCGTGGTTGTGACGGCCACACCCAACCGAGCCAATTCGGTCGCCATCGCAGTGACGCGATCTGATTCCTGCAGACGGGTATGCGCCAGCCCCGTTAAAGTCGTCGGCGCATCGGCAAATACAACCAATGCCGCTAACGTCATAAATGTGTCTGAAAATCCAGACAGACTGACTTTACCTAAACCACGCAACACGGCTGGACCTTGTACCGTAATGTGATGATCTGACCATTCAACTGCACAACCCATTTTTTCCAAGAGCATTAAAAACTGCAGGTCACCTTGCAAGCTATTAGCATTCAACCCCTGAACTGTTACACGGCCTTGCGTTAACGCTGCCATGGCAAAGAAGTAGGAGGCTGTAGATGCATCTGGCTCAATGGCGTAATTCTGTGCCTGATAGCGCCCAATCGGCACTTCGAACTCAGTGGCTTGCACACCTGCGTTAACAGCGACTGAGCAACCGAATGCCGCCATCATCTCGATCGTCATTTTAATATACGGTTTACGCGCAATATCACCCGTGGATATCTGCAACGGCGCTTTGGCATACGGTGCTGCCATCAACAAGCCTGATACAAACTGGCTGCTTTGCGCCAATGGGACACTTAATGCGCCACCAGACAACCCTTGTGCTGTCAGCTCAAACGGCATGTGCCAGGCCTCTGCCTCAAAACTAAATTCACTGCCTTGCGCTGCCAATACTTTTAATAAAGGTGCTAAAGGCCGTGCCATCATGCTCGGTGCGGCGCTGACTCGATATAGCCCAGAGCATGCTGCCAAAATAGGCAGTAGAAAACGCGTTAATGTGCCAGACTCATGACAATACAGTTCTGCCTGTTGGTACAGAAATTCGCCACCGACACCTTGAATCCGACAGGTAAAGCGCTGTTGATCGACTTCAATTGCCACACCCAGGGCCTGCAATACACTGAGCGCCGCTAAAGTGTCATCGCTGAATAACACGCCGGATAACTCACTGGTACCGATCGCCAATGCTGCCAATAAAATCGCACGATTGGTGATGCTCTTTGACCCCGGCAGTGTAATATTACCCATAATCGGCTGCGTGACTGGTGTAATTGTTTCGGTAACCATCGAACTATAACTGACCTTGCGACATATCAGGCGTAATGGCCTGCGCCCCACCCGTTTTCGCTGTTGCTGGATTTGAATGGCATTCCACCATGACACCATCCGCGCCTAAAGCCATGATGGCGCGACACAGTGCCGGCACCATATAACCCGTGCCAGAGGCATAACTGGGATCAACAATAATCGGCAAATGCGTCAACTGGCGTAAGGCGGGAACAAAAGTCATGTCCAAAGCATGAGCACTGTGATCGCCAAATCTTTGCATACCTGCATCACACAAAATCACCTGTTTATTACCACCCGACATAATATATTCCGCCGCCATTAGGAAATCTTCTACTGTCGCGGCAATCCCACGCTTTAAAATGATCGGGCGGTCAATTTTGCTCAGTTGTTTCAATAGAGAAAAATGCTGCATGTTGTGACTATCCACAATCAAAGCATCTGCCACTTCTAACAGTTGCGGTAACTGCACGGCATCCGTCACTTCGGTCACAATGGCCAAATCAAACTGTTGCTTAACTGCAGCGAGTATGGGCAATGCCTCTACGCCCAGCCCTTGAAAGTTATAAGGATTCGACCGTGAGCGAAAAGCACTGGCACGAAACACCTTCACACCGAGATCTTTCAATTCACTGGCTATGGTAAATGCTTGTGTTTCCGATTCCACACAAGCAGGACCGGCAATCCAATCCGATTGACCATCGCCAAACACCGCAGCCCCAATCTGCACCGCCGTCGGCGTGGTTTTAATTTCATTCGAAGTGAGTTTATAAGGTTTGGAAACACGAATAATCTGCCGAATACCGGTCAGCCCAGCAAAATGGCGTTCGGAAGTACTGCCGTCATTACCCGTGACACACACCGCTGTTCTTTGCGCACCCGGCATTTTGTGCGCTTCAAAACCCAAAGCCCGAATCGTGTCACACACTGCTTCAATCTGTGCGGCATTGGCCGCATTTTGCATCACAATCAACATAACGCTTTCACCTGCTGAATAAAGGCCACAATGTCCGCTTCTGCCGCAGAAACATGAGTCAAATTGGCTTCAATCATACGCGACAAACGACTGCCAACAATCGCACCATTCGCCCCAGCTTGCCACACCGCTGCGACATGCTCTGGTTGACTCAGGCCAAAGCCAACCACCAGCGGTTGCGTGGTTAATTGGCGCAAATGCTGCACACGCGCGACAGTACGCGGATCTAGTGCATGCTTTTCACCAGTCGTGCCAAACCCACTGAGCACATAGGTAAATGCCGAAGAACGCGCAAACAACTGCTGTGCACGAGCATCAGGTGTATTAGGTGCCAACATTTGAATCGCACCCAAGTCATGTTTAGCTAAAGACGCTTCATGCGCAGCGGATTCTTCTAACGGCAGATCAGCCGAAACAATCGCGTCCACACCGACGCGCTGCAAATCAGCATGCGCACGCGCCAAACCACGGCGGTATAACAAGTTAAAGTACAGCAATAATCCAATTGGAATATCCGGTGCATATGCCCGAATTTCTGCTAATAATTCCAGGCCGACATCAAAGGTCATGCCAGCAGCTAGAGCCCGCGCCATACTACGTTGATTCGTGGGACCATCTGCGACAGGATCGGAAAAAGGCAAGCCCAATTCCAACGCATCCGCACCGGCATCGATGGCAGCGCGAATCAAACGCAAACTATCTTGAGGCTTCGGATCACCTAAGGTGAAAAAAGGGACAAACGCACGCCGCTTCGGATCGGCAAATAAACGCTGAAAACGATTCATACCAATGCCTCCTGCTCCGCAAAGTAACTGTCCAAGTCCTTATCGCCACGCCCGGACACATTGACCAATAACGTGGCTGATGCGGGTAATTGTGGTGCAATCCGATACGCCAATGCCACCGCATGCGAAGACTCTAAGGCAGGTAAAATACCTTCCGTACGACAGACATCCTCAAAGGCATGCAAGGCTTCTGCATCAGTAACGCCTTGGTAAGACACCCGACCCGTTGCTTGTAGGTGTGCATGCTGCGGACCAATCCCAGGATAATCTAAACCAGCTGAAATCGAATAAGGCTCTTGTATTTGCCCATCTGGATCTTGCAAAAACAACGACTCCATGCCGTGAAAAACGGCTGGCTCGCACTTAGCCAACGTCGCTGCATGCTGTTCAGTATGCAACCCCTTACCGACCGGCTCAGCACCGAAAATTTGCACACTGTCATCATCCAGAAAATCGGCAAATAACCCCATGGCATTGGAACCGCCTCCCACACAGGCGAAAATCGCATCGGGCAACCCGCCTATGCGTTCGCATAATTGCGCTTTGGCTTCACGGCCAATCACTTCGTGAAAATGACGTACCATAGTTGGAAATGGATGCGCTCCCACCACTGAGCCCAAACAGTAATAAGTATCATCTGCATGACTGATCCAATCACGCATGGCTTCGTTCACCGCGTCTTTCAGCGTTGCCGTGCCACTTTCCACCGGCACAACTTCGGCACCAAATAATTTCATGCGCATTACATTCGGCGCCTGACGCGCAATATCGACTGCTCCCATGTACACCGTAACCGACAAACCCAACATCGCGCCGACCATAGCCGTGGCTGTGCCATTCTGACCAGCACCAGTTTCGGCAATAATGCGCTGTTTACCCATGTACTTGGCTAACAGCAGTTGGCCAATGCAGTTATTGGTTTTATGCGCACCACCATGCAATAAATCTTCGCGTTTCAGATAAACCTCACGCCCCAAACGTTGCGATAATTTTTGTGCATGCGTCAGTGGTGTGGGCCTCCCGGCATAATCAGTTAATAAACGTGAAAGTTCAGTTTGAAAAGCCACATCCTGTTGGCTGGCGATAAAGGCTTTTTCAACCTCAGATAAAATAGGAATCAGACTTTCTGGCGCGTAAACACCGCCAAATTGTCCAAAGCGTGTGGGCAGTTCCATCCAACACCCCAATCAATCAACATCGAAGCATTTTGACATCCTCCCCTCCCTAAAGGAAGGGGTCTTACGCGGCTTTGGATAAAGATTTTGCAGGGCATAGCCTACGCAGCGGTCTTGTTACGTCAGCTTTGTTTAAAGGCGCTTCCTACGAAAAAATTATGGAAGTCACAGGGCAAAAAGATATCAAAACGCTTATGAAATACTATCGTAACGTTGAACAATATGATGATCATGCTGGTGAAGGGTTGTTGTAAAAGTTCATAACACTCTAAAACCAAAGCATTTTTATTGAGATGATGAAAAGTAAAGCACAAAATAGATAATGTAATATTGTTGGATGTATCAGATGAGAAACTTTAACGCCAAATCTGGTAAAAACAGCACTTCCAGCAGCTAGTGGTAATAATAAGCTCCAATCAACATAACCTACA
This sequence comes from uncultured Gammaproteobacteria bacterium, assembly GCA_964539235.1. Lineage (GTDB taxonomy): Bacteria > Pseudomonadota > Gammaproteobacteria > Francisellales > CACEW01 > CAZIIK01. The sequence continues at coordinate 1,500 of CAZIIK010000055.1, read as the reverse complement.
CAAGAAACGGGTAAGCCTGTCTCATGCCATCCAGCCACAACATAGCTTAACGCACCAAACAAAGTTATCACTGTTCCTAGTGCTAATGTCATCGCAATTGAACTCAATAAGCTAAAACCGTATTTTCTTAAAAAGGGGATAATTAAAATACCAGTACCAATAAAACCCGCGATGATGGCAATCATGAATATGCCAATTTAAAACTCCAATGCTGGCATGACCAAAGTTTTTTATTTTCTTCCTTGCTAAAGATGTACCGAATAGCCAATAGCAAAAGAAATAAACCAAATAATATTCTGAGAACAACGCCGATCACCTGTGCAGCCAAAAAACTTCCAACTAGAACACCGATGATGGTTAGCCAGAGCAATTTATTAAATACATGCCAGTCAATAGCCCCTTTTTTATGTTGTGCGTAGGTGGCAATCACAAATAGAATGAAGCCAAAGGCTAATGTGGTGCCAATTGCGACATGCGTGGTGTAATGATTCGGTACATGTTGAAAACGTAAAATATGGTTTAAAACAGGCACGGTGATGAGTAATGCACCGCTTCCAAAAACGCTTGCGATAAAACTGGCAATTCCCGCTGCAATAAATGCTATTACTAATACCATAACCTTATCTCTATCTTTTAATCTGGGCCATAATAAGACACAGGAGCTTGTATGAAAACAGAACTTTTATTCCGGTCTAAATCCAGAATAATGTCTATTGGTAATCCCCCTAAAAATGGGGGATTACCATTTAATGTGGGTCGAGAGTTTGCGATAGAATCAATTAATGTGGTCCCACTAAACCGGATAAAAGCGGTCCGCACGCCTGGCAAGATACAGGGCAACCTAACCTGAAAAACCATCTGGATTCGTAGAAAAAGGTCGGTTTACCGGCTGCGAGCCAATATGCCATGCAATGCCAACAAACATTCCAAATGCGAGTGCAGCATGACCGCAACATTCAATATCTCGCCTTACATTAAGCACCTCATCTCTACCCAAGCAACGTGCCAAACATGTGGTCAGCACTAGAAAACCAAAAGTACAAAGCAATGCCGTACCTTCGACGCTTTGCTGGGTTTTCTTATTTCTACATGACATTGCCAATAATAAAAACAACACATTTATGGTGTTCATGACGCGCAGTGTTACAGTTTCCGCAGTTGTCATTTTGCTATCCTTGTAATCTCTATAAAGAAGTTTCTTAGCCTGTAATATCTAACACAGAACACAGAACTTCGTTCTAGCCTGAATGCCCTCGGCATCAGCCACACTCACCACCTTAACAGGATCGTAGAGGGCTGTATTTAAAGCCTTCAACGCCTGATTCAGTTCAGCTAACTTTTCATCGGTTACAATGGGAGGCCCCCTAGCCGATTTTTCACAGCTATCTAGCATTTTGGCAAACTGCAAGCGCGCTTGGGTTGATTGGAACTTAACTTGCAAATTGCATACATTATTTTTGAGGCGAATATTACGAACATTGAACTCATGGTCACACTGCC
>CAZIIK010000054.1:0-3666 GCA_964539235.1 uncultured Gammaproteobacteria bacterium | reverse complement strand
TCCGTCAAATCACTCGGGTATACCTTTTCCATGGCTTGTGTGCTGCATATCACGTGACAAATCGGTATTATGACCCTGCACATCCCAAAAATCCGCATCTGTTTGAATGCATAACAAGAAAAATACCCATTTTCGGACAGCCTATAAATGCTGGGGTTTAGATTTTGGCACCACATATGTCTTCAAGTGTCTGAATATTAGGAGCGACATGAAAACGGATTATTTGGGGTTTTTCAAGTTAATACAATGATTTTTTTGTTAGTTGGTGCTTGTCGGTTGTTCTAGCCACATGAATGTAGCACCTGCGACTGCAGCAGGTAGCACAAATAAATTAATGATGGGTATCATGAGTAATAGTGTAATCAAGCCACCAAAACCTAGGCTGTGCCAGCGATGTTGGCGTAACCAATTCTTTAGGTCACTAAAACTGAGACGATTATTGTCCATGGGGTAGTTGACGTATTGCATAGCCTGCATCCAGGCGCCGAAAATAAACCAAAGTGCGGTGGCGATTAGGTTTAAACCAGGAATGAGCATGAGGATTAGGATGCCAATGACGCGTGGTAGTATGTAGAGCATCAGATGTAGTTGTCGCATGACTTGCCTGGGAAATTCACGTAGTACATCCATCCAGCTGCTTTCAATGCAGGGCTTTTCGTGGTGTTTTCTTTGAATATGTTCTGACAGCAGGCTATAGAAGGGGGCGGCAATTAAGTGGCTTACCCAAGTAAATAGATAGCCGCTGATTAAAAGTGCGGTGATGTAGTAGAACAACCAAAGCAATGCATTTAGCCAGTGCAGCCAATTGGGCAGGTGCATGTCTAGCCAATGTGTTAGCAGATTGAAATAGTGCGCACCTGTGGCCATGAGTAAAATTAAGATTAAAGCGTTAATGATCAGCGGTATGTAGAGGTAGCGGCGTGTACCAGGTTGCCAGACTGCACGCCATCCTTGCCAGAGGTAATGAAGTGCGGTGCGTTGTGTCAGTGGTTTTTCAGTATTCAATGGCTTCAACGCTAGTTTTATCCGCAATGAGTGCGATGTCTGCGCCACGTTGGGCAAACAGGCCATTGGTTACAACACCGACAATCTGATTCAGTTTTTGTTCCCATTCAACTGGATTGAGAATAGATAGGTTATGCACATCCAAAATGACATTGCCATTGTCGGTGACCACGCCTTGGCGGTAATCTGGCATGCCTTCCATTTGATAAATTTGTCGAGCGACATAGCTTCTAGCCATAGGAATCACTTCTACTGGGAGTGGGAATTTTCCCAATATGTCGACCTGTTTGCTCGCATCAGCAATACATATAAATTTTTGGGCAACAGCCGCCACGATTTTTTCTCGAGTGAGCGCAGCGCCGCCGCCCTTAATCATTTTGCCAGCTGGGTTGATTTCATCAGCGCCATCGATGTAAACATCTAGTGTGGATACGGTATTGAGATCTACGACTTCGATACCAATGGCCTTTAAACGTTCTGCACTGGCGGTTGAGCTGGAAACGGCTGCGCGTATTTCCCCTTTTAAATTGGCCAATTCATCAATGAAATAGTTAACTGTGGAGCCAGTACCAACGCCGATGATACTGTCATAAGGTACGTAATCGAGGGCAGCTTTTGCAGCTGCTTTTTTCTGTGTATCTTGGGACATGATGTTGTATGAGTTTGGCGAGATGGCATGAACTGTAGCGTTTTGCTGGGTTGTGCGCAATGCTGTACAATGCCGGCTGCTTAAGGGTTTGAGGGCTTCCTGTGATGAAAAAGTATGATGTGTATTGCTTGGGTAATGCGTTGCTGGATATGGAATATGAAGTCACTGATCAATTTATCCAAACGCACGGAATTGAAAAAGGTGTTATGACCTTAGTCGACCAAACACGCCAAGAGAAATTAATGGACGCATTGGGCCGACAGAATTTGAAGCAAGTTGCGCCTGGTGGCTCTGCGGTGAACAGTATGGCGGTTTTACAACATTTCGGTGGCCAAGGGTTCGTTAGTATTAAACTGGCTGAGGATGAAGTAGGACGACGTTATTTACAGGATGTGCAAGCTACAGGTTTGGCTTGTAATTATGATAATCACAAGCCTGGTCGAGGATGTTCCGGTACTTGCTTGGTTCTGGTCACGCATGACGCCGATCGCACAATGAATACATATCTTGGGATTAGTGATCATCTGTCAGTGAACGAGATAAATGTGCCTGCCTTAGAAAGCTCACAGTATCTTTACATCGAAGGTTATTTGGTGACATCTGAAACAGCTTTATCAGCCATGTTAAAGGCCAAGTCTATTGCTGAAGCAGCTGGGGTTAAGGTGGCTTTTACCCTGTCAGATCCTGCTATTGTCCAATTTTTTAAGGCGCAGTTTCAGCAGGTGATCGGCTCAGGCGTTGATCTTTTGTTTTGTAACGAAGAAGAAGCTTGTATGTACACAGAAACCGATACCTGTGAGGCGGCAGCAGAGGCTTTAAAGTCGATTGCCAAGCAATTTGTCATTACCTTAGGGAAAGAAGGCTCTCTGTTATACGATGGCCAAGCATTTATCCGGGTTGCTGCAACTGTTGTGGATCCAGTTGACACTGTGGGTGCTGGTGATATGTATGCCGGCGCATTTTTAGCAGCGGTAACGCAAGGTCATGATTGGTCTTATGCGGGTGAATTAGCCAGTGCAGCTGCTACGCAGGTGGTGACGCGTTATGGGCCAAGGCTCACCATAGAAGAAGCAAAGTTTGTCCGGAAAAGCATCACTGTGGCTGGTGACATGGCATAATTTAAAGTCGTAACGAATATTTTTCTGGGTATTTAATGCACTTTGGGGTGAATTCCGTTACTGAATACGATTTTAATCTGATCGAATATTGCTCATTGATTCCGTTATTTTCCTTTTATTTACTAGGGGTCTTGCTCCGTAGATGCGTTCGTAGAAATATGCTCCAAATATTTCTGGTGTTTTTGAGCTGATTTTTAATCCAGTATTATAGCGTTGTTAAAAGTATGTTGATTTATTATGTTTTTATATAGATTTATTTCAAATTTCCTGCTTGGCTTTGCGGGTTTTCTTCTCAGGGATGTCCATAATTTTTTTATTGTTAATTTGCTTCTTTTATCTTCTCTGAGATGACCTGATTGCCTGTGTGGTAAGCGATATAACATAGATCTACAGATTGTTTCTTGTTGGGAAAGATGGCTTAAAAGGCCTGTTTCTTTATTGTTTTAATAATGCCTGTAAATATAGATCTGCATTATTACAACGTTTTTTTCATTTATTATCATTATCTATAAAAAAACATTTTTATGCTTGCTATTTTATAAATTAGCGTTAGAATAAGAATCGGTTACAAGAATCGCATAGTTAAAAAGGGTGTAAAAAAGAGAGGTAAATTGTATGGCCATTTATTTGTACCACCATGAAGAGCACCAGTCTGCTGAGATAAATGCTCAACTTGAACAGTATTTGACTGATAATCAATTTGAGTCAGCTAATCGCATGTTAGAGCCTGTCCGAAAATGCGTATTTTTCTTGTTATGCATTCAAACAGATGCGGATTTTTGGGATGTGCAGGGTCATAATACCGATTTGTCACGTGATATGCAGCACACAAGCCATGGAAAAGGTATACCCGAGTGATTTGACGGATCAGCAATGGAATCTGATTAGGCCACA
>CAZIIK010000053.1:0-18284 GCA_964539235.1 uncultured Gammaproteobacteria bacterium | reverse complement strand
ACGCTGGAGAAAAATCAGGGGATTTAAGTTTTTAACATTGGTCGCCGACAATGTAGAATTCAAAGATGGAGAATTGGTTAGTGAACAGATAAACAGGAAGGCCGCTTAACCATCCCATACACCAGATTTGACATTAACTCTGAAGGTGTTGCCATGGTGTATAAAATTTGATTATCCAAAGACAATGAACTGGTCACCACCTGACTATGAACCAAAACACCATTATCACGATAGAGATCAAACTCCAGGGCTTATGCCCCCCAACCCGTCGAACTCAAGCGCGAACCACAATAATACGTATGGGTTTCGGCAAAGCTAACTGCACTAATAGATAATAAAACAAACATTAAAAAGGCTTTCATGACTGACTCCCTGTACCGCTGAAAACTCAATACAGAATGGTAAATAAAAAGCTTTGGCTGGCTATAGGTAGAAATACGCGACCCACTAAACTTGAATTTTGAGGTTATGCAACAATCTTCATTATCGGCAGCAAACTTCATCGTTAAAATCTTGCGATGAAATGGCCCTAGAACAATAACAACAGCGTATTCAAAAATTTCTGTCCCTTTGCTGTGAGATGCACATGACCATTATCTAATACCACCAAATTTTGCTGCTGTGCTTTTGCCAGCGCAGGCGTCACAACTGAGCGATCTAAATGGGTTGTCATTTCGAATAAAGCCAGGGGAAAGCCTTGAGTTAAGCGGCAGGCGTTGAGCATAAATTCTAACGGCAATTCCTCTGCAGATAGTTCACGTTCTCCGCCTAACACCGAAGTTGCGGCAAGATAAGTCTTGGGATGACGTTGTTTCCAATACCGCACAATCTGCCCTGTTTCAGGTTGGGTACATTTCCCATGGGCGCCTGCGCCAACGCCAATGTAATCACCAAATTGCCAATACTGCAGATTATGCCGGCAGGGATAGGCATGATTCAGGCTGTATGCGGAGACTTCGTATTGCTGATAGTTTGCCTGTTTCAGCAGACGTTTGCCCTGAGACTCAATATCAACCAGCGTCTCTTCCTGAGGTAATATAGGTGGTTTCAGTGCAAATTGCGTATTGGGCTCAATGGTTAACTGATACCAGGACAAATGCGTGGGCGATAAGTCACATGCCTGCTGTAAATCTGCCAACGCACCCTGCAAAGACTGGTCCGGCAAGCCATGCATAATGTCAATATTATAATTGTCAAAGCCTGATGCACGCATGGCATCAACTGCCTGATAAACATCTGCAGAGCTGTGCACACGCCCCAGTTTATGCAAGCGACTATCATCTAAACTTTGTACCCCAAGTGAAATACGGTTAATGCCAGCCTCTCGATAAGCTGAAAACTCATCATGTTCGACAGCACCTGGGTTCGCTTCCAGGGTAACTTCAACATCAACTGCAAAGGCGAAACACTCACGCGCAACGTGTAATATTTCCGCCAAAGCTGCAGCAGAAAACAAACTGGGGGTTCCACCGCCAAAAAAGACCGACGTAATCGGCGCAGCACCTATATAGCGCTGCGCTTCTTGTCGCAAATCACGGCACAATGCTTGCACATAAGCCGCTTCAGGTAATACCGCGGGTTTTTGATGCGAATTGAAGTCACAATACGGGCATTTACGCACGCACCAAGGCAGATGAACATAAAGCCCCAACCCCAGATTAATTGGCTGAGTCACCACGTTGCGTTATTTATTCCCCAGAAATACGCACGACCATGACATCACAAGGTGCACGATGCAAAATTCCGGTTGCTGTGGAACCCAATAAACGTTGCACACCTTGCTGCCCGTGACTACCAACTACAATGACATCCGCACCAATTTCTTTCGCCAAACGCACAATTTCCAACTTAGGCGAACCATGTAGCAAATGGTAATCGGCTTCCACACTGATCTGTCCTCGGATCAGTTCTAATTTTTCACGCGAATCACTTTCTAATTGTTCTTCAATATCAGAGACAGAGGATAAACCAGAGGCCATATAGTAGGGCACATTGGACACGACCGTTGCAACGGTTAAATGCGCACCATTGCGTTTCATCAGGCCCAAACCCTTCTTAACGACCGGTAGGTCATCATGATGCATATCAGTTGCAACCAACACGTGTTTATAAGTTGTGGACACGGGCACCTCCATTAGGATCAAATTTACACAGGCGTAGAGTAAAGAATATGCGCGCAGCCTGCAATAGAATCCTGCTACAACACTGCAACTAACTGCTGCAATGCTAAGGCACGATGACTGATTTGGTTTTTAAGTTTCAGACCCAAACATGCAGCTGAAACCTCATACCCTGCTGGTTGAAAAACTGGGTCATAGCCAAACCCATCCACCCCTGATTGATGCCTTAATATTTCACCAGACCACTGTGCAGAAGCAATGATAGGCGTAGGATCATCAACTGTACGCAGCAAGACCAAAGTACAATAAAAATAGGCTTGGCTCTCTGTACCCGCCAATGATTCCATCGCACGCAACAGTTGGTGCATATTGGCTTCACTTGAGGCCTGTTGACCTGCATAGCGTGCAGAATAAATGCCTGGCTGACCACCTAAAGCAGGCACGACTAAACCCGAATCATCTGCTAGCACTGGCGATCCAACGTGCTGTGCAACATGCCGTGCCTTAATCAAGGCATTTTCGACAAAGGTTAAGCCGGTTTCTTCTGCAGATTTAATGTCTTGAGGTTGTGCGTGTACCGTCATGCCAATTGGTTGCAAAAATGCAGCAACTTCTTTTAATTTACCGGCATTCCTCGAAGCAAAAACACAAGAATCTAACGGCATAATACTGCGCTCACATAACATTTTAGAGCTTGCTATACTAGCGCCAATCACCCTCAATCAACAGGCTTCACCATGAAACTCGCAACCACTTTACTCGCATGCAGCACTTTCCTGAGCTTATCCATGGCAGCACACGCTGACAGCCTGCCGCTAAACCGTATTGCCATGACACTGTCAGCGCAAAAATGGGTAACGGCTAATACAGCAAAAGTCAGCATCGCCATTAATGCTGCTTTGACAGAAACACAACTGACCCACTTCCAACAAAACCTTCAAAGCACCTTAAAGCATATTCATAACGGCAGTCACTGGCAGATTTTACAATTCAACCAAACCACCAGCGCATCAGGCCTACAAGATGTCAGTGCTATCGCGCAAACCCGCGTTAATGCGAAAGCGCTACAACAAATTGTCAGCCAAACCCAGCAGATGAGTGGACAAGGCACCCGTTATAAAATCATCAGTATTAATTTCACCCCAGCTTTAAGCAAATCCAAGCAGCACGGGCGGATTTAAGAAACGTGTTATATAAAAAAGCCAAACAAGAATTGACTCATATTAACCAACTCTATGCACCACAAAGTTTCCATATCTACAACATTAATTTTGCCAGCACGCCCATGTTACCGACTACCATGGCGCTCAACGGCACCACTTTTGCCCGAGTGGCAGGCAATTTTGCCCGAGTGGCAGGCAATGGCAAACCAGATCCTGCTAACAGCTTATCTGTCAGTGAAAAGGTGACGCTTAGAGCTCAAGTTGCATTTGCCAATACCAATACACAGTAAGGCGCTGAACAACACCGTCTGCCCACTTTCGGGTAGCAGCATATCTTCGGTAACCTCTAACACCCACTCAGGCTTCCGCTCACTGATGTATGCATTCATCTCAGCATAGATTTTGGCAAGGTGCAGTACCGCTTTGTCATCTGAATTCGATATCGCATCGCCAGCGAAAGCCTGCTGCACAGACGCACTCACCCAACGCACATAGGACACCCACCCACCATCTTCTGTTTGATGCAAACACGCGCCAATAATGGCATCTTCTCGCGTGAGATATGCCACCCATTGACGCCATAGCCGCCGATATTCATCCGCGTCTTGATGATGATTAAGTCGAATCTGCTCAACTGTTGCTAACATAAACTTATCCCCAAAAAAATCGCTAGATAGTGCGAATCAATGCTGAACCCACTTCACCAAACTGTTTGATCCGTAAACATTCCCAACTGTCCGGCAATAAACCCTGCACCAATAATTCTTCTTCGTGTTCCACATACAATAGACCGTTAGGCTTTAGCCAACCGTACTGCGCAATGGCTTGGAAACAATCCGGTAACATGTCCTGAAAAAATGGCGGATCTAAAAAAATGATGTCATACGGCCTCGGTGCTGGACGCTGCAACCATTTTTGCACCTTAGTTTCATGTAACAGTGCAATATCTTTATCTAATTCAAATGCCTGAAACGTTTTTTTCAGCTGCTGACAGACCCGAGGATTCTGCTCCAAAAATGTAGCATGTGCGGCACAGCGTGATAAAGCTTCAACACCTAATGCTCCCGAACCTGAAAAAGCATCCAGACACCATGCCCCTTGCATATCGTACATCAACCAGTTAAATAAGGTCTCACGCACACGGTCGGGTGTGGGGCGTGTGCCCTTACCTGGGAAAAACGACAATTTACGCCCACGCCACCGCCCACCAATAATCCGTAATGTATTATTTTTCATACTTGACCTACCACCACCACGGCCTTCGGCTGATGGCGCATTAACTGCTGTAAAACCTGTGTTACTTGCGCCATGGTCACGGCTGATATTTTTTCCGCAACCTGATTCAGGTCATCTGCAGGCAAATGGTTTTCAGCCAACCACACCAAGCGACTACTCACACCATCATCACTTGATAAACGCAATAACAAACGCCCCAAAATCACCTGCTTAGCCAATGCCAACTCAGCTGGAGCGGGACCCTGTTCGGCCAATGCTGTGACCGCTGGACGCAAAGTCGCTAACACTTGCTCGATATTTTGCGTACGGGTTTCTGCAAACACAGTAAAAATACCCGGCAACACAACGCCTGTTGCATAGGCGCCAAAACGATAAACCCAGCCATTTTGCCCACTAATAGTTTGATATAGGCGCGAATTCTCACCACCCAATACTTCTGCCGCCACAACCGATGCCCAATAGTTAGATTCTGAAACAGGAACCGCTCGCGTACCGACCAATACAATAGCCTGTTGTGCATGATGGTTTTGCCGAATAAATTCATGGCGATGGTTAGTATTGCGCTGAATTTTAGGCGGAGACGCTGCCATCCCCATCGGCAACACATTCGAAATTTGCTGCCCAATGGCTTTGGCTTCTATAGGTGTAATATCACCGACCAATATCAAACACATATTACGCGCAACATAATATTGGTTATAAAAGGCTTTAAGTGCCGCTGCATCAATAGCGGAAATGCTGGCTGCAGTACCGGCAGCAGGTTGGCCATAAGCAGAGTGTGGATACAACTGCCGATATAATAAGTTATAGGCAAGCTTCATGGGGCGTTCATCTTGCAATTTCAAATCAGCCAAATGCTGACGTTTACGGACCGCCAAGACCTCCGGTGGAAAAGTTGGACCGCCTAATACACTTGAAAATACGGCTGTTGCCACTTGCAAGTTGGCAGGATCAACCAAGCTCTTCAGGGAAAACAAAGCAATTTCACGCCCAATCCGCACATGGAAACGCGCGCCTGATTGGGCAAAACCCTGTGCAATTTGCGTTTCAGTTATCCCTGCTGCTCCCATTGATAGGCCATGCGCCGTCATCCAAGCCAAACCCGGTGTCATTGAAAAAGCAGAGCCTGCCTGCACCACTAAACGCAGATCCAACATAGGCACTTGTGGTCGATAAACATACCAAACAGACAACCCATTGTTGGTTTGCCAATGATGCACACGCATCCATGCGTGCTGAGTGGCAAAACAGGCTGCTGACCAGGCTAAGAGAACTGCCGGACAACCCAAACTAAGCCATTTGCGCATATTGCTCTCCTTGTCCCCAGAACTGTGCAACGGTTGACGCCTGCGCATCTGAAAGTTGACTGTTTTGTTGAACAGTTTCCGATACAGACCGCTCATGTCGCGGCGATAAAATAACAACCTTTAAATTATCCGGCACACAATACTGAGCACTCACCGTCTGCAATTCTGACAATGTGATATGCCGCAAACCATCTTGATAGGTTTTCTCGTCACGTATAGGTAAACCAACACTCAGCAGTTGTCCCAGCCACATACCTTGCGTGGTGAGTTGGTCACTGTTGTACACCTGGTCAGCATAAGCATCTGTCTTCGCCCATGCCAATTGTTGGTCAATATCGGTTCGCCCCCATAACGCAGCCATTTGCTGAAGCAAAGCCTTTTGCAACCGATCCAAGCTCACACCTGTTGCTGGAATAGCAACAATCGTAAAAGCTGTGTCATAGCACAGAAAAGGATCGTAATAAACTGCCACATGTAAAGCCAAATGTGATTGGTATACCAACGACTGTGTCAACACCGAATGATCATTACCCGCTAACATATAGGCCATCACCTCTAAAGCATCGGCAGGCCACGTTGCCCGACCGAGCGTTTTAATTACTGGCACTTGATAGCTGAGCAATACTGCGCGCGTGTACTGCCCCCAACGCACTCGCATGTCAGTACGCCCAACAGGATCTGGCGGCGTATAAGTTTTATGGGCATTTGATATCACTTGGCTAGTATTCAATAACGCACCATAGTGACGCCCAATTTCATTAAAAAATGCCTGAGGTGAGACGTCTCCTACTGCTACAATCGTGGCATGATCAGGTTGATACCATTTGCAATACCATTGATACAAATCTTGATCATTAATTTGTCGAATGTCGCCAGCCCAGCCAATCACCGGATGCGCATATGGACTGCCTGCATATAAAGCATTTAAACGCTCAAACGCGTAAGCAAGCGGATGCTCATCAACACGCCAATGCCGCTCTTCCAGAATCACCTGGCGTTCTTTATCAACTACCCCTGTATTTAATAGTAAATGATGCATTCGATTGGCATCCATGGTTGCAGCATCTAACCAGTGTTTAGTTGGTAGAAATGCGTAGTATGCAGTGTGGTCACTACTGGTAAATGCATTTTGCTCACCACCATCTTGGGCGATTTTTGCTGCATAGGCGCCATCAGGCAAAAGCGTCGTGCCGCGAAACATTAAATGCTCTAAAAAATGAGAAATACCAGTTAGTCCAAATGGCTCTTCAGCACTTCCGACGTGATACCAAATACTGAAAAACAATACAGGGGCCCGATGATCAACTTTTAAAACTGCACGCAGACCATTGGTATATTGCATTTCATAGACATTAGCTGCTCGTTTTTGGTAAGTAGGCATCTGTGCAAACACCACATTGACTGACAATAAGCAGGTTGCACATAAAATGAAGCATCGTATCCAAGCCGGTGATCGCATGGTGGGAAAATCAGTCTGCATGGGGGTATCGCCGGAGCATAGAGTGTAAGCGTTTTCAGATCAACCGGCACAGACGCCAAGTCAATATCCTCGCCTGAATTAACGAAAATCAACCATGCGCTGCAGCGCAATCAATGCCTTTTCACGCACAGGCTCAGGAATATGAATTTCCTGCGCACCAGATTCTAACGTTTCAGCCAGATTTTGTAGCTGATTCATCGACATCCACGGGCAATGCGCACAACTCCGACAGGTGGCACCCTGCCCACCGGTTGGTGCTTCAATGAACCGCTTATGCGGCGAAGCCTGTTGCATTTTATAAAAAATCCCACGATCCGTTGCCACAATAAACGTCTCATTGGGCAAGCTCTGACTCGCTTTTAATAACTGTGAGGTTGATCCTACCGCATCTGCCAGCTCAACCACTGGCGCAGGGGATTCGGGATGCACCAAAATCGCGGCCTCGGGATACTGTGCTTTTAATGACAGCAAAGCATCGTCTTTAAATTGCGCATGTACAATACAAGCACCCTGCCAGGACAACATATCCGCACCGGTTTGCTGCGCAATCCATTGGCCCAAATAACGATCTGGCGCCCATAAAATTTTCTCACCCTGTGCATCTAAGTGCTGTACGATTTTCAATGCAATACTTGAAGTCACCACCCAATCTGCACAGGCCTTTACCGCAGCAGATGTATTGGCATAGACCACGACCGTACGGTCTGGGTGCTTGGCACAAAATGCTTGAAAGTCTTCAGCAGGACAACTGAGATCCAGTGAACACGTGGCTTCGGTGGTCGGCATTAACACGCGCTTTTCCGGACTCAAAATTTTGGCAGTTTCACCCATAAAATAGACGCCACACACCACCAATGTTTTCGCGGGATGCTGGGCACCAAACTTCGCCATCTCAAGGGAATCAGCGACAATGCCGCCAGTTTCTTCTGCCAAGCGTTGTAGCTCTGCGTCTACATAATAATGCGCAATGAGTACGGCATCATTTGCCTGCAATAGCGCTTTAATTTTTTCGCGATAGGCTGCGCGCTCAGCTTCAGTCAACACCGCCTCGCCCTGCTTTGGCCAATGGGCGTCAACAGAGGCTTGATAGTTTATAGACATCGCTTACAATACGCCGAATCAAAAAATGTGCCGCATCTTAGCACATCCAAAATCATCAGGAAAATCATGACCCCCGAACAACTTGCAGAACAAGCACTGGCCTATCACGAACACCCAAAACCTGGCAAATTATCCGTTTCAATTACCAAATCTACTGAGACACAAGAAGATTTGTCATTGGCTTATTCACCTGGTGTTGCGGAGCCCGTGCGCAAGATCAGCGATAACCCTGAAAATGCTTATCGTTATACCAACAAAGGTAATTTAGTCGGCGTCATTTCAAATGGTTCTGCCATTCTAGGGCTAGGCAATCGAGGCGCTTTGGCCAGCAAACCGGTGATGGAAGGCAAAGCCGTACTGTTCAAGCGTTTTGCAGATATCGATGTATTCGATATTGAAGTGAACACAGAATCCGTGGGCTCTTTGGTCAAAACTATCGCGCAAATTGCGCCAACTTTTGGGGGGATTAACCTAGAAGACATCAAAGCACCTGAATGTTTTCAAGTCGAATATGAACTACGCCGCCAATTGGATATTCCTGTATTCCATGACGATCAACACGGTACTGCAATTATTGTCGCGGCCGCGTTGCTCAATGCTTTAGAGCTGGTCGGAAAGCGTTTGGAAGATACCAATATCGTCTGTGTTGGCGCTGGCTCTGCTGGACTTGCCACCATGCACCTTTTAGTGCGCTTAGGCGCCACTCGTGAGCATGTCACACTCGTTGACAGCAAAGGCGTGATTCATGCGAAACGTCACAGCCTAGGCCCTTACAAATTTGCGTTTGCCAAACATACTGAAATGCGCACCTTAGATGATGCCATTGAGAATGCGGATGTCTTTATCGGCGTATCAGGCCCTGACCTTTTAACCGCTGATCAACTCAAGCGTATGGCCAAAGACCCGATTGTTTTTGCATTGTCTAATCCAGACCCTGAAATCAATCCAGTATTGGCTCATGCCACACGCCCAGATGTCATTATGGCCACAGGTCGTTCTGATTTACCCAACCAAGTCAACAATGTGTTGTGCTTTCCCTATATTTTCCGCGGTGCATTAGATGTGCGTGCACGGACCATTACCGCTTCTATGTGTGCAGCAGCGGTTGATGCTATCCGCCACTTAGCGCAAGAACCAGTACCAGACAGTGTCCTATCAGCTTATCCGGGTGTTCATGAACTGACTTTTGGGCGTGACTACTTGATTCCCAAACCGATGGATCCACGCTTGCTTGAACGCGTACCTGCTGCTGTCGCCAGGGCGGCAATTGAGGCAAACGTCGCACGCTTACCCTACCCTGAGCACTACCCAGCGGACTGAACTCAGCCTGCGACGTTACAGAACTAACCCACCTTTTTCATGATGCAACCACCGGAACAAAGCATTGCTTTTTTATATATTGTGTGTTTACCTGTACGGCCCATGCTCCCCTAGAGGCCTACATTATGACTGTGAGCCGTTCATCTTTAATCCAGGAAATCTACCACGCTGTGCCGGAAACCTATCGAGGCATCAACAAGTTTGGCGAACATGTCATTCAGTTGCATTACGACGAAACACCCACGTTTGCAACCTTAGAAAAACTGTCCAGCGATACCTTAAGCGCGTTATCGGCCTATCTCATCGAACGGGCGCGGAACAATAGCAAGCATCCGACACACTTATAGAAACCGTTGCAGGCCACACCTATCGCGCCACCATCTGACGCAAGGCTTGTCGGATCAACTCATCAGTTTCTAAATCGGGCTTGTCTACCATTAAAGTTTTGATCACTTTCGCAGCTTCATTTGGCTTATAGCCCAAAGCAACCAGTGCATCCGCGGCATCCTGTGCAGTTGTCCGCATTGGGCGTTCAATCGACGAACCTTGAATAGCATTACTGCCACTCGGCAATAAATCAACGCTATTGGCCAACTTATCTTTCATTTCGACCACTAAACGTTCAGCTGTTTTTTTACCGATTCCTGGAATACGCGACAACATGGCAATATCACCCGCCAGAATACTGTGAGTCAGATCGGCTGATTCCATGCCTGACATCATGGCCAAAGCAATTTTTGCACCAATGCCATTCACTTTAATCAGCTGACGAAACAAATGGCGCGCTTGTTTCGAAGCAAAACCGTACAGCAACTGTGCATCTTCACGCACCACCATATGAATATATAACGTCACCGCCTCACCCACGGCAGGTAATTCGTAGGCTGTCGTCATTGGCACTGCGACTTCATAACCCACGCCTTGCACATCCACTAAAATATCGGGTGGATTTTTTTCTAACAACTTGCCGTGCAAATAACCAATCATACTGTTCCTCGCAAACGCCCATGGACGATTTTTTCTGCGCCTGAAATTTGACTTAAACTCTGCATAGAATGCATATGACACAACGCAATTGCCAATGCATCTGCCGCATCAGGTCGCGGCACATCTGATAGATTCAACAGGCATTTAACCATTGTTTGCACCTGGGCTTTGTCCGCCGCGCCATAGCCTACTACGGCTTGTTTAATTTGTTTCGCTGAATAGTCCGCAACTGGCAGCCCATGATTTGCCAATGCAACCATCGCCACGCCTCTGGCTTGCCCCAGTTTCAATGCGGAACCGGCATTATAACAAACAAACACTTGTTCAATCGCAGACTCATCTGGTTGATAAGCTGCGACAATTTCTGCAATACCTTGATAAATCTGCTGCAATCGACCTGAAACCGGCAAATCCACATCGATTTTAATCGCACCACTGGCCACATAATGTGGCTGTTTATGCTGCACTTTAATAACGCCAAAGCCGGTAATGCGTGACCCCGGGTCAATACCCAACAAAATGCTCACAAACACACCCCTACTAAGCGGACTGCAATGCCTCTAACACATCCGGTGGAATATCAGCATTTTTACTCACTTGCTGCACATCGTCCAAATCTTCCAACATATCAATCATCTTCAAAGTTTTTTGGGCATCCTCTAAGGTCAACGTGACTTCCGTTGATGCCACTTCCATAACTTCTGCATGAACAGGCTCTAACCCAGCTGCTTGAATCGCTTCAAGCACATCGGCAAATTGCTCTGGCGTCGTCACAACATCCATAGCACCGTCAGCCTGACTGATCACATCATCTGCACCTGACTCTAATGCCAATTCCATCAGTTGATCCTCGTCCACACCAGGTGCAAAACTGATGATGCCCTGCTTCGAAAACAAATAAGAGACCGAACCATCCGTACCCAAGTTGCCGCCACACTTACTAAACACGTGACGCACCTCAGCTACTGAACGATTACGGTTATCTGTCATGCAATCCACCATTACTGCAACACCGGAAACGCCATAACCTTCATAACGAATCTCTTCGACATTGGCACCATCTTCACCACCGGCACCGCGCTTAACCGCTCGATCAATGGTATCGCGTGTCATATTGCCTGCCAAAGCAGCCTGAACAGCCGCACGCAAACGTGGATTCGAGTTCACATCACCGCCACCCAAACGCGCTGCCACGGTAATTTCACGAATTAACTTGGTAAAAATCTTACCGCGCTTGGCATCTTCCTTCGCTTTTTTATGCTTGATATTCGCCCATTTACTATGACCTGCCATGTGAATTTCTCCTATGCTTTCTCGGTGCTCGCCGCCGGCTTTGCCACACGAATACCCAATTCTTGCAACTGTGGCACATCGACAGCAGATGGCGCTTCCGTCATCAAACAACTCGCGCTTTGTGTTTTAGGAAAGGCAATCACATCACGAATATTATCGGTTTGCGTCATCAACATAATGATGCGATCGACACCAAAAGCGATACCGCCATGAGGAGGCGCACCGTATTTCAAGGCATTGAGCAAAAAGCCAAATTGGTTTTGCGCTGCTGCTTCATCAATACCCAACAGGCCAAGCACAGCTGCCTGCAGCTGCGGACAATGAATCCGGATCGACCCACCCCCAATTTCATAGCCATTTAACACAACGTCATATGCACGTGAGGACAGATCTTCAGGCGCACACGCATTTAATTGATTGATATCACTGACAGCCGGTGCTGTGAACGGGTGATGCATCGCTTGCAAACGACCGTCTGTTTTTTCAAACATCGGGAATTCTGTCACCCATAATGGCGCCCAGTCTGTGGTATATAAATCAAGATCCGCACCCAAACGACAACGCAATGCGCCCAATGCAGCATTCACGATATCCGCCTTATCTGCGCCAAAGAACACGACATCACCGGTCTGGGCATCAACGCGTGTTAGCAAAGTTTCAATCACATCATCCGGCAAAAATTTCAAAATGGGCGACTGCAAACCATCACGCCCGGCTGCGCGATCGTTAACCTTGATATAAGCCAGACCTTTAGCGCCATATACACCGACGAATTTGGTGTATTCATCGATCATCTTACGCGTCAACTTTTCGTTGCCACCTGGAACATTTAACGCCGCCACGCGACTGGCTGGATCTTGGGCCGGTCCGGCAAATACTTTAAACTCAACTGCCTGCATGACATCATCAACATCGATTAGCTCCAGAGGAATCCGCAGATCGGGTTTATCACTGCCATAACGTTGCATCGCTTCTGGATACGGCATCACAGGGAACTCAGGCAATTCAACGCCTAACACTTCCGTAAACAAAGCCCGCAACAGGCTCTCGGCATAGGTCATCACATCCTGCTCTTCCACAAACGAAGCTTCAACATCCAACTGAGTAAATTCAGGCTGGCGATCCGCGCGCAAATCTTCATCACGGAAACAACGAACAATCTGATAGTACTTGTCGAACCCCGACACCATCAGCAATTGCTTAAACAATTGCGGCGATTGTGGCAAAGCAAAGAAATGACCTTTATGCGTGCGGCTCGGCACCAAATAATCCCGCGCACCTTCTGGCGTCGCACGCGTCAAAATCGGCGTTTCTAATTCAACAAAACCTTCTTCATCTAAATAACGCCGCATAAAATTAGCCACACGACTGCGTACTAACAAACGTTGCTGCATCTCCGGACGGCGCAAATCCACATAACGATGTTTTAAGCGCACTTCTTCGCTAACTTTATAATGTTCATCCAAAGGAAAAGGTGGCGTTTCAGCACGCGCTAAAATCTCCATATCCTGGGTAATGACTTCAATCGCACCCGTTAGCATATTGGGATTTTCCTGACCTGCAGGACGCGTACAAATTTCACCAGTCACCCGAACCACAAATTCACTGCGCAGCTGTTCTGCTTGTGCAAATACTGCAGCTTGTTCTGGCTGAAAAACCACTTGAACGAGGCCAGATCGATCACGCAAATCAATAAAAATCACCCCACCATGATCACGCCGGCGATGCACCCAGCCACAGAGGGTAACGACTTGGCCTAGGAGGTGTTCATTTGCTTCGGTACAGTAATGGCTGCGCATTGTGATTAATCCATAAAAAAATTGGGCGACAGTCTACAATGCTTTGTTTGGAAATACTATGTGGTGGCTGCATTGGCGAATAGAGGGATTACTCGCCCACGTCCTGTGCGCTCGCCCTACGGTCCGCTATGCGTTTAATGTAATGGCTTTTTTTGGCGGAGAGAGAGGGATTCGAACCCTCGTGAGGCTTGCACCTCCCACTGATTTCGAGTCAGGGCCGTTTGGCCAGCTCCGGCATCTCTCCGCGGCTGCGAATTCTACCGCAATTCCAGCCTTCGTCAAACTTCGACCTTATGAACCTTATGTTTCTGCTTCTCCATCGGTAATTCTGGTGCCAAATCACGCGCAGCAATATAGTTATACAACGTTTGCACATGACAGCCTATCAGTTTGGCAATCGCCACTTTGCTGACCCTAAGATCCAAATAACCCTGAATTTCTTTACGATATTTATCCAATTTCAGGTGCTTGTTTGGACGACCTTTGGGACGCCCTAATGGCAAACCTGCTTCACGGCGACGTAGAACCACATCTCGCGTACGGCGGCAGACATAATCATTTTCGATACAATGCAGCAGCTGTAAAAGCTCTAACTGATTAGTTTGTGCTTCTGCCTTCAAGGTCCGACCATATTTCACAAAGTGCATCTTGATGTTTTTAGAAGTCAACGTATCAAAAATCTCTAAAATCTGCGAAATAGACCGTGCAACACTGGGGGCATCGTATACGACGATTTGATCACCAATATTCCCTGTATGAATTAGATCAGCTAACGCACGCCCATCCCAACGTTTTTTCGTATTTGCAACATCTTCAAAAACTTGTTTTAGCGGCAGCTGGTTTACTTTTGCATAATTTTGAATTTCAATGATGGCCGTATTTTTTTCGGCATTATCATTCCCTGATGTGTATCCGTATATCATAGTATTTATCCTTTCACTTAGTCCCGATGAACAGGATCGATTATGGCAAGTCGGTTGAAATATGAGCTAGAGTAAAATACGGAACCAAGCGTAGGAAAAAAACCATTTTTAGACTGTTTTGCATGAATTACAAAATATTAATATCACATTTATTTCATGCAATAAGAATGACAAAAAAAAGAAAAAGTGATTATAATAGACGTTATGCTACAACATGACCATTAGCTAACAACCAGACAGGAACCATTCATGATCCAAGACATTGCCCTCACCCCGATTACTGATGAAGCGTTGAATCAATTTTTACCTGAATCGATTGACATGTATGCACAAAGCATGGTCGATAATGGCGAATATGCGTCACGCGAGATTCCAAATCGCCTCGCAGAAAATGAGGTCTATTCCTACTTCCCCAATGATCAACTATTACCCAACGAACATATTTTCAGCATTGTCGATGCGAGTGACCGCGAAACCATTCTCTGCACCACATGGATCACCATTCGCCTAACCGGAAAATTCCCTTCTGCCTTCTTGGTTTGGATTGACATCCTGCCAGAATACCGCCGCCAAGGACTGGCCCAAAAAGCTTTAAAAGAGCTGGAAGCTTTTGCCCGACGCCTAAAAGCTTCACACATCGATCCTAGTGTATTTGCCAACAACCATTCCGCACGCAAATTGTATGAGCAAATGGGTTACAAAGAAGTCCGCGCCAAAATGTTGGGCCATGCAACACGCCCCAGCCGTTACGAACTGAGCAAACATTTACTTGCTGTATTTGCTATGGCAAGCTAACGCGCCATGTTAAGCACACCCCATTAGCTGTGACCACTGATATCATACAAAATCTACAGCGTGTCCGCGCCCGCATTCAACAGTGCTGTGCACAGCAACACCGTGACCCGGAACAGGTTCAATTACTCGCCGTCAGCAAAAAACACTCCGTTGCCGCTATTCGTATGGCATATGCGGCTAAGCAACGGCATTTTGGTGAAAATTATCTGCAAGAAGCTGTGGAGAAAATCCAAGCACTCACTGACACAGAGATTACCTGGCATTTCATTGGCCACATCCAGACGAACAAAACCGCTTTGATTGCACAACATTTTGACTGGGTGCACAGTGTCGACCGTATTAAAATCGCCCAACGACTCAGCCAACAACGCCCAGCAGACTTACCACCACTGAATATTTGTCTACAGGTTAATATTGACAATGAACCCAACAAATCGGGCTTTGCAGTTGATGAAGTGCATCAGGCTATCGCCCAGATTCACCAACTGCCACACCTCAAACTCCGTGGCTTAATGTCGATCCCTAAGCCACAACCAAACCCTGACCTGCAGCGCCAAGCACATGAAAAATTAGCCACACTCGGTCGTACGGCACCCGTTGCATTAGAAACGTTATCAATGGGCATGAGCCAAGATTTGGACGCTGCCATCGCGGCTGGTGCAACTTGGGTACGCGTGGGCACCGATATTTTTGGGCCTAGATATCTGTAGTTGGGCGTTTAATCCTGAAAAATGTACTGCTACAATCCACCGCTCAAATCGTTAATGGGAATGCATCATGCGCACAGCAAAAATACTCTTTTTAGGCGGCGGCAACATGGCCCGCTGCATTGTGGCTGGACTGATTGCCGACGGCTACGATGCCAACGCGATCTGGGTCGTCGACCCCAATCTTGCGAAGCAACAATATTTCACCCAAACGCTTAAAGTACATGCAACCGATGATGCACACACGGTGATCGATAAAGTCTACATCATTGTCCTCGCCGTCAAGCCACAGTCATTGGAAAAGGTTGCGAATCAATTCGGCACCGTTATCAAGCAACAAAAGCCTTTGCTAATTTCCATCGCAGCCGGTATTACGCTCAACAGCCTGGCGCTGTGGTTTGGTGAGCAAACTCCGATTATCCGCGCGATGCCCAACACACCTGCTTTGGTACAAGCCGGCGCCACCACGCTGTTTGCTAACTCAACCACTTCACGCCAGCAAAAAGAATTGGCTGAACGCATACTGCGTGCTACAGGGCTAACCGCCTGGATGGACAGTGAAGATTTGATGGATGTTAGCACCGCAATTGCTGGCAGCAGCCCGGGTTACTTTTTCTACATCATGGAAGCAATGGAAGACAGTGCCGTCGCCTTAGGCTTAGACAGCAAAACTGCGCGCTTACTGATTCGCCAAGCCATGTTTGGCAGCGCCAAATTGGCGTTAGAAAGCCAACAAGATTTTGCTCAACTTCGTGCACAAGTAACCTCCAAAGCTGGCGCCACTGAAGCCGCCATTCACAGCCTAGCAGCGGATGAATTGCCACAAGCCTTGGAACGCGCAATCCATGCGGCAAAAAAACGCTGTGAAATCATGAGCCAACAATTTGGCCCGCAGAAACAACTCACGTAAACAGGACACACACAACATGCAAAACACACTGATCCAAATCGCACTCTTTTTAGTGACGACTCTGTTTAATCTTTACATTTTGGCGATCATGCTGCGCTTCTTGTTGCAATGGGTCAAAGCCGATTTCTACAACCCCATCTGCCAAATGTTGATCAAAGTCACCAACCCTTTGCTTAAACCACTGAGACGCATCATACCTGGTTTCTTTGGCCTCGATTTTGCCGCTATTGTCCTAATCTATGTGTTGGAACTGATATTAATGACGATCATCGCCAGCTTGGTCAGCTTCCCTATCACGTCTTACATTTTGCTGGTAGCGCTCGGCAAGGCTTTAGTTTTACTGCTGAATTTGTATTTTTTCGCCATTTTAATTCGGGCCATTGCATCTTGGTCTAACACCAACCCTTACCAACCATTGTTTGTGTTACTCGACCAACTGACTGACCCCGTTCTTAAACAAGCGCGGCGCTTGCTACCGCAACTTGGCGGCTTTGACTTTTCCCCATTACTCACATTGATTGTCATCCAGGTATTGGTGATTTTTATTCGTAATTTACTGGGGGCGTAAGGCCATCTAAAAATCCTAGCAATTCGTTAACGACATTGGCTTATAGCGACAGATAACCTCCGCTCCTTGACGCCAGCAAGCAATCGCCCAACAATGCTGCTGGCGAAAAAAAAGCAGCAAGGATGCAGAGCACTAAATCCACCAATCGCAGCTGAAAAACTCTTTAGCCTTTAGTTTTAAGTAGGCATCCTAGCGCTTCAAAAAATTAGCATAACACCACATAAAAACAGCCCCGAAGAAAAAAACCGTCACCCTCAATAGAGACAAACTTTGAATACAATGACGGAAGCAGGCAAAACCGGTAGTGAAAGCGAATCAAACCACTGACGAGTGCGCCCCCACTCAAAATTCGCCGACACACAGAAAAACAAGAGGAGAAAGCATAATGGCACATAGTGACTCACAAGACAGAACAGCAGCAGACACAGTAGAATCCCAACGCAACTATGTTGTGCGTTGTTGCTCAGGTGCTTGGGGATGGGTTACTTGGGCAAGAGATAGTGTTTATTACGGCACTATCGGTGCTTGCCGCAGGCGATCTGCACCACATCGTCGCGCTGAGAATGACTTAAACA
>CAZIIK010000052.1:0-40359 GCA_964539235.1 uncultured Gammaproteobacteria bacterium | reverse complement strand
CATGAAAATTAGTCTTTTTGGCTTGTGATGATCAAATTTGCATCAAAAATCCAAATGTAGAGTGCATTACGGTAGCATGCTGAAAAATGCCTTTAACAAAGGCTTGGCCGAAGGCAGAAGCTTCTCGGGTACCCTCTTAGACAGTAGATCCCGGGTCAAGTCCGGGATGACAAGCGGAGGGTCCGGGGTGACAAATCATTCTGTCATTCCCGCGCACGCGGGGATCCAGGCTAAAGCCTTAAATGGTAGTTGGCAGTGCCTGAGCAAATGCCTGGGTCCCGGATCAAGTCCGGGATGACAAGCGGAGGGTCCGGGGTGACAAAAGAAGTATCCGAAGGGAATACCTTAAGGCAATGCTAAGTAACTGACGTGCCTAATGCCCTTATAAAGTTAAGGCTCATTTCAAACCGCTATGACTTGGTCGCCGGCAAACTCAACCAGTTGTGCGTGGTTTTTTGTGGTTGCGACGTCGTAGCACTGGGTTGGGTATCAGTTGGGATGGTTGCTGCCGGAGCAGTAGTAGCAGCTGCGTTAGTGTGCATCATATGCGTATTCACTGTAGTGCTGTGCGTGGCAGTTTGCGTCGACAGCTGAGTGTCATTCGCTGTTGCCTGCGGTGTTGGGTAGTGAGCATGATGCGGAACTGGGAATGCCTCTGGCTGTTGCGCTGTGGAGGCAGCAGGTGTTGAAACCGGTGCAGTGACCATTGGTTTGACAGGCAGTGCGCTGGGTGATGTGTTCGACTGTGCTGGCGAAAATAAGCGCACCGTCATGCTGTTGCGTTTGCCGGTTTTTTTCGGTGCCCAAGGTTGCATATACACCAGTTGGATGCGGGTGACTTGTGGATTCAAAAGGAAGTCTGCTTTGGCACGAAAGGTAAATTGGGCTTCGCCGCCGCCGCCGATTTTGCCATCAGTTGGTGCTTGGTATTGATAGCCGATTAATTGTAATAAATCATGGTTATAGCGTGAGACGTACCATTGGTAGCCAGTGGTGTCATTGGCTTTCAGATTCACGTGCACCAGTTCTTGATTGGGCTTGAGAAATCTCACCATCACCTTGCCGTGGCGTTTGGCTTTCTGCAATTTCATCCACTTGTGGGTTTTTGGCTTGGCAGTGGGTAGATCGATGCCATCTGTTGAGGTTTGTGCCACTGGTGTTGCCAAGGCAACGCTGGTGATGGCGGTGGTGAGTAAGCTGAGCGCGAATGTTTGAATCTTCATGGTGGGTCTCGTCAGGAAAAAGTTACAGTGCTTTGTGTGGCAGGCTTTCAGTAAGGCCGGCAGGGGGTGATTAGGTTGTAGTTCAATTTGCGTTGCAGTTCGCGGATGGTCGCGGCGCCGCCGTATGTCAGACCCGAACGCAGTCCGCCAATAATGTCGGCAATGATGGCATGTTCGATTTCGCGATAAGCCACTTCGGTTTGTACGCCTTCTGCGGTTTTCCACTCCGGCATGTTGCCCATAAAGTCGTCTTGCGCTTCTTGGCTGGCCATGCCACTGTAGGCTTTGACTTTGGTGCCATCTGGCTTGGTGATGATTTCGCCATGTGTTGGTGTTGTGCCCGCAAACATGCCGCCGAGCATGACAAAATCAGCACCAAAAGCTAAGGCTTTGACAATGTCACCCGGTGTGCGTAGGCCGCCATCTGCGACGATAGAACGATCGACGCGGGCGCATTCTTGGACTGAATTTAGGGTCGGTACGCCAAAGCCGGTTTTAATGCGGGTGCTGCAAACAGAACCACCGCCAATACCGACTTTGATGATGTCGGCGCCACAAGAGGCCAAGTAATCTGCACCGGCGTAAGTGGCGACATTACCGACCATGATGCAGGCTTCGTGGAGTAAGTGGCGCAGTTTTTTAATGGTTTTGCCGACGTAGTGTGCATGGGCGTGTGCCACATCAATGCAAAAGTATTCCGCACCGGCATCGCGCAAAGCTTCGGCACGAGCCAATTCCGCATCTGAGCAACCGATGGAGACAAAGGTTTTATGTTGGCAGCGTTTGAAATCCGCTACGTTTTCTTCGATGTTCATAAAACGGTGCAACACACCAATGCCGCCTTTGTCGCCGATAAAATTTGCCATGGCAGATTCGGTGACAGTGTCCATATTAGCGGTCATCACTGGCAGCTCGAGGTGTAGTTTGCCTAAACGATCCGTCATTGCAGTGTCTACCATGCGTCTTGATTCGTAGTGGTTGTAAGCCGGGATCAGTAAAACATCATCAAAAGTAAAAGCGGTTTTTCCAGACACGTTAAAATCTCCTTAGTTGCGGATGAGTTGCAGGAGCTCATTGCGGGTGCGTTCGCGATCGCGGAATAAGCCAAGCATGGCGGAAGTGGTCATGCTGGCATGTTGTTTTTGGACGCCGCGCATGGTCATGCACAAATGCTGTGCCTCCATGATGACGCCAACGCCTTGTGGTTGAATCAGTTGGTCAATCGTATCGGCGATTTGTTTGGTTAAAGCTTCTTGGATTTGCAGGCGGCGCGCAAAGACATCAACGATACGTGGAATCTTCGATAAGCCAATGACTTTGTTATTTGGAATGTAGCCAATGTGGCATTTACCGATAAACGGCAGGATATGGTGTTCGCACAGTGAGTAAAATTCAATATCTTTAACGATGACCATGGAATCATTGTCGCAGGTGAATAATGCGTCATTGAGGACGTCTTCCACCGATTCTTGATAGCCTTTGGTGAGGTACTTTAACGCATTGGCGGCACGCTTAGGTGTGTCGACCAAGCCCTCGCGCTGAGGATCTTCACCAATGGCTTCGATAATGGCTTTGTAATGTGCATCCATTTAAGTTTTCTCCACAAGTTTGGCAATTTCTTGTTGAAATGCTTCTAAGTCGGTAAAGCGCCGGTACACGGATGCAAAACGGATATAGGCGATTTCATCTAAGACTCGCAGTGCCAGCATCAATTGTTCACCAATTAAGCTGGCGCGCACTTCGCGTTCACCTGTGGCGCGAATTTCATGCATCACACGCATCAGCATCTCGTCGATTTCCTGCGCACTGACGGGGCGTTTTTCCAAGGCACGTAGCGCGCCTTCACGGAGTTTTTGTTGGTCGAATGCTTCGCGGGACTCGTCTTGCTTGACCACGCGTGGCATAACCAATTCGACGCTTTCGTAAGTGGTGAACCGTTCACCGCAGACATTACAGACGCGGCGGCGTTTGACTTGATTGACCTCAGCAACTAAGCGGGAGTCTGCGACTTTGGTGTCAACGGCGTGGCAAAAAGGACAGTGCATTAGGGCGATTCCGTTTAGGCGTGCGTGTAAACCGGAAATTGTTGGCAGAGATTTTGCACAGCTTGCGCCACACGTGTGAGGACAGCATCGTCGTCGAGGTTGTGCAACACATCGCAGATCCATTGCGTGATTTGGACAGATTCAGCTTCTTTGAAACCGCGTGTGGTGATAGCAGGTGTGCCAATGCGCAATCCACTGGTGACAAACGGCGAGCGTGGGTCATTCGGTACGGAATTTTTATTCACGGTGATGTGCGCTTTGCCCAAGGCTGCTTCGGCGTCTTTGCCGGTAATATCCTGCGCGATTAAATCCAATAAAAATAAGTGGTTGTCTGTGCCGCCAGAAATGATGTTAAAACCATTTGCTATAAACGTATCAGCCATGGCTTGGGCGTTTTTAATCACCTGTTGTTGATAGGTTTTGAATGCGGGATCTAGCGCTTCTTTGAACGCAACAGCTTTGCCGGCGATCACATGCATCAATGGGCCACCTTGGGTGCCTGGAAAGACCATGGAGTTGAGTTTTTTGGTGATGGTTTCGTTTTCCTTCGCCAAAATAATACCCCCGCGCGGTCCGCGTAGGGTTTTGTGTGTAGTGGATGTCGTGACGTCGGCAATATTCACCGGGCTGGGGTACAAGTCCGCGGCTACAAGTCCGGCAATGTGCGCCATGTCGACAAACAAATAAGCGCCAACACTGTCGGCGATATCACGAAATTTTTGCCAGTCAACGGTGCGTGAATACGCTGAAAAACCACCGACTAGCATTTTGGGTTGGTGTGTTTCCGCGAGGCGATGGATTTCATCGTAATCGATACGGCCAGTTTCAGTATTAATGCCGTATTGCACAGCGTTAAAGATTTTACCGGAAAAATTCACTTTTGATCCGTGGGTGAGATGGCCACCGTGTGCCAAGCTCATGCCCAAAATGGTGTCGCCAGGATTAAGCAGTGCCAGGTACACCGCGGCATTCGCTTGGGAGCCTGAATGCGGTTGGACGTTGGCGTGGTCAGCATCAAACAGTTGTTTGACACGGGCAATGGCTAAGTCTTCGACGATGTCGACGTATTCGCAGCCGCCGTAGTAGCGTTTGTGTGGATAACCTTCCGCATATTTATTCGTGAGAACGCTGCCTTGCGCAGCCATGACCATCGGACTGGTATGGTTTTCAGACGCGATGAGTTCGATATGGTCTTCTTGTCGGTGCGCTTCTTGCTGCATAGCGGCATGAAGTTCGGGGTCGAAGTGGGCAAGGTCGGTGTCCACAAACATGAGCGGTTTCCTGGTTTGTAAGATTCGGCTCGGTATTGTAGTCAAGAAGCGGTTGGGGTGCATCTGTTTATTTGGGGACCGTCCTTCGACAAACGGTTCCTGAGCTTGTCGAAGGACAGGAATCGCCCTTCGACCATAGCGCTGACTGAGCTTGTCGAAGTCAAGCGTATTTTCCTTTCGATAAAAGGTCCCAGAGCAGACGCTCTCGACTTCGACAGGCTCAGTCATCGAGACTTGGGTTCTTGTCCTTCGACAAGCTCAGGAACCGTTTGTCGAAGGGCAGTCAGCGCTGTGGGCATAGACCCCATATTACCAACTGGTGCTTGGTACAGCCATAGGGTATGCTTAATACATTGATTGCACAATAAGGGAAATCCCAGTGATTGATGCGCAAGGCTTTCGTGCAAACGTAGCGATTGTGCTCATTGGTCCACGCGGAAATGTATTTTGGGGTAAACGTTATGCACAAACATCTTGGCAATTTTCACAAGGTGGTATAGATCGTCATGAATCACCACTGGTGGCGATGTACCGAGAACTCCGAGAAGAACTCGGTCTGTTGCCACATCAAGTCGAGTTGGTTGCAGCTACTCGTGGTTGGTTACGTTACCGACTGCCGAAATATATGGTGCGCTCACGTGGGCCGGTGTGTATCGGGCAGAAACAAAAATGGTTTTTACTGCGTTTGCTAACAGATGAGCGGGCGATTCATTTCAATGAAACCCAACGACCTGAATTCGATGATTGGCGTTGGGTGCATTATTGGTATCCAGTGAAGCAAGTGGTGTCTTTTAAGCAAGGTGTTTATCAACGCGCTTTGCGGTACTTTCATCCCATTGTCCGTGAATTATTAGACGCTCAGCGGCAGCGTCGCTCAGGTGCAGCGAGAAAGCGATAAATGTTAGGACTCCTTCGACAAGTCAGTGAACGCATGAATGAGGCGAGCAGTGTTGAAAATGCACTGGATAATCTCGTTGTCGAAGTATGCCAAGGCATGGAAGCAGATGCCTGTGCCTTATATATCTACAATGCACCGTTGCAACGCTATGATCTGATGTCTGTGACTTATGTCAATGGCGCGACGCAGGCGAAACATTACCACATCCGCGAGGGCGAAGGTTTGGTCAGTGTGATTGCGGAGCAACGTCGGCCGTTATCTTTGAACAAAGTCATTGCGCATCCACAATACATTGATGTGCAGCATCCGGATAATCGGCAGTCGTTTGATGCGTTTCTAGGCGTGCCGATTATCCACCGCAGTAAATTGTATGGCGTTCTTTTGGTGCAACGGATCACCCAACGGCCATTTACGGATAATGATGAATCTTTTTTGGTGACGTTAGGTGCGCAGGTGGCGGCGACGGTTGCGCATGCGATTGATACGGGACGTTTGTCTCAGCAGATGGATGAAGCTGACAACGGTGCTGCTGCGTTTTCCATTACCGGGATTCCTGCGGTGTCCGGTGTGGCGATTGGCCAAGCGGTGATTGCGCATCCACCGGCTGATTTTTCTACGTTGACGGAGCGTCTTTCAGAAGACGTGGAACAGGATTTGTTGTTATTCGATGAAGCAGTTGCTGCGGTGTCGCGCGATATCCAACATATGTCACAGCATTTGTCAGAACAGCTAGGACAAGAAGAACGTGCTTTGTTTACCGCCTATGAACATATGCTGGACAGTGCACGTTTTAAAGAAGCTGTGATTAAACGCGTGAAGCGTGGTGAATGGGTGCAATCCGCGCTGAAAGCCGTGGTGCGTCAGAATGTACAGGCATTTGAATCGATGACTGATGCCTATCTCAGTGAACGTGCGCATGATGTGCGTGATCTGGGGCGCCGTTTATTAGCTTATTTGCAGAAGCAAGAAAAAAAGACGGTGCAGTATCCGCCTGATACGATTCTGATTGGCGCAGAAGTCACGCCATCGATGTTGGCTGAGGTGCCGCAGGGTCGTTTGAAAGCTATTGTATCGGCGCGTGGTTCAGGCAACGCGCATGTCGCTATTTTGGCGAATGCATTGGGTGTGCCAACTGTGATGGGGGCTGAATCTTTACCGTTGCAATACATGGATGATGCCTTGGTCATCGTTGATGGTTATGCCGGCAAAGTATTTGTGCGTCCGCATGAAGCCTTGCGGTCGGCGTATCGGCACTTGGTGGCAGAAGAACATGAATTACAAGTGCAACTCGAAACCTTAAAACCCTTGCCAGCTGAAACTAAAGATGCGTGTGCTGTAGCATTGATGGCCAATATCGGTTTGGTGTCCGATACCAATATGGCGTTGGCTGTCGGATGCGATGGTGTCGGCTTATACCGTAGTGAAGTGCCTTTTATGATGCGCGAACATTTTCCCAGCGAAGATGAACAGCGTGTGATCTATCGCCAGGTCTTAAAAGCTTTTTCTGGGCGCCCAGTGACCATGCGTACATTGGACGTGGGTGGCGATAAGCCTTTGAGCTATTTCCCGATCGAAGATGAGAATCCTTTCTTAGGTTGGCGCGGTATTCGAATTTCACTCGATCATCCAGAATTATTTCAAGGCCAGGTGCGTGCCATGATGCGTGCAGGTGAGCAGAGTCAACATTTGAGAATTATGCTGCCGATGGTGACTTCCTTGTCAGAAATTCAAACTGCCAAACAATTAATAATCGAAGCCTACGAAGCCTTGCTGGCTGAAGGTGTGGTGGTGATAATGCCCAAGCTTGGCATCATGCTGGAGGTGCCGGCTATTTTGTATCAGTTGGACTCAGTTTTGACTGAAGTCGATTTTGTGTCGGTTGGCAGCAATGATCTGACGCAATATTTATTGGCGGTGGATCGTGGTAACGCACGCGTCAGCAAATACTATGATCACTACCATCCGGCGGTATTAAGAGTGCTGCACCAAATTGCCCGTGCAGCTGATGCGCAAAATGTGCCGGTGACGATTTGTGGCGAAATGGCCGGTGATCCATTAGCGACCATGTTGCTGATTGGTATGGGTTATATGGGGTTAAGTATGACAGCCGCGAGCGTACTGCGTGTGAAATGGATTTTGCGCGCCTTTACCGTTTTAGAGTGTCAGCAAATTGTCTCGATGATTTTGGCTTTCACTACGCCTGACCAGGTGCGTGAATTCTTATCAAAACAGCTGATTGACGCCGGACTAGGGGGTGTGATTCGCGCCGGTAAATTCTAGGTCTGCTTCCACGCGGCTTTACGCATGGCTTGCATTAACAAAGGCGGTACGCAAAAAATCAGCAGGCCGGTACCCAGAATCAAATCGTACTGCCAATAGCCGTGATGGAAGATTTGTTTCGGTGGAATAAAGCCAATGTAAAACGTAAATGCCATGCTGATCAAGCCGAGCAGGCAAACTAACCACATGCCGATTTGACCACCGGGTACAGCAAAGGGTCGATGCGTTTTCGGATATTTAAACCGCAGGCGCAGAAATGAGAAGAAGATGCATAGGTACATCAACATATACAATTGTGTGGTCAAGACATTGAGCAGCCAGTAAGAGCTATTAACGGTCGGCATGAATAAAAACAAACACGACAGTAGGGTGACGATCAGGCCCTGTAACAACAACAAGGGTTTGGGTGCTTCATGTTGATTTTGTCTTTGGAGTAAGGGTGGTAAATAACCATCTTGTGCGGCAATCATAATCCCTTTGGTCGGGCCGATGATCCAGTTATTCAGTCCGGCAATCGCCCCTAAGATTAAACAGATGGCCACGATGGGGGAGAGCCAA
Source organism: uncultured Gammaproteobacteria bacterium (assembly GCA_964539235.1). Lineage (GTDB taxonomy): Bacteria > Pseudomonadota > Gammaproteobacteria > Francisellales > CACEW01 > CAZIIK01. The sequence goes on along the minus strand of CAZIIK010000052.1, from coordinate 32,084 downwards.
TTTAAATGATAAGCCAACAGAAAATCGTGAAAAGCTTCCATAATGCCGGAAATTAAATTGAGTTTGCCCGCCGGTACGACGATGGCAATCGACAGTGAACCCAGAATGAGGGTGACGAGAATAAATACGGTGGCGATCAGTAATGCTTTCGGATAGCTGCGCTGTGGGTTTTTGACTTCTGCTGCGTGGATGGTGGTGATTTCGACACCGGTGAGTGACATCACAATGGCGCTCAATGAGACCCACATTTCTGGGTGATTGAAATGCGGTAGCATGGATGATTTTGTGAAATGTACTTGTAACGGGTGATGGCCAAGGATCCAGATGGCGCCCAGTAAAATAATGAGGCACATCGGCACAATTAAACCCAAAATGCCAAACCAAGCCGTGATGCGAGCGGATAGCTTTAGGCCTTTTAAGTTGACTAGTGTACAGGCCCAGAACACTAAGTTGATGACGGCAAAGACGTAAAACTTGTTATTCGCTAAATGCGGCGTGATCAGGTAGGTCAGGGTGCCGGCAATGAAGGACAGTGACAGCGGATACCAAATGACATTTTCTGTCCATTGAAACCAAACTGTAAATAATCCATAGCCCCGACCAAATGCTTTTTTGCCCCAGGTGTAAATACCGCCGCGTTCAGGCCAGGTGGTGGAAAGTTCAGCGCAGATTAGGGCTGTCGGAATAAAAAATACAATGGCCGCCAGGCAGAAAAAGAAAATTACACTGCTACCAAACAAAGCGCTGGACGGTAAATTGCGGATGCTGTCGACACAGGTGATGGTGATCATAACTAGGCTGAATGTGCCCAGAACTTTCTTTGGTGATGTTGTCATGTGGTCGGTTTTGAAGATTAAAACCCGCGCATTGTATACTGCTCCCTTTGTAAGCTCAATTTCTAGGTATTGCGCGCGCGTTGGATCTGTTGTTGTTTTTGGTGTTGGGCATGGGTGCAGGGTTTTTATCCGGTTTGCTCGGTATTGGCGGCGGTGCTTTGGTGGTGCCCGGTTTGTTGTGGATTTTTACCGTGATGCGTGTGCCAGACTACGACACCATGGTGATGGCAGCCGCGACGTCTTTGATGATTTTAGTCTTCACTAGTCTCAGTACGGTGTATTGGCATTTGCGTCGGCAGAATGTCGTTGGGCCGGTGTTTGTACGGATGTCAATTTGGATTCTGTTGGGTGTTTTATGTGGCGCTTCCCTGGCCAGTCGTATGGCGCCGGAGATTTTACGGTTGTTATTTGCTTTGTTTTTATTGGCCATTGGGCTCAAGTTATTGCTGAAATTGCGCCCACGATCGGTGCAGCAAGGTGTTCGGCCGATGCGAACGCGGATTGTGGCCGTGAGTATTGGACTGTTATCCGGTTTGTTGGGTGTTGGCGGTGGCACGCTGAGTGTGCCGTATTTGTTGCATTGTCAGTTGCCGATGAATAAAGCAGTGGGGACGACCGCTTTGGTGACATTATGGGTGGCTGGTATTGGTGCGGCGGTGTTTGGTTTTGCAGACGCTGCCGTGCCAGTCAGTTGGACCACGGGTTATATCTATTGGCCGGCTGTTTTATGTGTGGCGCCGTGCAGTATTGTGTTGACGCGCTTAGGCGCACAATGTGGTCAGGCATTGAATGCGGAGAATCTGCGGCGTATTTTTGCGCTGATTTTACTGGTGCTATCGATTAAGATGCTCTGGTAAAAATTGGTTAGGACATCAGATGCTGATTTATCCCCATATTAATCCCATTGCTTTTGCTTGGGGTCCCATTCGTGTGCATTGGTATGGGCTGATGTATTTATTGGGTTTTGCCATGACTTGGTTGTTGGGCATGTGGCGTGCGCGTCGTCGCGATGCGCCCTTGTTGCCGAGCCAGGTCGGTGATACGATTTTTTACGGTGCCGTTGGGGTGATTTTGGGTGGACGCTTGGGGTATATGCTGTTTTACGATTTGCATAATTTTATCCATGCGCCATGGATTTTGCTGTGGGTTTTGGATGGTGGTATGTCGTTTCATGGCGGTTTAATCGGTGTGATTGTGGCACTGTGGTGGTATGGCCGGCGGCAGAAAATTCATCTGTTGGCGTTAACTGATTTTTTTGCGCCGATGATTCCGATTGGTTTGGGCGCGGGTCGTTTGGGTAATTTTATTAATGCTGAGTTATGGGGTCGTGTGACGGATTCGCCGTTGGGTATGGTGTTTCCTACTGGTGGGCCATTGCCGCGTTATCCGTCGCAGTTGATTGAGTTTACCTTTGAAGGTGTGGTGTTGTTTTGCATTTTGTGGTGGGTGTCGCGTAAGCCGCGGCAGCGCGGGTTGTTGTCAGCGCTGTTTTTACTGTTGTATGCCATTTTTCGTTTTTCTGCGGAGTTTTTTCGTCAGCCGGATCCGCAGATGGGGTTTGTGGCGTTTGGTTGGTTGACGCAGGGGCAGTTGTTGTGTGTGCCGATGTTGGTTGTTGCATTGGTTATGTTGGTGGTGATTCGGCGTGGTTCCAACGACTTATGATGGAAGAACTTGTAACGATACTATCTAAGACACAATGATTAGCTGGCTCAGTGACGCGGTGAATACGTCCTTGTACGCTCGGCTTCGGCATCCATGCCTCAGACGCACTGAGCGCAGCTAATCACTGCGCCCATGAACGACTGTTGCTAAACCGTTTGCTAAAAGATCCACTTCGCCTATGAACGACTGTTGCCAACTAGCAGATATTGAAATATATGATGTTTTTAGTCCTGAATATTCCTAGGATTCCAGGTATTATGAGCCTATTCAAATAAATAATATTCGGCACAAAGTAGAGCTGGTTTTGTTCTTCTAGGAAAATCTAATGACGAGCAACGTAAATTTGTCTAAAAACAACAGCATTAGCAGTAAAATACACACTATTCGCGGTATGCAAGTTATGTTGGATCGGGATTTAGCTACCTTATATGAAGTAGAAACAAGAACATTAAAACAAGCAGTCAATAGAAATAAGAGGCGTTTTCCTGCCGATTTTATGTTCGCTTTAGACGAAGAAGAGATTAGCAACTTGGTATCACAATATGTGATACCTTCTAAAAAAGTACTAGGTGGTGCAAAACCTTATGCTTTTACAGAGCAAGGTGTGGCAAGCCTTTCATCTGTATTATCCAGTGAAAGAGCAATAGATGCCCACCTCCAGATCATGCGCGCCTTTGTGGAACTACGCAACATTATTCGAAACAACTCCCTTTTATACCAAAGGATTGATTGCATTGAAGACAAGCTTTTAATTACAGACAAAAAATTAGAAGAAGTCTTTCAGGCTATCGAATGCAAGGAGATACAAAAGGAACAAGGTATATTTCTTTGACGGCCAAGTTTTTGATGCATATGTCTTCGTCTCTAAACTCGTAAAAAGCGCAAATCACACCATTGTTTTAATTGATAATTATGTCGATGAGTCTGTTCTAACTTTGTTATCAAAGCGGGTCAAAGGCTGTTCAGCGACTATCTATACAAAAACGATTTCCAAGAAGCTACGCCTAGACCTTGAAAAATATAACGCACAGTATGAACCAATTGAAATTAAGGCGTTTAATAACGCCCATGATCGATTTTTGATACTCGATAATAATGAAACGTAACATATTGGCGCATCGCTAAAAGATCTGGGTAAAAAATGGTTTGCATTCTCAAAACTTGAGAAAAGCAGTTTGCTGGAGATATTCAAAAGGATTTAACCACATGCCGTCCGCAATGTGTGAATTGAGTTTGTAGGGCCAATTGCATAACATTCAGCACGGTTATATGAGAAGGTGTTTAAAATGCGACAGTACTTAGACTTGATGTCAGATGTGTTAACCACTGGTGAGCGTAAAACCGATCGTACTGGGGTTGGAACATTGAGTGTGTTTGTTCGGCAGATGCGTTTTGATTTGGCGCAGGGGTTTCCATTGGTGACGACGAAGAAGTGTCATTTGCGCTCGATCATTTATGAGTTGCTGTGGTTTTTGCAGGGCGATACCAATGTGCGGTATTTGAATGATAATGGTGTCAGCATTTGGGATGAATGGGCCGATGAGAACGGTGATTTAGGTCCGGTATATGGTCAGCAATGGCGTTCTTGGCCTGCAGCTGATGGTCGTGTGATTGATCAGATCGAGCAACTGATGCAGGAGATTCGGCAGAATCCTGATAGTCGGCGTTTAATTGTGTCGGCGTGGAATGTGGGTGAGTTGGATAAGATGGCGTTGTCTCCTTGTCATGCGTTGTTTCAGTTTTATGTGTGTGACGGCAAGTTGTCATGCCAGTTGTATCAACGCAGTTGTGATGTGTTTCTCGGTTTGCCGTTTAATATTGCCAGTTATGCGTTGTTAACTCATATGATTGCGCAGCAGTGTGATTTGGCTGTTGGTGAATTTGTCTGGACTGGAGGTGATACGCATTTGTACTTGAACCATTTGGAGCAAGCAAAAACCCAATTATCCCGTACACCGTATCCTGTGCCTAAGCTTGAGATTTTGCGGCGGCCGGAGACGGTTTTTGACTATGCCTTTGAAGATTTTCAAATTGTGGATTATCAAGCGCATCCGCATATTAAAGCGCCGGTGGCGGTGTAACCATGCCAGCTTATTCAATGATTGTGGCGTATGACGCTAACCGTTTGATTGGGCGTGAAAATGACTTGCCGTGGCGGTTATCGGCGGATTTGCAGTATTTTAAGCGCATGACGATGGGCAAGCCTTTGTTAATGGGGCGTAAGACCTATGATTCCATTGGGCGGCCATTGCCTGGGCGTGAGATGTTGGTGTTGTCGCGTGATACTCAGTTGCAAATAGCAGGGTGCCGCGTGATTCACGATCAGGCGGAGTTGAATCAGTTGTATGCGGATGATCAAGAGGTGATGGTCGCTGGCGGTGCGCAGGTGTATCAGTTGTTTTTGCCGGTGGCGACGACGTTGTATGTGACGCGTGTGCAGGCTGAATTATCGGGCGATGCTTATTTTCCAACTTATGCGGATGCGTGGGATTTGGTTGCGGAAGAGTCCTACGCGGCAGATGAGAAAAATGAGTATGCGTATGCGTTTCAGGTGTACAAAAGGCGTTAGGGTTGGTCATTCATTTGCATAGGTTACGGGATGCTTTTTTCTCAGACATTGACTGTCCTTCGACAGGCTCAGGGATCTCATTAGCGCTGACTGAGCCTGTCGAAGTCGAGCTTACCAAAGGATGTCGAAGGATATTGATGTCAAGCCTTTGGCTAAGTACTGCCAACAATCATGAATGATTTTGGACTGGATTCCTGGTCAAGCCAGGAATGACAAGATGAGGGTCCAGAATGACAATGTGATGAGTGCGCGGCGACAATGCAGTAAACTCAAAATGACAGTGTGAAGAATGCAGGATGAAAAACGCAAAAACCCCGGGATCACTGTGTAGCAATTCCGGGGTTTTAGAGAATCAAGAAACCTGATGTGAATTGATCAGGTAAGGCTTTTATTTGATTTTGCCTTCTTTATACAAAACGTGTTGACGCACAACTGGATCGAATTTTTTCATTTCCATTTTATTTGGCGTATTAGTTTTGTTTTTGTCAGTGGTGTAATAATGACCGGTGCCGGCAGTGGACACTAGTTTGATTTTATCGCGTTTACCTTTTGCCATGGTAATAAACTCCTACACTTTTTCGCCGCGTGCGCGGATGTCTTCTAGCACTTTTTCAATGCCGTGTTTATCGATGATACGCATACCCTTGTGGCTAACTTTTAGCTTCACATAGCGGTTCTCGCCAGGCACCCAAAAACGGTGGGTATGCAGGTTCGGCAGAAAGCGCCGACGGGTTTTGTTGTGGGCGTGCGATACGTTGTTACCGGACATAGGCCGCTTACCGGTGACTTGGCAAACCTTCGACATGAGGATCTCCAGATAAAATAAGGACGGCATTTATATCAGAGCGTCCTGGGAATATCAAGATTAAAGTTTGCGCTTTGCAGAGCTGGTTAGAGTGATGCCAAATCTCGTCGTTTTCAGTCGGTTGATTGGGTTACGTTTTGCAATTTAAGCCTATTGCCTGTCCATATAAAAAATTTATTAAAATATAACATTAACAACATATTTATATTTTTTTGCTTCCAGCATCAAAATTTTGATAATGCATGGGCAACAACACGAGTAATGGGTGAAATTCACTGCTCCTCAGGTTGTGCGAAGGTTTTTTGTGGTTTGGATAATGTTACAAGGAAGATGTTGTGGGTCGTGAAAATCAAACCGGCAGAAATTCTGCCCCTGCGGTTTCTCTTGGTGGGCGTATTCTTAAATCGGTGCAGCGCTACGTTCCAGGTGGTGTGCCTGCAGTAAGTCCGGCAAGCAAACCAAGCAAAATTTCAAAACCAAAGTCTGTTAGTCGTGTAGAGCCAAGATGCCCTGGTAGAAGAACTGTAAAGCCCAATTTTTTTAAGCCGGATGGTGGTGGCAAAACAAAGGGTGGGTCAAATGCAGATTGGTCTGCAAATCCTAAAAAGAGACGTGCGCCAGAATCTAAGCCACCTGAAAAACGTGCACGGGGTACTGTGGAAGAAACAGATATTGTGTCAGATGAGATTCGGTTTGCAGATGCAGCATGTGATGGGCCATCTTCTCCTGTAGAAGATTTAGTTCAGACGGTCAAAGTGCCTACGGTAACAGGTGTTGAAGTGCCATTTGAAACTGAGCTGGCAGCAGATGGTGAGGCTGCTCAATCTACGGATAAGGGTTCACCTGGTCGTGCATTCGTTCCGTCAGATGATACAACTGTCGATAGTCTTGATGCTTTTCAGCGTGATGCTTATTCAAAAGTTTGGGGACGTAAGGTTGAAGCATCAGTGGAACCCCCAGCAGAACCTAAAACTATTCTGACTGCTTTGCTGCCTTGGTCAACTGAGTACCTTGATAGTCGATCGGCAACACCTCAAGGTGAGTGAGGCGAGTTGGCCAACAATTCTAATAGAATCGGCAATACACTGGCAGGTTGGTGTGCCAAGGTGTAATGCGGGATTGAATGTCCATGGCATGTACGTTGATCACACTGGGGTTCTAGGTTGTGCGTTGGCAGTTGTGCGTCGGTGAGTGTCACGATGTAATCAATAGGATGTTCGGCGATGATCGCGCTTGCACCAAAATGTGGTGTTAATGGCAGCAGGCCAAGTTGCTTGTGATGAATATAACCTCTGCCGGCTGCTGGACAGCTGCCGATAATGCCTGTTGCGTCAGCTGTAATATGCACTAAATCATCTGCCACCAGTTGATGGCCACGGTCGAGCAGCTGCAGTGCTAATGTGGTTTTGCCGATGCCGCTTTTGCCAGTGAGCAGAAAGCCTTGTTTTTGAATAACGACGAGTGTGCCGTGTTCTGCTGCAGGTGATTTTTCAGCCATGGTTATCGTGCATGACCGTTGCCATTAACAGTGCGTTGTAGAGTGCATCGTTGGTTTGGCTATTGCGCAGTGATTCGCAGAATTCAGCTTGGCGCAGCAGTTGTGTGACCTCAGCCAGTAGTGATAAATGTTCCTCTGCACCATTGGGTACGGCCAGTGCCAGGAATAAGTCAACGGGTTGTTGGTCCAGGCTGTCAAATGCAATAGGTTCTAAAGTTGTGATGACGGCCAGTCGCGGTTCGGTCAGTTCGTCAAAGCGGCTGTGCGGAATGGCGATGCCTTTGCCGATGCCGGTGCTGTCAAGTTTTTCTCGGCGGATTAGGCCTTGTAGTAGTGTGTTGATGAATGCATCATCTTCATTGGGCCCTAGGCATTCAGCCAGGGTTTCCAGTATTTTCTTTTTGCTGTGTAGATTGACCTGTGCCTGCACGTTTTGCAGACACAGGTTTTTGGTGAGCGTCCACATTAACTGGTTTCAGTTTCGTCGATAAATGTGGGCTTTTGTGCAGAGTGATTGGAGAGTTTTTCCTTGTGTTTTAGGATCTGACGGTCGAGTTTGTCCATCAGTAAATCAATGGCCGCGTACATGTCTTTTTCAGAATTTTGGGCGAAAATTTTTGCGCCGGAAATGTCTAAGTTTGCTTCTGCAGTATGCATGCCTTTGGTAACGCTTAAGATAACGTGCGTGTGAGTAATATGGTCAAAGTGCTTTTCTAAACGCTTGAACTTGTTGTTGATGAAGTCTTTGATCGCTTGGGTGATTTCAACTTGTCTGCCGGTAATTTGTATTCTCATCGCAATTTCCTTCATTAATGCCCAGTCCCTGGAACAGTTACAGTTTGAACTGGTCGCCTAAGTAAACTTTTTTAACCTGTTCATTTTCTAGAATATCATGTGGCGTACCCGATGCAATGATCTCACCTGCATTACAGATATAGGCGCGTTCGCAGATATCCAATGTCTCACGTACGTTGTGGTCGGTAATCAAAATGCCAATGCCACGGTCTTTTAGCTGCGAAATAATGCGCTTAATGTCGATAATAGAAATCGGGTCGACGCCAGCAAAAGGTTCGTCGAGCAGCATAAATTTAGGTGCAATGGCTAAAGAGCGGGCGATTTCAGTACGGCGCCGTTCGCCGCCGGATAAGCTAATGCCCTTATTTTTGCGAATATGACTGATATGAAAGTCTTCTAACAGTTTTTCCAGGGTCTGTTGGCGTTGTTCGCTGGATAAGTCACGGGTTTCCAAAATGGCCATGATATTGTCTTCCACGCTGAGCTTTCTAAAAATAGATGCTTCTTGCGGGAGGTAACCAATTCCTTGCTGGGCACGTAAATGGATTGGTAAACGTGTTAAGGATTGGTTGTTTAATAATACTTGGCCTTTATTGGCACGGATTAGACCGACAATCATATAAAATGAGGTGGTTTTTCCCGCACCATTTGGGCCTAACAAACCGACGATTTCACCACTGCGGATTTCCAACGACACATCTTTGACTGCCCACTTAGAGCGATATTTTTTGGCGAGGTTTGAAACGGTGAGGCAGTCAGTCATGGCTGTGTATTCTTGAGTTGATCGTAAGGTTGGAGAATCACGGTATTACGCGTATTGGGATCCTGCTGCGTGGTGACGATTTGTGAGCGCGTATTATAGGTAATAACAGGTCCCTTGAAAACATTACCGTTGTGCATAACATGGGCATCGCCGTTAAAGGTGATTAAGTTTTTCAGTGGTTGGTAAAGCATGGTTTTGGCTTTGGAATAAGTGTCGGGTTGTCCGGTCTCTGCTTGGTAATGGCCATGTGCAGGGTTGCCTTTCAGTAGTACGCGATTCACCTGGCCTTGTGTGTTTTGATTGAGCGTTAGCGTGTTGCCAGATAAGTAGCGAGAGCCTTGAGTGGCAATGACCTGTCCTTGATATATAGCTTGTCGTTTGCCGTATTCCACTGTCAGTTGATGGCTTTGAATATGCAGAAGCTGCTTTTGGTCGCTGGGCAATGCATAACCCTGAATGGCAAAACAGAGGGATATGCACTGCAGGCCGATGGCAATGCTCAGTTTTTTATAGGTGCTGGGGTGAAGATAATTATCCATGGGTATAGGTGGCGTGTGTGTCATAAATGCTTCGGACATCCGACAGCAAAGTGATGGTTTTGGTTTTCATGTTGGCGTTTAAGCCAATGGCCGTTGTGACATTCGGTGTGCCTGGTTGGTAAATCGTGACAGGTGCAGGGGTATGTGCGCGATGCTGTTTCGGATAGACATACAAAACAGATGTGGTGATTCGATAAGGTGTGGCATAGGTATTGGCAGTGCGGCTGATTACGACATGATCCCACAGCGTGAGTTTCTGATTGGTATTAGTGAGTTGACCTTTTTGTGCTTGGATCCGCCAAGGCGGGATTTTTTGATCTGTGTTATAGAATTTTCCAGTCAGTTGTGTGAGTAAAGTTTTGCCACTGTGTAATTTGGTGATGTGTATCGCATGGGCTTGGTATTCCATGTTTCCATCGGCATTCATTTTAGTGACATTGGCATTGTCGATGGTCTCACTGACCATTTTGGGGCGCAGCTGAGGTATTTGGAATTTCTGGTTTTTAATTGAAAACCAACTGGTCAGAGCCACTAAGAGGATGAGCAGCGAAGTTGAAACGATGGAACGCTTGCTATACATCTAATAGCCACCTTGTTCCACATAGGCTTGTTCGAGCGCTGCGAGTTTGCCTTGTGCAGCCAAGATTAAATTGCAGACTTCGCGGACAGCGCCTTGGCCGCCGTTGAGGGTTGTTACCCAGTCCGCGCATTCTTTGACGGCCGGCTGGGCATTGCTAACAGCAATACCGAGCCCAGCGCGTTGAATACCATATAAGTCGAGTAGGTCATCGCCCATATAACAAATGGCTTTATGAGAGAGTGAGAACTGTTGTAACAAAGCATGGTAGGCCTCGCGTTTGTTGGGTTGGCACTGATAAACCGTTTTGATGCCCAGCGCTTGTGCGCGTGCACTCACCATGTCAGAACTTTTGCCGGTGATGATCGCCACAGAAATGCCGCAATGTTGCAATAATTTAACGCCCAGTCCGTCTTGCACATGAAAGGTTTTAATGCGTTCCTCTGATCCTTGTAAAATAATGCTGCCGTCGGTCATGACGCCATCTACGTCGAGGATGAGTAAACGAATCGCTGCGGCTTTTTGTTGGACTTCCGGTGAAGGCATTACATGATTCCTGAGTCGAGGATATTGTGGATATGCAGAATACCGGTAATTTGGTTTTTGTCATTCGTGACAGCCAAGCATGTAATTTTATAGTGTTCCATCACCTGTAGGGCTTCTGCTGCCATTGCGGTGTCGCGGATGGTTTTAGGTGCGCGCGTCATCACCAGTTCAATGGGCGTATCAGTCAAAGCAAGGTTGCGTTCAAAGGTGCGCCTCAGGTCGCCATCGGTATAAATGCCTAACAAGGTGCCATCGGCTGCTTGGATAGTGGTCATACCTAAACGTTTTTGCGTCATTTCTAAAATGGCTTCTTGTAAGCTGGCTTGTTCGGGCACGTAAGGGATTTTCTCACCCGTATGCATAATGTCGCGTACTTGTAGAAGTAAGCGTTTCCCTAAGGTGCCGCCAGGATGTGAAAAGGCAAAATCAGCTTCGGTGAAACCGCGTGCCACCAATAATGCAATGGCCAGCGCGTCACCCATGACCAAAGTCACAGTTGTACTGGCAGTTGGTGCCAAGTTTAATGGGCAGGCTTCTTGGTCGACACTGACATCGAGATGAATGTCAGCGGCTTGCGCGAGAGGTGATGCTGAATTTCCTGTGACACTGATCAATGGAATTGAGAGTTTTTCAACTAATGGTAGGAGATTGATAACCTCGGGTGTGGTGCCGGAATAAGACAGGGCAAGAATGACATCCTGTTGGGTGATCATGCCAAAATCGCCATGACTGGCTTCTGCTGCGTGCACAAACATGGCCGGGGTGCCGGTGCTGGAGAAAGTGGCGGCCATTTTGTGCCCGATATGACCAGACTTGCCAATGCCTAACACAATCACCCGTCCTGTACATTGTTTGATGCACTCACAGGCTTGGTCGAACGCATCGCCAATGCGTGTATGCAAGGCCTGTACCGCAGAAAGTTCGGTTTGAATGACTTGGCGCGCTTGTTGCTGATAATTCATGGCTGTTCTTAGCGTGAGAAAAGAAATAATCAATGATAATATGCTACCAAAGCTAAGCAGGTGAAACCAGAGTATGTCCACGGTGAAACATGAATCTTGAGGCCGGTAAAGATTTTGCGAATTCTCGTGCCGCTATCACTGTCGAAAATGTACGATTCTCACGTGAACAGCGAGAGATTTTTTCAGAGGTTAATCTAAGCATCCCCGCCGGAAAAATTACCGCGATTATGGGACCCAGTGGAACGGGTAAAACAACTTTATTGCATTTGATGGCAGGGTTGTTATCGCCTAATCAAGGGCGTGTCACCGCATTGGGTCGGGATTTTCAAACATTGTCTCGACAAGCTGTTTTGCAATTGCGTGAGCAGATGGGGATGTTGTTCCAAAGTGGCGCTTTGTTTACCGGGATGAGCGTATACGACAATGTTGCGTTCCCCATGCGTGAGCATACACGTTTGCCGGAAAGTGCTATCCGTGATGTGGTGCTGATGAAACTGGAAGCAGTTGGTTTGCGCGGTGCACGCGATTTGATGCCCAGTGAATTATCCGGCGGTATGGCGCGCCGAGTAGCTTTGGCCAGAGCGATTGCGCTTGACCCAAAAATTCTCTTCTACGATGAGCCTTTTACCGGACAAGATCCCATTTCAATGGGTGCATTAACGCAATTAATCAAGACGCTCAACGAGTCATTGGATATAACTAGTGTGATCGTGACGCATGATGTGCAAGAGGCATTGATGTTGGCCAATTACGTGTACATTTTGGCCAATGGCCAAGTGTTGTGCTCAGGTACGCCTGATGAGATTCGTACACATACGGACGCCCGGGTGAATCAATTTATCCATGGTTTAGCCGATGGCCCAGTCGCCTTTCATTATCCAGCAGTGCCGATGGCTGACGACTTGATACAAGGGAGACCATGATGTTGACATGGGTTACGCGCTTGGGCGCTTATGGCATCCGATTCTGCCGTCATTTTGGACAATTTTGGTTGTTTTTAGCGCGCGTGGTGTTGGGCTCGGTACCCGTGAAGGATTGGTTGGCACAAGTCATGTGTGTTGGCACGTTATCGTTGACCATTATTGTGATTTCAGCTGCGTTCATTGGTGCTGTTTTGGGGTTGCAAGGTTATTACACACTATCGCAGTTTGATGCATCCGATGCTTTAGGCCAGATGATTGCGCTAACGGTATTAAGGGAGCTTGGACCAGTGGTGACGGCGCTATTATTTGCTGGCCGAGCCTGCAGTGCTTTAACGTCGGAAATCGGTTTGATGAAAGCAACTGAACAATTAGTGTCGATGCGGATGATGGGTGTTGATCCGATACGTCGTGTCATCGCCCCTAGATTCTGGGCCGCCGCTGTTTCGTTGCCTTTACTGACTTTGGTTTTTAATGCCATCGCAGTGGTTGGTGGATTTTGTGTGGGCGTGCTTTGGCTCGGTGTTAATAGCGGCGCTTTTTGGGGCAATATGCAGGCATCTGTCAGTTTTACCGATGATGTGCTCAACGGCATTATCAAAAGTATTGTTTTCGGCGTGGTGATCAGCTGGGTTGCGGTTTATCAAGGTTATCGTTGTACGCCAACAGCTGCGGGTATCGCGCGCGCAACAACGCGCACAGTGGTGTATGCATCGCTGTTGGTATTAGGCTTGGATTTTTTCCTAACGGCCGTGATGTTCAAATAAGGAGTTTTGCCAGATTATGAAGCAACGTATTGTTGAATTTTGGGTCGGTGTGTTAATGCTGTTGGCGGTATTGGCGCTATTGTTTTTGGCCTTGGAAGTCAGTGGGCTTAGCTTTAAAAATGGCCTATTCGGTCAGCGGGGTTATCAAGTTACAGCAGTGTTTGACAACATTGGTAGCCTAAAAGTCCGTGCGCCAGTCAGAATTGCAGGTGTGCAAATTGGATCTGTGAGCAGGATTGAGTTGAATACAACGACTTATCAAGCCGATGTGGAGATGACCGTTCAACCGCATGTGAATGATTTGCCAATTGATACCAGCGCACGTATTACTTCGGCAGGCCTATTGGGTGAGAATTATATCAGTCTGACGCCGGGTTATGCGCATGCTGTGCTAAAGTCTGGTAGTCATGTTCAAACCACTTATTCAGCAACCAGTTTGCAATCATTGATTTCAACTTTTATGAGCGGAGGTAAAGGGCATGCGAAACCATAGTGTTGGGAAGTTTTTGTGCGGTCTATGGGCGGTTTTATTCTGTGTGCACTCATGGGCGACAGCGCTGGAAAACCCCGTGAAATTTTTGGATTCAACCGTGGTTAAACTGCAATCGGAACTCTACCGGCAGCATGCAACTTTGGCGCAATCACCACAGAAGTTGTATCAAGTGGTGAGTACAATTATCTTGCCGATTGTGGATGTGCCCAGAATGGCCGGTATGACGTTAGGACCGAAATGGCGCGCGGCGACACCTGCGCAACGCAAGGCATTTGTGCAGGCATTTGGTTTGCTGGTGACGCGTACGTATTCGAAAGCATTGTTGTCAGTCGCGACTTATAAGATTGAAATTTATCCATTGCGGGGCGATGGTTGGAAGACTCAAAAATATATTGCTGTCAATGGCAGTGTACGACCTGATTCCGGTGGCTCGCCTTCACGGGTGACTTATTACCTACTGCGTGAGGGTAATAGCTGGAAAATTTATGATTTTGCGGTTGAAGGCGTGAGTTTTGTGCAGAATTTTCATTCCCAATTCCAAGGTTTTTCTTCCATGGCCAAACTGTTAGAGAAATTGCAACACGTGAATGATGCGCATGGATAGTACGCTAGCAGCAGTGCTGCAAGTTGATCGTGTTGGCGATGTTTGGGAATTGTCGGGGGATTTAACCTTTCGGACGGTGTCAAAACATTGGCTGCACTTGCGACACGATCGACCCCGCCAAAATTGGACTCTACAATTGCGTCACGTTCAACGTTTAGACAGTGCTGGCTTGGTGTTTTTATTGGACTGTGTGCGTGATGCTGAGACACGCCAAGTCGCATTATTAATCGATGGACTGGATCAACCAGAATGGCAAAATTTAATGCAAGTCCATGGTGTAAAGCATTTGTTAAAGGAGAAATAATATGGCGCCAGAGCATGTGGAAGAATTGATTCGGACTGCGTTGCCTGCAGCAGAAAAAATTCTAGTGGAAAGCACAGACAATGTGCATTTTGAGTCCGTGGTTGTGGCCGAGTGCTTTGCTGATATGTCCCGGCTGCAGCGTCAACAGCGTGTATATGCCAATCTGAAGTCCTATATTGCCTCAGGCGAATTACACGCATTGGCTTTAAAAACCTATACGCCAGCAGAATGGCAGGCACAGCAGGTCGTTTAGATGGCAGCTGTTGAGAAGTTATTGATTGAAGGCGGCATTCCACTTTACGGTGAAGTGCACATTGCCGGTGCGAAGAATGCAGCGCTGAAGATTTTAGCGGCAACCTTGCTGTGCCCAGAACAGGTCGTGTTGCGTAACGTCCCTCACCTCGACGATATTGTGTTGATGATACAGTTGATTGCAGACTTAGGTGGACGATTTAAATTGCTCGGTGCCAATGACATTGAGATTAATGCGGCGGAATTGTCTAATCTATCGGTATCATATGATTTGGTAAAAGCTATGCGTGCTTCTGTTGTGGTGTTAGGTCCAATATTGGCGCGTTTTCACGAAGCAAAAGTTGCCTTGCCAGGTGGTTGTGCCATTGGATCACGGCCGATTAATTTCCATTTGGATGGCCTGAAAGCCATGGGTGCGGACATCGAACTCAAACAAGGTTTTATCTGTGCCACGGTATCCGGCGGTTTGAAAGGTGCGAATATTACCATGCCCTGCGTTAGTGTAACGGGTACGGAAAATCTCATGATGGCGGCGACTTTAGCTGAGGGTGTGACCACTATCCAAAATGCGGCGCAAGAACCAGAAGTCCAAGACTTGGGGCATTTTTTGCAAAAAATGGGCGCCAAAATCGAGGGTTTGGGCACCAGTACGTTGCATATCACGGGTGTGGATCGTTTGCATGCAGCCGAGCATGCGGTGATTTTTGATCGCATTGAGGCTGGGACTTATTTAGTGGCAGCTGCAATGACCGATGGTGATGTCACGGTGAAAGGTGTGGTGCCAGAGAAAATGCCGTTGATTCTACAAAAGCTTAGAGAAGCGGGTGCCAAAGTGCGGCTGTATGACAATGCCGTGAGTTTGGATATGCGTGATCGTATGCTGCGTGCGGTTACGGTTGAAACAGCGCCTTACCCAGGATTTGCCACCGATATGCAGGCGCAAATGATGGCGATGAATACGGTGGCATCAGGTATTGGCATGGTGAGTGAAACAGTGTTCGAAAATCGCTTTATGCATGTGCCGGAATTGTTGCGTTTAGGCGCCAATATTCGCGTCAAAGGCGACACGGCGATGTCGGCAGGTGTGCACCGTTTATTAGGTGCGCCGGTAACAGCCAGTGATTTGCGTGCGTCAGCCTGCTTGGTATTAGCCGGTTTAGTGGCGGAAGGTGTGACGACGATTGATGGTGTGCATCACATGGATCGTGGCTATGAATTCTTGGAAGAAAAATTATCGCGCTTAGGTGCCGATATTCGTCGCGTGGTGGAGTGATCAATTTTCTTGGTGAGTGAGCCAGGCTTGATACTCACTTAATCGGAGGCCATAGCGTCCAATATTGCCTTCGTGAAGGCGTCGAAATTCATCGTGTAGCAACGCTTCTACTTGTCTGGCTTCATGAGGGTCTGAAATGTCTAATTGACAGATTTTTGCAATGTTTGGCGTAGTGGGCCGTAAATTCTCACGCACCATATTAGAAATGCTATGGCGAATGAATGTGTGGTATTTAAGGCGCAGAGGGTCTGGGTCAGACAAATCTCTTTTGATCGCAAGATAAGTTTGACTGGAACGTTCATATGCCCATACATAGAGATCTCGTAATAAATCAATGCTATTTAATTCATAGATGGCGAGTATTGCACGGCTGTAGGCCTTTTCGGAGACATCTAAGAAAGTCAGTGGGCATAAATTGTGATGCATAAGTGGAATATTGGCAGCTAGGCGAGATGTTCGTTTATTGACGTCAGTGAATGGTTGAAGATATGGCAATTGGACCATGATGAAGAAGGATTGTTCAAAAGGATCTTTGATCGCAGCAGCTTTTGTTAACAGCATGTCGAAAATTTCTTCGATTTTTTGTGGTACAGATAAGGGTTTATAGGTGCTGCGACCAATTTCTACCGTTTGAGTTCTGAGTCTGGCTTCGTCGGAAGGATTGGGTAATAAATTCTGTGAGAGTGCACCATGCAAGTTCAGCAAGGTGTAGCGATTGAAGGCAATATTCTCTGTATGTTCGGTCAAAAGTTCGATGGCAGATTTATGATTGAGAATCATTTGGGTTTCTATTTGGGTTTTGTTATCAGGTATGTTGCCATCTTTAATCAGATGAAGTGTATCAAGTCGGGAATATGTATTGCCTTCTAAGTGGCTAGATGCCCAAGATAGATCAATCAGCAGCCTGCCCAATATTTTGCGACTATAAGTGCCCGCGGGCTGATCGATATGTGGTGTTTGGCCCATATGATGTAGTTGGTGGCGTGTCGATGCGGATAGATACCATGACTGGTTAGGTTGGTAAGACTCTAGAAATTCTAGGTTATAGGCGGTAGGTTTGCGTGCGGTTGGAGGTTGATCAACGTAAGCTAAGGCTAATTTTGCTTCTTCTGATAACGGAATGCTTGTCGGGAATAAGTCATTGGTTTTGTTCAACGCTAAAGCTTGATATCGACGATTTCTGCCCGACCCTACTACATGAATACGTTTGTTGTGGATCAATTCTAGTAATATTCGTTGTACGCTGCGACGTGATAACGCTTTGTTTTTGTGCAATATTTGACTAATAGAGCAGGGTTCTTCATAAGCTTTAATCGTTTGTAAAACAAGGTCTGTGTTATTCATTTGGCACAATTACTGGCTGTTTTTGGCACAATTCTGGCACAATTAATTTAATTGTGCCAGATTTCGGTCGTGTAAAGGAGCGGTCGCTATCATTACACCCCATAGTCTGCCCACGTGGCTTTATATAAACCGCTTGATTACAATGGCGCGGTTTTCATGCAAAGAGAGAAGTGCTGTGGGTTTAAGCGTAGTCATTTTGGCGGGTGGTGAAGGTACACGGATGCGGTCGAAAACGCCGAAAGTTCTGCACCCATTGGCTGGAAAACCTTTATTGGCGCATGTGATTGATACGGTTCAAGGTCTGCAGGCGGAACAAATTATTGTTGTTCGTGGTCATATGGGTGATCATGTCAAATCCGTCATGGATGGTTACGATATTACCTGGGTTGAACAGCGTGAACGTCTCGGCACAGGTCATGCAGTGCAACAAACTTTGCCGCATCTGAATACGGCTAACCAAGTCCTGATTTTGTATGGTGATGTGCCATTAATTGGCTTGGAGACTTTATCCCATTTGGTTGATTCAACAGGCCCTGGTCAATTAGGGCTATTAACTGCAGTCGTTAAAGATCCTACGGGTTTGGGACGCATTGTGCGTGATGAATATCGTCAGGTGCACAATATCATTGAAGAAAAAGATGCTTCAGATTTAGAGAAACAGATCAAAGAGATTAATACGGGTATTTATTGCGTGCCAGGCCATTTGTTAAAGACGTGGTTGCCAAAACTCAATAATCACAATGCGCAGCAAGAATATTACCTAACCGATATCGTCGGGTTCGCGCGTGAAGATCAAGTTGGCGTTAATGTGTCAAAGCCTAAAGCTATAGAAGAGATTTATGGTGCAAACAGCCGTGCAGAGTTGGCTAAGATGGAAGCAATTTATCAACGTTGGCAAGCTGAAACGTTAATGGCATCGGGCGTGACCTTGATGGACCCGGCACGTGTCGATGTTCGGGGTCAGGTGACGCCTGCGCGTGACTGCATCATCGACGTGAATGTGGTGTTAGAAGGCGATGTGCAGTTAGCAGAAGACTGTTATATCGGGCCATTTTGTACTTTGAAGAATGTGATTTTGGCGCCGGGTGCCGTGGTGAACTCGCACTGTGTGTTGGAAGATTGCGTGGTGGGTGAGAACGCCGAAGTCGGTCCATTTGCTCGCATTCGTCCTGGTACTCAATTAGACACTGCAACCAAGGTGGGTAATTTTGTCGAAATTAAGAATGCGCAGTTGGGTTCCGGTACTAAGGTTAATCACTTGAGTTATATCGGTGACGCGCAAATCGGTGCCTCGGTTAATGTCGGTGCTGGTGTGATTACGTGCAATTACGATGGCGCCAATAAACACCAAACCATCATTGAGTCTGGGGCATTTATTGGCTCTGATTGCCAGTTAGTCGCACCCGTGACTGTGGGCAAAAATGCAACAGTTGGTGCGGGTTCGACGATTACAAAATCGGTAACAGATGGCCATTTGGCATTGTCTCGCGTTAAACAAACCGAAATTGCCGACTGGCAGCGTCCGCAAAAAGCAACATGCGAGGAAGTTGAATAATGTGTGGGATTGTCGGTGGTATTGCAAAAAGACCCATTTTGCCGATTTTGCTCGAAGGTTTGAAAAGACTCGAGTACCGCGGTTACGACTCTGCCGGTGTGGCCGTTGCAGAGGCAAATGCCATTGAGCGTGTGCGTGCTGTCGGCAAAGTAGAACGTTTGGTCGATGCACTGTCTTCACATGAGTTGTCAGGGTGCGTAGGCATTGCACATACCCGTTGGGCCACCCATGGTGCGCCAAGTGAGCAAAATGCCCATCCACATATGGCGGCAGATCGAATGGTGATGGTGCATAACGGTATTGTCGAAAATTATCAGGCTTTGAAATCTGCTCAAATCGCCGGAGGCCGTGAATTCCACTCGGATACAGATACTGAAGTGGTGGTGTATATGATCGACGCTGCTGTTACCAGTGGCATGAGTCTGTTGGAAGCAGTGCAAGCAGTCGTGCCACAGCTGCAAGGTACTTATGCTTTGGCGGTGATGCACCGCGATTTTCCCGATGAACTTGTTGTAGTGCGCAGTGGTTCTCCATTGGTGATTGGATTAGGTGTGGGTGAAACTTTCGTTGCATCAGATAGTTTGTCCTTATTGCCGGTTACCAGTCGTTTTATTTACTTGGAAGAAGGCGATGTGGCACATATCCATCTCGATCAGTTGAATATTTTTGATGCGGCTGGTGACATTGTCTATCGACCTGTTGAGGAACAGGATGCCTCAGCTGATGCGGCGTCGCGTGGGCATTACAAACATTTCATGTTGAAAGAAGTGCATGAACAACCGGAGGCGATTCAACGCACCGCCAGCGGGTATATCGCCAATGAGCAGATCGATATCGAGCGTTTTGGTCCAGAAATATTAGATGTATTACCAACGCTTGAGCGTGTGCGTATTGTGGCTTGCGGTACCAGCTATCACGCGGGCTTAACGGCAAAATATTGGTTTGAAGATTGGGCGGGTATTCCCTGCGATGTTGAGATTGCCAGTGAGCTGCGTTACCGCTCTGTTGTCGTGCCGCCCAAAACATTGTTGCTGACGATCTCTCAATCAGGTGAAACCGCAGATACTTTAGCAGCGTTACGACAAGCAAAAGAGAAGCAGTATGCGGCGACCATGACGGTATGCAACGTACCAACCAGCTCTTTGGTGCGTGAGTCTGATTGGGTGTTGTTAACACAGGCCGGACCTGAAATTGGTGTGGCATCCACCAAAGCATTTACGGCACAGCTAACGGCTTTATATCTGCTATGTACCGCTTTTGTGCAACTTAAAGGTGATGTGGCACAAGTCGGCCAACGGCTACAAGCATTGGCAAGCCTACCGCATAAGCTTCAACAAGCTTTGGCGTTGGAAGGCCGTATTCAGCAATTGGCAGAGCGTTTTATTGACAAACATCATGCATTATTTTTGGGGCGCGGTTTGCATTTTCCGATTGCCTTAGAGGGTGCGCTCAAATTAAAAGAGATTTCGTATATTCATGCAGAAGGCTACCCGGCTGGAGAATTGAAGCACGGACCTTTGGCGTTGATTGATGAAGAAATGCCCGTGATTGCGATTGCGCCGGATGATCACTTGTTAGAGAAGCTAGAGTCGAATTTGCAGGAAGTGCAAGCGCGTGGTGGCTGCCTGATCCTATTTGCCGATGAGACTATTGGTCAGCATTTATCTGTTTCGGGTGAAACCATTTCAGTGCCACAGATCGATATCGACCTGGCGCCGATTTTATATACGGTGCCGTTGCAATTATTGTCTTATCATGTGGCGGTATTAAAAGGCACGGATGTCGACCAACCGCGGAATTTGGCAAAAAGTGTGACGGTGGAGTGAGTTCTAGGGTTTGGGTGATATTGCTATCTATTTATGCTTTTGTAGATATGTATGCAATCCAATTGCCTCAATGCCTTCGCCCAATGAGTAGGTTTTTTCGCCGGGATATATAACAGTGAGTTGATCCAATTTCAGATCACGCTGGGCCTGTAGCATGGACTTCGTGCGGCTGGGTGCATCTATATATTTGAATTCAAAGCCAAGTCGTTTTCCTTGTCTAAAAAGTAAGAAATCGAGTTCTGCAGATGCTTGTGTTGCCCAGAAAAAACATTCTTCCGGCATGGCTTGATGAATGCGGATAACTTCTTCTAGGGCAAAACCTTCCCAGGATGCACCAAGTTTTCGACTATGTGATAGTTGCTCGGGTTGTGAAATATCTAGGAAAGCTTGGTATAGGCCGGTATCAAGTAGATAAATCTTAGGTGATTTGACTTGGCGTTTAGAAATATTCTCAAACCAAGGTTGTAATTCTCTCACCATAAATGTACCCACTAATATATCGAGATACTTCCATGTTGTGATGTGACTAATACCAAAGGCTCTACCTATTTCGGAGGCGTTGAATAAATTGCCATGGTAGTCTGTCAGCATCATCCAGAAGCGGTGTAGTGTATTGGCTGGAATGTTAATGCCCAGCTGCTGGATATCTCGTTCGATAAATGTACGGATATAGTGTTTGCGCCAGAGCATGCTGTCTTCATTAGAGTCCGAGAGATAGCTTAATGGGAACCCACCACGTAACCATAAATGATTGAGCCCCCGGGTTTCTATAAAGCTAAAAGGTGTCAATTCTAAATGAAAAATGCGGCCAGCTAATGTTTCAGAAGATTGCTTAATAAGGTCGCGGGAGGCACTCCCTAAAATGAGATACTTTTGTTTCAGTTTTTGGTCAACCAAAGTGCGGATAATAGGGAATATTTCAGGTTGGCGTTGTATTTCATCAATGATGATCAAGCCTTCAAGTTTTGATAGTGCAGTTAGCGGCTCTTCGAGAATGGCTTGATCTTGTGGGTCCTCCATGTCGAACAAATGAGTATTGGTATGGCTTTTAGCGTATGCTTTTGCCAATGTTGTTTTTCCGCATTGTCTCGGTCCTAAAATGGCCGTTACAGGAATTATTTTAAAAGCTTCTGTGAGTTGTGTGAGCCAATGCTGTCTGTTCATTTTAAATACCGTAAGATTTAAACGGTTTCAATTTTCAAGGAAAAATATCGTCGAATAGTTTGCATTATCCTGCGAATATTTGCGTATTTAGCGCCTTGTCCAGCTTAAGGTCGCTGTCTATACTCGCGGGAGTTTTTGTGTTGAGTGATGTACATGCAACGAACTTTCTTGGTGGGTATTGATGGTGGTGGCACTAAAACCCAGGTGCGTATTGAAGATGAAAAGGGCGAATTAATTGGCCGTGCCAAAGGTGGACCTGGCAATATTAGTTCTTCTGTTGCTCAAGCTTGGGATTCCATTCACCAGGCGATGAATAGTATTTTACAGTCTTGCCAAACAACCTATGACGATCCGAATAATACGTTTCACGTTGTATTTGGCATGGCCGGTGTAGAAGTGGGTTCGGCACGCAGCGATTTTTTGAGTGTGCCACATCCTAACTTCAAAACCCGTATTTTGGTTTCTGATGCACATATTGCCTGCTTGGGTGCACATGCGGGCCAACCGGGTGCAATCATTATTATTGGTACTGGTGTGAATGGTTATCAAATCGAACGCGAACACGCTCAATAAGTGGCAGGTTGGGGTTTCCCGCATGCAGATGAAGGTGGCGGTGCTTGGTTGGGGATGGAAGCGGTTCGTTTAACCTTGCAATCGATTGATGGGCGTATTCCAACAACACCTTTGTTAACGGGTATCTTGCATCACTTTTCTGCTGACGTGCCACGCTTTGTCACTTGGGTCAATCAGGCTGGACCTGCAGGATTTGGTGAGATTGCACCGTTGATTGTGCAATATGCTGAACAAGGGGATCAGCACGCTTTAGCTTTATTAAAAGCGGCAGCGCAGGAGATTGATAAAGTGGCTAATGCATTGGTCGCCAAGCAACAACAAGGTGTGCCATTACCGTGTGTCTTGCTGGGTGGGGTTTCGAAGTTTGTGAAACCTTATCTTTCCACGGCGTTGCAGGATAGACTGATGTAACGCGCTGCAGGCCCGACCGAAGGGGCCTTGTTGATGTTGGAAGCGCAGTTGCAGCAAGCTAGGCCATAACATTTGGAGTGTATATGACGACACAGACTTTAATGTATCAAGAAGCATGTTCGACGCCGGAAAAAGTCGCGCAGCAATTGAAGCAGAATATGGCCATTTGGCATGAGATTGCGCAGCGTTTAAAGCAGGCGCCGCCGCCTTTCTGCGCCACTGTAGCGCGGGGCAGCTCCGATCACGCAGCGAGCTTTGCACAGTATTTGATTGAAACTCAATTAGGCTGGGTAACGGCATCGCAAGCGCCCTCGGTGATCACGACTTACCACAGCCAATTAAACTGGAAAG
This sequence comes from uncultured Gammaproteobacteria bacterium, assembly GCA_964539235.1. Lineage (GTDB taxonomy): Bacteria > Pseudomonadota > Gammaproteobacteria > Francisellales > CACEW01 > CAZIIK01. Next base: position 8,692 of record CAZIIK010000052.1, on the reverse strand, counting down.
GTGCATTGGTTATTGGTATTTCACAGTCGGGTAAGAGCCCAGATTTATGCCAAACTTTTGCTGCCGCCAAGTCTGCTGGAGCATTGACGGTGGCTTTGGTGAATGTCGAAGCCTCACCTTTGGCTGAAATTGCCGAATATGTGGTGCCATTGCATGCAGGTCCTGAACACGCGGTTGCAGCGACTAAGAGTTATATCACGGCCTTATCAGCATTGGTGCAGTTCATGAGTATTGCCAGTGATGATCAAGCACTGGCGCAAGCATTGGCGCAATTACCCGATGTGTTGGCGCAGAGCTTGACAATGGATTGGTCAATTGCAGTGGATGAATTGGCACATGCCGTGAATGCGTTGGTCATTGGTCGCGGTTATGGTTTTCCGATTGCCCAAGAAGCTGCTTTGAAATTCAAAGAAACAGCGGTATTGCATGCGGAAGCATTCAGCAGTGCCGAGGTATTGCATGGCCCATTTGCTCTAATGCAGCCGGATTTTCCCGTTTTACATTTTTTGCAACAGGATGCGTCTTTAACGGATAGTCTCGCGGTAACAGCCCGGATGACTGAGTTATGTGCGAATACATTATTAGCGGTGCCAGAAGGTTTAATTGCGGATTCCACTTGTGCTGCCCGCCACTGCTTGCCATTGCCCAGCAGTGTGCATCCGATTTTAGATCCGCTCATGGCGATTCAAGCTTTCTATGTGATGGCGGAGAAATTGGCCTGTGTGCGAGGTTATAACCCGGATCAACCACAAAATTTGAAAAAAGTGACGGAGACACGTTAGTGCGTGATTATGTGATTACAGGTCCAACCATTTATGCGGGTGAAGATCAATGTTTAACTGATCATGCTGTGGTGGTGTCCGCCGGCAAGATTATTGCAATTGTGCCCGAAGTTGAAAGTGTTCAGTATTCTGGTGAACGTTTATCCTACCCTTCAGATACCTTTCTCGTGCCTGGCATGATTGATTTGCATATTCATGGCGCACGAGGTGCCGACGTGATGGATGCAGATCCTGATGCCTTGAATACGATTGCAAATGCCCTAGTGCAGGAAGGCACTACCGGGTTTCTCGCTACCACGATGACAGCGCCATCAACCGAAATTGAGCACGCGTTGCAGGCAGTGTGTACGCAGCAGAAATTGCCGCACACACAACCACAAGCTCAAGTCCTGGGTGTGCATTTGGAGGGACCTTTTTTATCGGCGCAGAAACCAGGTGCCCAAGATGCACAATGGGTAGTACCACCAGATTTGGCTCAATTTCAAGCTTGGCAGGCATCACATGACCAAATCATCCGCTTAGTGACAGTGGCGCCAGAAACCCAAGGTGCGTTGCCCTTTATCCAAGTGCTGTCACAGCAAGGTGTGGTGGTTTCAGTTGGACATACCGCGTGTATTAGTGACACGGCACAGGCGGCTATTGAGCATGGAGCTTGCCATGCGACCCATTTATATAATGCCATGTCGGGTTTGCACCATCGGGAGCCGGGTGCGGCGTTAGCCTTGTTATTGGATAAGCGCGTCTTGTTGGAATTAATCGCCGATGGTGTGCATTTAAGCTCAGAGATTACCCATCTCACACTAAGAGTTGCAGGTGCTGAACGCATCGTCTTGGTGACGGATGCGATGCGCGCAAAATGCATGGGAACCGGTGTATTTGATTTGGGTGGGCAAAAAGTCATTGTTAAAGGCAATGAAGCGAGGTTGGAAAATGGTGTGTTGGCGGGCAGTGTGTTGACGTTGAATCGAGCCTGCCAACACATGCTGACATATCCTGGGGTAACACGTGCAGATGTTGTGCGTATGGCCAGTATTAATCCAGCCAAGCAATTAGGGCTTTATGCCGAGCGTGGCAGTATTGCTGTTGGCAAACGTGCAGATTTAGTTGTGTTCGATGCACAGTATCAGATTGTGGAAGTATTCGTTGCCGATTAGAATGCCGCCAGCTAATAGAATTAAGCAAGCTCTTGTAGAATTTTGGAAGGAAGATAATTATGAACCGGACCAAAGCGTTATCTCTAGCGACTTTCTTATTTGCCGCCATGGGCGGTGTCCTGTATGGCTATGATTTAGGCATTATTTCAGGCGCGTTACTTTTCGTGCGCCATGATATCCCGATGACCGATGATCAAATGTCTTTTCTGGTGGCTGCCGTTTTGGGCGGGGGTGCATTTGCAACCTTAATCACTGGACCTTTGTCAGACTGGTGGGGGCGGCGCCGCATGATTCTGGTCTCCAGTGTGATCTTTATCATCAGTGTTTTTATTATTGTTTTGGCCAATAGTTATGCGGTGTTGCTAGCCGGTCGGATTGTGCAAGGTGTCGGTGTTGGTGTGATTACCATTGCGGTGCCGTTGTATTTGACTGAATCCATGCCAGCCCATTTACGGGGTCGTGGTGTCACAGCATTTCAGTTGTTGTTGGCCTTTGGTATTTTGTTAGCCAGTCTGGTGGGCTTAGCATTCACCGGTAGCGGCGATTGGCGTGGTATGTTTCTATCAGCAGCGGTGCCGGGTGTCATTATGTTTTTCGGCTGTTTTTTATTATCGGACTCTCCACGTTGGTTGGCGATGAAGGGTCGTTATGAACAGGCACTAGCGGTATTACGCAAGACCCGTTCGGAAGATGAAGCACAACATGAGCTGAAGCAAATGAAGTCAGCGCTCGAAAGTGGGCGTAAAGGGTTTGCAGTTCCCAAACTGAAATTAATGCAGAAGCGTTACTTGTTACCACTGTTTATTGTATTTGCCGTGGCGATTTGTAATCAGTTAACTGGGATTAACTCATTTTTGCAATTCAGTGCGGTCATTCTTAAAAATGGTGGTTTAGATTCGAATGTGATCGCCATGTTAGGCAGCACAGCAATTACCGGATTAAATTTTGTCATGACACTGATTGCGATTTCCCTATCGGATAAGATTGAGCGTAAATATTTGGTTTCGTTTGGGACTGGCGGTATTGTTTTAGCTTTAGCGTATTGCGGTTTTATCTACTGGTGGTTACCACTCGGTATGCTAAAAGGTTATATGTTATTAGGCGGTATTTTGGCCTTTATCTTCTTTTATGCCGTGGGTCCGGGTGCTTTGGTATGGGCCATTTTGTCTGAATTGTTGCCTTCGCGGATTCGCGGCACCGGCCTAGCGGTCGCGCTATTCCTGAACTCGATGACATCAACGATTCTCGCATCAGTATTTTTAGGTCTGGTGCATCACATTGGCTATACTGGGTTATTCTGGTTGTGTGGTTGCTTTACGATTTTCTATTTCCTAGTCGCTGCTTGCTTAGTGCCCAAAACCAAAGGCAAATCTTTAGAAGATATTGAAGCGAGTTTCGCCAGCTAAGAGGAATTAACAATGCAAAAAGTAGTTGTAACAGGTGGTGCTGGGTTTATTGGTAGCCATATTGTCGAAGAGGGATTATCACGTGGCCATCGCGTGCAGGTCGTCGATAATCTGCATAGCGGTAATATGGAAAACCTCAAGCCGTTGATGGCATCGGATCAGTTGGAATTTACGCATGCGGATATTCTCGATATGCCAGCGTTACGTGCGGCATTTCAGGGGGCCGACACGGTTTTTCATTTAGCCGCTTTGATCAGTGTGCCGGGGTCCATGTCCAAGCCAATTGACTATGTAGAGGTTAATACGACGGGCACTTTGCAGGTATTAGAAGCCTGTCGTTTGGAAGGCGTTAAAAATGTGGTGTTTTCTTCATCCGCTGCAATTTATGGCGATAACCCAACGATTCCAAAAACAGAAGATATGTTTCCAGAGCCACAATCGCCATATGCGGTGACTAAGTTAGACGGTGAGTATTATTTTGATTTGTATCGTCGTGAGCATGGCTTGAATGCTACTGCGTTGCGTTATTTCAATGTATTTGGGCCGCGGCAAGATCCAAATTCGCAATACGCAGCGGCGGTGCCGATTTTTATTCATCGTGCGTTGAATAATGCACCGATTACTATTTATGGCGATGGTGAGCAGACACGTGATTTTATTTACGTTAAAGACATCGTTCAGGCTAATTACTTAGCGGCCGAACGCCCTGTCGGTGGCCTGTTTAATGTGGCATGGGGTCAGCTAATTACCATTAATGACCTGGCTAAACAAATCGTAGAGATCACGGGTAGCCAATCTGTGATTGAATATGCTGCTGAGCGTCCAGGCGACGTTAAGCATTCTATGGCTGATAATCAAAAGATCGTGAGTCAGCTCGGGTTCCAAGCGACTTCAAATTTAGCGACAGGTTTGCGTGACACAATTGCCTCCGCGCGTTGACGATTGATTCAAACCCATCAATAATGTGCCAAAATTTTGTATCGGATGACCTATTTTGGAGAATTACGCACAGGTTGGGCAGGTTTTTGCAGAATTTGCGATTGCACATCCCATTGCAAAGATAGCACCTTATGGATCAGGTCATATCAACGATACGTATTTAGTGCATACGCAGGGTGATGACGCGCCTGATTATATTCTGCAGAAAATTAATGACCAAATTTTTCGTAATGTACCTGCGTTAATGGACAATATTGTCCGTGTCACCAGTCATGTGCGGCAGAAGCTGCAAGCAATTCCAGGATCGAGACCCGATGTCGAAACGTTGACAGTGATCCCCGCTCGTACGGGTGAGCCGTTTTTTATGTCGCCAGATTTAGGGTATTGGCGTGCGTATATTTTTATCCCAGACAGTTATTCTTACGATATTGTCGACAGTCCAGAGAAAGCCTATCAAGGTGGTTTAGCATTCGGTCGTTTTCAAAATTTTCTCGATGATTTACCGGGTGGGCCGTTACACGAAACCATTCCACATTTTCATAATGTTGAGCGACGTCTAGTGTCGTTATTTGATGTCGTGGAATCGGATCCGATGGACCGAGTTAAAGAAGTCAGTGAAGATCTACGTTTTATCATCGACCAAATAGAACACATGAGTCTGGTATTAAAGCTGGGACGAGTGGGTGAAATTCCACAGCGTGTGACGCATAACGACACAAAGTTTAATAATGTGTTGTTGGACAAAAATGATCAGGCATTGTGTGTTATTGACTTAGATACAGTGATGCCGGGCTATGTGCATTACGATTTTTCTGACAGCATTCGTACCGTGACCAATACGGCAGCGGAAGACGAAGCAGATTTATCGAAAGTGTCGATGGATATCGCTTTGTTTGAGGCCTATAGCGAAGGGTTTTTGTCAGCCGTATTACCTAAATTAAACCCGGTAGAGCGCATGTCTTTGCCTGAAACCGTTGATCTGTTGCCGTTTATTATAGGTGTGCGTTTTCTAACGGATTACTTAGAAGGTGATCACTACTTCAAAATTCATTTTCCACAACACAATCTGCAACGTGCCCGCGCACAATTGCAGTTAGTACGGAGTATGCAAGCACAAAAGGCCGATATTAAGCGTGTGTTTGCGCGTTTATGTAAAGTCGGCTAGGCTGCTGCATTCTAAAAATACCCTAAAAGATTTCTATGCTAGCAGCGCGTTTTCAAGCATTTGATTGTGCATTTTACCAAGCCGATATGCAGGCATATTTACAAACCATTCGTGAAAGCCATGGTTTTTCTACTGCGTTAGATAAATTATATGAGTGGGCTTTTGGTGTCGGCTATTTAACCCCTGAGAAATTGCAGGATAACCCGCGTTATGATTTTCCTGATGCTGAAACAGGTGTGTGTTTCAAAACCCAGATTAATATCGCGCGTAGTAACCATACGCCTGCACCGTTACAAGGGCGTGAGATTCCTAAACTGCATTGCCCGATTTGCTACGAAAATATTGGTATCCCCGGCAAAGAGAATTTGCGGGTGTTCAGTTTTGAACTTGCACCGCAACGGGAATTTTTTGCCCAACTGACACCATTTCCTTTATTCCCAAAACATTTTGTCTTGGTAGATCGTCAACCACGACCAATGATCATGTCACAACAAAGTGTGCAAGATTTGGTCGATTTTTTGCAGTTGGCACCCACTTACACCGCCTGTTCTAACAGTGACGTGGAATGGGCTGGCGCGTCTATCTTGGTGCATCATCATTATCAAGTTTTTGAGGCATTACACTTGCCTATCATGGAAGCACAGCCCATTGAAAAGTATACGATGATAGAAGACGAATGCACATGGAGTCTCTTGCATTACCCCATTGCTACCTGTCGACTGTTGGCGGCAGATGCTGGCGTATTTGTGCGCCGTGTTGGTGCCATGATTGCTGCCTGGAAACAGCTAGAACCTAGCCGTAATACCTGCAATTTGATTGTGCGTCGTGTGGCAACAGGTTACGAAGCCCATATTGTTTTTCGTAACCCACAATATCTGACACCGCCGGCATTGACCAAGATCAAATCCGAAGGTGTTGGTATTATTGAAGTCGCTGGTGAAGGCATTTACCCCGTACCAGAAAATCAAGCCTTATGGCGTGAAATTGAACGAGATGGCCTGGCTGTGATTAAAGGCATTATCGCCGGTAATAATCCAGTTAAACGTGAAGCGTTTGCCGATTTGTTTGACTGCCTGAAGCGCCAGTCAATTTGATCTGATGCAGGGTGGTTTGATCCTATCAACCTAGGGATTATCTAATTCAGAGAAAAGACGGTATAATGCGCGCCAGTTGAATTTGGTTAAAGCTTGAACACATGGCGACAAATATCATTAACATCTCTACATACAAGTTTGTGTGCATTTACGACACGCATGCCTTGCGCCAAGCATTTCGGTATGTGTGCGGCGGCTTAGCACTGAAGGGCACTATTATTGTGAGCCCAGAAGGCATCAATATTGGAGTAGCAGGTACCGAAGATGCCATTGCTGTTCTGGAAAATTTTCTGCGCAATGACACGCGTTTAAGTGACATGGTATTTAAACGCAGTTCATCAACTGAAATGCCATTTGAACGTTTTGTGGTTAAACGTAAGGGCCATATTGTCCCAACGGCTATTGCAGTCGAAGCTGTGGAAGGAACGGGTACGCATCTGTCTGCACAAACGTTGAAGCAATGGTTGGATGAAGGGCGAGAGTTTACGTTGCTAGATACGCGTAATGATTATGAGATCGAACAGGGAACGTTTGAACGTGCTGAAAACTTTAATCTGAGAAATTTTAAAGAAATCTACGCCGCACTTGATGACTGCGATGAGGCGACAAAAGCTAAACCGATGGTAATGTTCTGCACCGGTGGCATTCGCTGCGAAAAAGGGCTGCCACTGGCATTGCGTGCCGGATTTAAAGAAGTTTATCAATTGGATGGCGGTATTTTGCGTTACTTAGAAGAATGTGGTGCTGCACATTACCAGGGTGGTTGCTATGTGTTTGACCAACGTGAGGCGGTGGATGAGCGTTTGCAAGCTATGATTCAATCAGGTCATTAATGGATTTACATGAGAATGATGGTGCAACAGAGGATATGTTCCCAATGACAAGACATGTTTTGAAAGGTGTGGCATCGGCGGTGGTCCTATCCATTGTAATAGGTGCTGGTTTCGCATTAACAATTCCTTCACACGCAACTAAAAAATCGGTAGCACATACCACAACAAAACCTGTGAATGTCATTGTGGCAAAAGCCAAAAAGATTACGGTCCCGCAAACGATTACAGCGGTGGGCCATATGCAAGCTATTCGGTCGGTTGATTTGAGTTTTAACGTAGGTGGACGTTTGGTCAAAATCGATGCGCGTGATGGTCAAACTGTGAAAAAAGGTCAGGCGATTGCGCAATTAGATGATCAGGCTGATTTGGCGACACTGAAATCACTCAAATCTGACTACAGCGTTAAACAGTCAAAATATCAACGATTGTTGAAGTTGAAATCTTACGGCGGCATTTCAGCACAAGTACTAGAACAAGCCAAAGCCGATATGGTGAGTGCGGAAGCAGCACTACAAAAGCAGCAAGTATTGATTAACCAAAAAACCTTGCGCGCGCCTTTTGCCGGTGCATTAGGCAGTTTTACTTACAGCGTGGGTGCCTACTTAAATCAGGGCACGAGTGTCGTGAAATTGGTCCAACAAGTGCCGTTGAAGGTGACCTATACCGTTCCAGCCGTGGTGCGGGCAGAAATTGAAATTGGCCAGAATGTTGATGTGACCTCGGGTGCATATAAAGATAAGACCTTCAAAGGTATTGTTAATTTTACATCGCCTGCAGTTAACCAAAGCTCAGGGACGTTAACAGTAGAAGCCAAAATTCCAAATTCTGACTTTTTACTCTCACCTGGCATGTTTGTCAGTGTGGCACAGATTTTAGATCCTGATCGTCAATTATTGATGGTGCCTGAAATTGCCATTATGACGGATATCAATGGTGAGTATGTGTATGTGTTGCAACAAGGCCATGTGCATAAAATTTATGTGAAAGTTGGCATTGTGCGTGCTGGGCTGTCACAAATTACCAGTGGCCTAAAATTCGGTGCAGAAGTCGTGACAGCGGGCCAGCAGCGGTTGAATGATGGCGATGCAGTTAAGGTGATTAAAACGCAGATTACGCAGTTAACATCATCCAAATCTGTCAAAAAGAATTATCCACCCAAGAAATCGGTTGTGAAAAAGTCTTAGAGTCTGTCCGAAAATGGGTATTTTTCTTGTTATGCATTCAAACAGATGCGGATTTTTGGGATGTGCAGGGTCATAATACCGATTTGTCACGTGATATGCAGCACACAAGCCATGGAAAAGGTATACCCGAGTGAT